>CAYRBG010000139.1:0-7550 GCA_964422355.1 uncultured Sphaerotilus sp. | reverse complement strand
TGGGCTGGCCGCCGTGGTCGATGAGGGCGTTCCACAGGCGGTCGGTTTCGGCCTGGTCGTCGGTCATGACCTGGAACGAAAACGCCTCGCTGTGCTTGAAGACGGGACCGCCGTTGAGGCCCAGGCACGGGATGCCCATCACCGTGAACTCCACGGTCAGCACCTGACCCTCCTGCCCTTCGGGGAAGTCGCCCGGGGCGTGATGAACCGCCTGCACCGCGCTGTCCGGAAACGTCGCGGCATAGAACTGCGCAGCCTCCAGGGCAGCGCCGTCAAACCACAGGCAGATGGTGTTCTTGGGACGCACGTCAGCTCTCCAGTTGATCCATTGAATCGGCGGCTCAGCGGGCCACGATCATGCGCACACCCAGCGCCACGAACACGGTGCCGGCCACGCGGTCCAGCCACCTTCCCACACCCGGGCGGCGGTTCAGCCATGCGCCGACGCTGCCCGAGAACCAGCCCAGCAGCGCAAACAGCACCGCAGCCTGGACGGTGAAGACCACCCCCAACAGACCCAGCTGCCACGAAACCGGCCCCTGCGACGCCACCACGAACTGCGGCAGGAAGGACAGGAAGAACAGCACCACTTTCGGGTTGACGGCGTTGGCGACCAGTCCCTTGAAGAAGAGCGTGCGCAGCGAGGTCTCGCTCGCGGCCGACGGGCCCACGCGCACCTCGCCCGCATGGCGCAGCGCCTGCACGCCCAGCCACACCAGATAGCCGCCGCCCACCCACTTCAGCAGCGTGAACGCCATCGGCGATGCCGCCACCAGGGCACTCACGCCGACCACCGCCAGCAGCGTGTGGCTGAGGCAACCCAACGCACAGCCCAGCCCAAAGGCGACGCCTGCACGCCGTCCACGCGACATGCCGATGCCGAGGACCATGAGGTTGTCCGGCCCCGGCGTGGCGGTCAAAACGACGGCGGCCAGGAGAAAACCGAGGAGCTGCGTGGCGGTGAGCATGGGAACATCGTACGTCGATCCCCCATCGCCCCTGAACGTGACATGTGCATCGGCGCGGTGCCGGCAGGGTTGGAGGGCGGTCCCTAGAATCCCTGGTGTGAGCATCCTCAACGCCGACCTGCACTGCCATTCCACCGTCTCCGACGGCACGCTCGACCCTGAGACCGTTGCTGCGCGGGCCCATGCCAACGGGGTGGAGCTCTGGTCGCTGACCGACCATGACGAAATCGGCGGTCAGGTCCGCGCCCGAGAGGCGGCACTTTCTCTGGGCATGGCCTACCTGACCGGCACCGAGATTTCGGTGACCTTTGCGGGCGAGACCGTGCACATCGTCGGTCTGGGCTTCGACGAGACCCACCCGGCCATCGTGCAGGGGCTGGCGGCCACCCGCGGCGGGCGCGAAGCCCGTGGCCACGAGATCGCGGCCGAGCTGGCCAAGGTCGGCATCCCCGGTGCATTCGAGGGGGCGTTGCGCTACGTGGGCAACCCGGACCTCATCTCGCGCACGCACTTTGCCCGCTACATCGTCGAGACCGGCAAGTGCAGCGACACCAACGAGGTGTTCCGCAAGTACCTGGCCGACGGCAAACCCGGCTTCGTTCCCCACCGCTGGGCCGCGCTGGGCGATGCCGTGCGTTGGATCGTCGAGGCCGGGGGTGCCGCCGTGGTGGCCCACCCGGGACGCTACAAGCTGACGGTCAACGAGGAGTACGCACTGTTCTCCGAGTTCAAGCAGCACGGCGGCTCGGGCGTCGAAGTGGTCACCGGCAGCCACACGGCGGCCGACTACGCCAAGTACACCGCCATGGCCAAGGAGTTCGGTCTGGCCGCCTCGCGCGGCAGCGACTTCCACAGCCCCGCTGAAAGCCGCATCGACCTGGGCGCCCTGCCCTGGCTGCCCGGCGAACTCACGCCCATCTGGGAAACGCTGGACCACCGCATCGCCCGTCCCGCCTCGGGGGCGGCCAGCGGCACACACGCCCCGTCGTGACGGTGCCCCAGCGCTCGGGGGCCCTCCCGGGCATCGGCTTGATCCTGGCTGCGGCGCTGTGCTTCGCCTGCATGGACAACACGACGCGCCACACCGGCCACCTCGTGCCCGTGCTGCTGATCCTGTGGGTGCGCTACGGCATCCAGGCGCTGCTGATGGCCGTGTGGTTGAAGCTGGCACCCCGTGGACGTTTTCGCTCCGCGCACCCTCGCTTTCAACTCGCGCGGGGGGCCCTGCTGCTCTTCACCTCCGCGATGTCCTTCTGGGGCGTGCAGTTCATGCCGGTGGCCGAGTTCACCGCCATCACCATGCTGGCGCCGGTGCTGGTCACGCTGCTGGCCGGCTGGCTGCTGCACGAGCGGGTGAGCCGGCTGCGCTGGTTGCTGGTGATCGGTGCCTTTGTGGGCGCGCTGATCGTCACTCGGCCGGGCAGCGGCGTGTTCGGCGGGGTGGTGCTGTTTCCGCTGGCCGGTGCGGTCAGCTACGCCGTCTTCCAGGTGCTGACGAGCAAACTCTCGGCGCTGGAAGACCCGACCACGACGCACTTCTACACCGGCTTGGTCGGCACAGTGCTGCTGACGCCGATCGTCTGGGTCTCGGGGCTGGACGTGGCTCAGGCGCTGTCATCGGCACCGGTGCAGAAGTTGGCCCTGCTCGGCAGCATCGGCCTGTTGGGCACCGGCGGGCACCTGATGTTGATCTTTGCGCTCGGGCGCGCCGCCGCCTCGACGCTGATGCCCTTCATGTACGCCCAGATCGCCATGGCCGCCTTCATCGGCTGGCTCATGTTCGACCACGTGCCCGACGGCTGGGCCTGGATGGGCATGGCCGTGATCGCGGCGTGCGGGGCGGCGAGTGCATGGCTCAATCTGCGGGCGCGGCAGCCGGCCTGAACAGCCCCCTCTACCGCTCAGGCCCGCACCCGCTCCAACCGGTAAGCCTGCACGACCTCCGAGAGCTTGCTCGCCTGCTCACGCAGACTCTCGGCCGCCGCCGCACTCTGTTCGACCAGCGCGGCGTTCTGCTGCGTCATCTGGTCCAACTGCACCACCGCGGCATTGACCTGCCCGATGCCGTCGCTCTGCTCACTCGCCGCAGAAGAGATTTCGCCGATGATGTCCGTCACGCGCTGCACGGAGCCGACGATCTCGGTCATGGTCTGTCCCGCCTCGTTGACCAGGCGGCTGCCGCTTTCCACCCGGTCCACGCTGGCCCCGATGAGCGACTTGATTTCACGGGCCGCCTGCGCACTGCGCTGGGCCAGATTGCGCACTTCGCCCGCCACCACAGCAAAGCCGCGCCCCTGCTCGCCAGCCCGCGCAGCCTCAACCGCGGCGTTGAGCGCCAGGATGTTGGTCTGAAACGCGATGCCGTCGATCACGCCGATGATTTCGTTGATCTTGCGCGAGCTGTCGTGAATCTCGCTCATGGTCGTCACCACCTGCGACACCACCTCGCCTCCTCGGGTGGCCGTCTCGGCAGCGCTGGCGGCCAGTTGGTTGGCCTGGCGGGCGGCGTCCGCGCTCTGACGAACGGTGCCGGTGAGCTGTTCCATGCTGGCCGCGGTTTCCTGCAGATTGCTCGCGGCCTGCTCCGTGCGCGAAGACAGATCCTGGTTGCCTTGGGCCACCTCGGACGAGGCCACCTGGATGCAGGCGCTGGCGTCCTTCACCTGGGTCAGAAGGCCGCGCATCACGTCCTGCATCGACGCCAACGCCGCCATCAGGCTGGCCGGGTCTCCCGACGAAACGACGCTCTGGCTCAGGTCGCCCTGGGCAATGCGAGTGAGTGCCTCACGTGCTTGCGCGGGATCCCCACCCAACTCATGTCGGAGCGCACGCTGCACAGCCCACCCGAACACTGCGGTCAGCACGATGGCCACCAGCGCCAGCACACCGACCACCCACTCCACCGACGAAGCATGCTGCACCATGCTCGCATGACGCTCCTCAGACAGCATGGACGATGCAGCGGACAGCTCCAGCAGGCGCTCCCTCAACGCCCGCCATGAAGGGGTCTCCACCGCCACCAGACGTTCACGGGCCCCCGTCGCGTCCGTTTTGGCGAGAGACAACACTTCATCGTGAATCCGCGACTGACTCACTCGCATTCGGTCCACATCATCCAGAGCCGATGCCAGAGGGGTTCCGGCAGCCAAGGTCTTGGCGTTTGCAAAGGCCCGATCGAAATCCCCACGGGCCTTTTCAAGGTTCTTGTATGCCTTCGTGTTGCCCGAATCGAGCACGATGTTGCGCAAGGCCTGACCCATCTGAAGACCCTGGGCGTACATCTCCCGAACATCGTTGGCCAACACCTGTTCGTGATCGATGTAGTGTCGGAACTCAGCCTGGGTCTGACGCAGTGCCCATTGGCTGCACGCCAGGGCGGCACTGAACGCCAAGGTAGGTACGGCAAAGGCGACCACAAGTCGACGGTTGAAGTTCAAGTTCATGACGACGAACGCAGAGCAATGGCAGGGACAGGGCCAATCGTGGCGCAGCGTGAATGGCTTGAAACGATAAAAACAGGCATACGCATACAGGTACTCCTCAGATCGACCCGACCGAGTGCGGCGCGCGCGCGACAATCCAGGTCATGTCGCAATACTTCGAAGTCCACCCCGACAACCCGCAACAGCGCCTGCTCAAGCAGGCGGCGGCCATCATCTCGGCCGGCGGCGTGGCGGCCATTCCGACCGACTCCAGCTACGCCCTGGTCTGCCACCTGGACGACAAGGCGGCCGTCGATGCCCTGCGCCGCATCCGCGGCGTGGACGACAAGCACCACCTCACGCTGATGTGCCGCGACCTGTCTGAGCTGGCTTCCTACGCCAAGGTGGACAACAAGCAGTTCCGGCTGCTCAAGACCGCGACGCCCGGCCCCTACACCTTCATCCTCGAAGCCACCAAGGAAGTGCCGCGGCGCGTCTCGCACCCGTCGCGCCGCACCATCGGTCTGCGCGTGCCGGAGCACCAGGTGGCGCAGGAGCTGCTGGGCCTGCTGGGCCAGGCCCTTCTGTCGACCACGCTGATCCCCATCGGCGAGACCGAGCCGCTCAACGATCCGCAGGAGATCCGCGAGCGCTATGAAAAGCAGATCCAGGTCATCGTCGATGCCGGCGCCTGCCCGATGGAGCCGACCACGGTGGTGGACCTGAGCAGCGGCGAGCCCGTGCTGGTGCGCGCCGGCCGAGGCGACCCGGCCGTGCTGGGTCTGGAGTGACACCATGGCCAAGAAGAGCGCGCACGTCAGCGAGACGCCGGCCACCCAGTTTCTGCGCCGCAACGGCGTGACCTTCGGCGAGCATCCGTACGACTACGTGGACCACGGCGGCACGGCCGAGTCGGCCCGCCAGCTCGGCGCGGACGAGCACGCCGTCATCAAGACGCTGGTGATGCAGGACCAGGACGCCAAGCCGCTGGTGATGCTGATGCACGGCGACCGCCAGGTCAGCACCAAGAACCTCGCCCGCCAGATCGGAGCCAAGAAGGTCGAGCCCTGCAAGCCCGACGTGGCCGAGCGCCACAGTGGTTATCAGGTGGGCGGCACCTCGCCCTTCGGTTTCCGCAAGGCCGTGCCGGTGTACGTTGAAAAGGGCATCCTGGCACTGCCAACCATCCACATCAACGGCGGGCGGCGGGGCTTTCTGGTGAGCCTGAACCCGCAGGTGCTGGTCGATCTGCTCGGCGCCCACCCCGTGGAAGCGGTGGACCCGGCCTCGGTCGGATGAAGGTGTCGTGCACCTGCGCCGCGTAAACTGATGAATTGGCCAGCGTTCTGGCGCAGTGCCGTCGGGCACCTCACCTGAACACCGCCCCGTTTTCAGCCCACTTCTCATTCCGCACGATGTCACCCACGCTCTGGACCCTGATCCTCGTTGTTGCCGCCTACCTGATCGGATCGCTGTCGTTTGCCGTCATCGTCAGCAAGTCCATGGGGCTGAACGACCCGCGCAGCTACGGCTCGGGCAACCCCGGCGCCACCAACGTCCTGCGCTCGGGCAACAAGAAGGCTGCCGCACTGACGCTGGTGTTCGATGCACTCAAGGGCCTGATCCCGGTGGCGCTGGTCGCCGGCCTGGGTGACCGCCTCGGCCTGGACAGCGACGAGGTCGTCAACGCTGCGGCGATGGTGGGCCTGGCTGCGTTCCTGGGCCACCTCTGGCCGGTGTTCTTCCGCTTCAAGGGCGGCAAGGGCGTGGCCACGGCCGCGGGCGTGCTGCTGGGCTTCAACCCCATCCTGGGGGCCTGCGTGCTGGGCCTGTGGCTGCTGGTGGCGTACACGACCAAGTACTCGTCGCTGGCTGCGCTGATTGCCGCGGGTGCGGCCCCCCTCATCCAGGTCATCGGCTGGGGCCCGTCGGGCGCCACGCTGGCCCTGGCCATCATGAGCGCGCTGCTGATCTGGCGCCACAGCAGCAACATCAACAAGCTGCTGGCCGGCACCGAAAGCAGGATCGGACAGAAGGCTTCTGCGCCTGCCGCCGCCCCGGCGCACGACGCGGCCGACCACGCCCACGGCAAGCCGCACGCCAAGACCGGCTCCAAGGCCAACGGCAGGAAGCACCGCCACTGAATGTGGGCCTTGGGCTCCACGCAGCAGCGCTTTTTCGTCTTACCCCCGACCCTTTGACCGGACCATGACCCTGCAGCGTTTTGACGTCGGTGCGCGCTACTCGGAGATGGCGCGTCACGGCGGCACCCTCTACCTGTCCGGGCAAGTGCCCGACGACGCCACCCAGGACATCCGCGGTCAGACCGCCCAAGTGTTGGCCATGATCGACCGCCTGCTGGAACGCGGCGGCTCCGACCGCCGGCACCTGCTGATGGTGCAGATCTACCTGGCCGACCTCGCCGATTACGACGGCATGAACGAGGTCTGGGACGCCTGGGTGCCGGCCGGCCACGCACCGCCACGGGCCACCGTCCAGGCCCGGCTCGCCCGGCCGGAATGGAAGATCGAGATCGTCGCCACGGCCGCGGTGCGGCCGGTCGAATCCTGAAATCGGGAGTCCCATGTCTCAACCCGCTTCAACCCCACCCACCCGACGCCGCTGGCCGGTCTGGGCCAGCCTGGTGCTGATCGTTCTGGCTGCGTGGGCCGGACAACGGCTGCTGCAAGGCTGGAGCAACCACCGTGTCGGCGCCCCGATGCGCGAAGCCGCCAAGGTGGGCGACATCCGCCTCATCTCTTCCGAAGATTGCCGCTACTGCAGGCTGGCCCGCACTTGGCTGACGAACCAGCGCGTTCCGTTCAGCGAATGCATCGTCGAACGGGACGCACAGTGCCAAGCCGATTACGAGCGCACCGGCGCGCGCGGCACGCCGACGGTGCTGGTGCGCGGCCAGGTTCAGCTGGGCTTTGTGCCCAAGAACGTGCTCAGCGCCTTGCAGCGGTGAGCACAACGGCCCGGCGGCATCCACCGGGCCCGTCTGGCCGTCAGAACTTGAGGTTCATCCCCGCATAGACGCTGCGGCCCTGTCCCGGCACCGTGACGCCCCAAGGCACACCGGTGCCCGACATGGTCTTGCCCTGACCCGTGTACGCCCCACCCAGCGGATGGCTGTACAAACGGTTGAACAGGTTCTCGA
>CAYRBG010000138.1:0-7592 GCA_964422355.1 uncultured Sphaerotilus sp. | reverse complement strand
GCACGCCGATGAACCACTTCGGTGTCAACATCATGAACGACCGCGCCATGATCCTGGAGGGCCTGTTGAACATCGACTCGACGCCCGGGGCGGGCACGCGCATCTCCTTGCAGTTCCTGCCGCAGAAGGTGCGCCAGGCGGTGCGCGAGATTGAACCCACTGGAGACGCTTCGTGAGCGACACGACCCGTGTGCTGATCATTGACGACCACCCGCTGTTCCGGCGCGGGGTGAGGCAACTGCTGGAGCTGGAGGTCGGCTACGAGGTGGTCGGCGAGGCGGCCAGCGGCCAGGAGGGGATCGAACTCGCCCGCCTGCACGACCCCGACCTGATCCTGCTGGACCTGAACATGAAGGGCATCGACGGGCTGGAGACCTTGCGCACCATGCGGGACCTGGGGGTCGATGCGCGCATCATTTTGCTGACGGTGTCCAACTCGGCCGATGACCTGATGGCTGCCATTCGTGCCGGTTCCGACGGCTACATCCTCAAGGACAACGACCCGCAGGACATCCTGCAGATGATCGCCCAGGCGCTGGAAGGCAAGAATGCCATCAGCCCCGAGCTGATGAGCCAGTTGGCCACGGCCCTGCGCGAAGAGGGCGCCAGCGAGCGCCGCAGCAAGGCCAACCTCACCGAGCGCGAGGTGGCCATCCTGAAATGCCTGGCCGCCGGCATGTCCAACAAGCTGATCGCCCGTGAGCTGGACATCATGGAGAGCACGGTCAAGGTCCACATCCGCAACCTGCTGCGCAAGCTGCACTTCCGCTCACGGGTGGAGGCGGCCGTGTGGGCGGTGGGACACGACTTCGGATGAGCGCTCCGGCTCCGATCAGGCCGCGATCAGATTGACGCGGTGGGCGGCATCACCCTCGGCCCACGCCAGCAGGCGGTCGATGTTGGGATGCTTGCCGGGGTTGGCGCGGGCGTCGACCGTGTGTTCGGCGTAGATCTCCAGGCCTTCGGCGGCCGCGGCCGGGGTGATGGCGCCGCCGTGCTGAGCGGCCAGCGCGGCATACACGGCCAGCGAACCGGCCTGACCGGGCTTGTTTTCGATCGTGGCGATCACCTGACCCTGGGCGTCCAGCAGTTGCAGGGCGGCGAGGTGGGCGACGGGGGGGAGCTGCTTGAGGCGTTCGGCGAAGTTCATGGCGATGGGCCGCTGCGCAGGGCTGCGGCGAACAGGGAAATGTTGAGGCGACGGATTGTGCCGGGGAGGCCGCGACGGCGCCAAGGACATGGGCGTTCGGCGCGCATCCCCATGGTGCAGAGCTCTACCATCCGCACTCTTCTGATCCCAGGAATCGTCCGTCATGAGCACCGACCTCTCCACGTTCCCCATCACCCGCAAGTGGCCGCCGCAGCACCCGGACCGCCTGCAGCTCTACTCGCTGGCCACCCCCAACGGGGTGAAGGTGTCGATCCTGCTGGAGGAGCTGGGGTTGCCCTACGAAGTGCACAAGGTGAACTTCGAGACGCAGGACCAGATGTCGCCGGAGTTCCTGTCGCTCAACCCGAACAACAAGATTCCCGCGATCCTGGACCCGGATGGCCCGGGCGGGCGCCCTCTGGCGCTGTTCGAGTCGGGGGCCATCCTGATCTACCTGGCGGAAAAGACGGGGCGTTTTCTGCCAGCCGATCCGGCCGTGCGTTATGAAACCCTCCAGTGGCTGATGTTCCAGATGGGCGGCATCGGGCCCATGTTCGGCCAGCTCGGCTTCTTCCACAAGTTCGCCGGCAAGGAGTACGAAGACAAGCGTCCGCGCGACCGCTACGTGGCCGAGTCTCGGCGCTTGCTCGGCGTGCTCGACCAGCGCTTGAAGGGCCGTGCGTGGATCATGGGCGAGGGGTACACCATCGCCGACATCGCCGTCTTCCCGTGGGTGAACAACCTGGTGAATTTCTACGGGGCGGGCGATCTGGTCGGCTTTCAGGACTTTGCCGAGGTGCAGCGGGTGCTGCTGGCCTTCTTGGCGCGACCGGCGGTGGCGGCCGGCCTGATCGTGCCCCCGAAGGCGTGAGGGGACTCCCGATCGCACCATGAAAAAGGCCCGCTCATGCGGGCTTTGTTGGTGGGGCTCAGACGGGCCGGCGCCCGGGGCCGCGGGCTACTTCATGCCGACGCGCAACGCCAGCGGCCAGGTGATGCGACGGCGCAGCTCCGGATCTCCCCAGGCTGCGGCGAGATCGGGCGCGAGGGCTTCCACCGGATCGACGCCCGTCACCTCCTGCTTGCGGCCCGTGGCCGACCAGCTCCGCAGGTAGTTGAGCATGGATTCCAGCGGCCAGCGCTGCACCATCTGGAAGGGCGGGGGACGCAGGCGCTGGAAGGGGAAGGGCAGCTCGCTGTAGCCGTTCTCGACGTGACGCCGCTCCGGCGGCCAGTAGTCGCCCACACCGTCGTGATAGAAGGCCTGCAGCAGCTTGTCGATGGACGGGTCCTCCGCCCGGAACACGCCGTAGGACCATTCCGCGATCAGCCCACCGGGGCGCAGCACGCGCCGAACCTCGTCGTGGAAGCGGTCGACGTCAAACCAGTGCAGGGCCTGGGCCACGGTGACCAGATCGACGCAGGCGTCATCGAGCCCGCTGGCTTCGCAGGGGGCGGCGCGGTACTCGATGCGCTCGTGTTCGGGGGCGTACTGGAGCTGCTTGGCGCTGAGGTCGGTGGCCAGCACGTGGTCAAAGTGCGCGGCCAGGGCCAGCGAGGCCTGGCCGTTGCCGGCCCCCACGTCCCAGGCGAGCTGGTGTTGACGGGCATGCAGGGCCAGCCACTCGAACAGCGCGGGCGGGTAGCTGGGCCGGGCCAGCGCATAGTGCGAGGCGACTCGCGTGAAATGATCGGGCACACCGCACATGGAAGACTCGGCTGGCAGATGCATGTGGGAACTACGTATCCTTGCGCTGCATCATGCCAGCCATGTCCCGCACCGTGGGGGAGTGTTCTCCCGTAGGTGACTCCTGCAGCTTGCGTCCGGCGTGGATCTCTTGGCGGAAGCGGCGCGGGATTCAGGTGTGCTCAGGTGCCTTGACGGCCGAGCACAGGGTGTGAAGGGCGGCTGGACGGGACGAGTCCCGGCGGGTGAGGAGACCGGTGGGCACGCACGCCAGATCGGGCGGCACGGGCAGGGCGATCAGATCCTCGGCCTGCCGACACTGCTCGACGACGCGGCGCGGCATCAGCGTCCATCCCAGCCCGACCGACACGCAGCCCAGGATGCCCTCGAGCGTGCCGAACTCCATGGCGTCCGAGCGCGCGTGACCCTGGCTGCGCTGCCAGGCCAACGCCCTGGTCCGGTAGGCGCAGCCTTCTCGGAACAGGATCAGCGGCAGCAGCACCGGATCGGTGCCGCGGGCGTGCACCTGCACGAGTTCCTCCTCAATCAGCGGCGTGAACGTCAGGTCCGGATGCACCACCGGACCGGCGACGAAGGCCGCGTCCAGCTTGTGCGTCAGCACCTTGTCGACCAGCTCCGCCGAGGGGGCGGTCTGCACGCGCAGTTCGATGCCCGGGTGGGCGGACCGGGTGGCCTTGAGGGCGGCGGGCAAATGCAGCGCGGCAAAGGTTTCCATGCTGCCGATGCGCAGCTCGCCCGTGGCCTGGCCCAGCAGGCGCAGGGCATCGCGGGTCTGCCTTTCAAGCTGCAGCATGCGCTGCGCGTAGTCGAGCAGCAGCTTGCCCGGTGGCGCCAGCTCCAGCGAGCGGCCCGTGCGGTGGAACAGGGCCACGCCCAGTTCGTCCTCCAGCCGCCGGATGCGGTTGGTGACGTTGGACTGCACGGTGTTGAGCTTGCGCGAGGCGGCCAGCACGCCGCCTTCATCAACGACGGTCTTGAAGGTCTGCAGGGCGATCAGTTCCATGATGTATCTCGATTATGGAATAGATGATTCTTTATAAATCATTTGAACAGATAAGTCATTCCGCCTAAGGTGTGACCCATGAACCTCGATCACCAGCGACTTCGTGTGCTCGGCGCCGGCATCTGCAGCCTCATCCTGACGATGGGCGTGGCCCGCTTTTCCTACACCCCGCTGCTGCCGCTGATGCAACAGCAGGCGGGCCTGGGCGTGACGGAGGCTGGGGTGCTGGCGGCCATCAACTACGCGGGCTACCTCAGCGGTGCGCTGCTGGCTTCGCTGATCAGCGACCTGCAGCTCAAGGACCGGCTCTATCGCATCGGCGTCGTGGTGGCCGTGCTGTCCACCCTGGCCATGGGCCTGACCACCGATGTCGTGGGCTGGGCCTTGTCGCGCTACATCGCCGGCCTGAGCAGTGCGGCGGGCATGCTGCTGGGCACAGGCCTGGTGATGCACTGGCTGCTGCGCCACAACCTGCGCAGCGAGCTGGGGCTGCACTTTGCCGGCATCGGGCTGGGCATCGCCGGATGTGCCTTGGCCATCATGGCCATGAGCCGGTGGCTGGACTGGCAGGCGCAGTGGTGGTCCTTGTCGGCGGTGGGGGCGCTGCTGGCCGTTCCGGCGCTGGCGTGGCTGCCGCGCCCCGACACCAGCGGGGTCACGAGCACGGGCCGCAAGCTCGAAGACCACCCCCCCGGTCGCACCTTCATGGTCCTGTTCATGGCGGCCTACTTCTGTGCCGGCATGGGCTTCGTGATCAGCGCCACCTTCATCGTGGCCATCGTCGAGCACCTGCCCGGGCTGGCCGGCAAAGGCACCTGGGCCTTCCTGGCCATCGGCATCGGCGCCGCACCGGCGTGCTTCAACTGGGACCTGATCGCCCGCCGCCTGGGCGACCTCAATGCGCTCATCCTGGCCTCGGTGCTGCAGATCATCGGCATGCTGCTGCCGGTGGTCGAAGGCGGTCTGATCGGCGCGATCCTGGGGGCGCTGCTGTTCGGCGGCACCTTTGTCGGCATGGTGAGCCTGGTGCTGACGATGGCCGGGCGCTACTACCCCACGCGGCCCGCCAAGATGATGGGCAAGATGACCTTGTCCTATGGCGTGGCTCAGATCGTGGGCCCGGCCCTCACGGGCTGGATGGCTGGGCGCTGGGGCAGCTATGCGCTGGGCCTGTACATGGCCGCGGCCGTGATGCTGGTGGGGACGGGGCTGCTGGTCGTGCTGCGCCGCCTGGAGCTCACCAGGGACGAAAAAAACCGGGCCGAAGCCCGGTGAACCTGAAGTCAAAGTCCGGCCAGACTACGGACTGCCGGCCGGACTCCCGTCCGCTTCAGGGAATGCCTTGCGGCGTCGCTTCCATGCGGGATCAATGGGCCTGGACGGCTTGGGTGACGGGGGGCGGGGGCGAGACACCGTCCGCGGCCTGGGCAAACTCGTGGATGCCGATGGCGATGAGGCCGGCGGCCAGGGCGATCTTGACGATTTCCTTGAGGTTCATGATGCGGTTTCCAGGACGGGGGTGGTCGTGCGGACCAGTTTCTGAAGTTCTTCGCGGGCCCGAACGACCTCGCCGACCACGATGAGGGCCGGGGGCCGGACCTGCGCTGCGCGAGCGCGGGCGGGCAGGGTGGCGACGGTGGCCGAGATCCAGCGTTGCTGCGGGGTGGTGGCCCGCTCGATCAAGGCCGCAGGGGTGTCTGACGGCAGTCCGTGCTCCACCAGCTTGCGCGACAGCGTGTCCAGGGCGCCCAGACCCATGTAGATGACCAGGGTCTGATGGGGGCGGGCCCAGGCGGTCCAGTCGATCTCGGACGAACCGGCAAGGTCGTCCTCGCGCAGGTGCCCGGTCACCAGCAGCAGGGACTGGGCGTGGTCGCGGTGGGTCAGCGACATGCCCAGCTGAGCAGCGGCCCCCTGTGCGGCACTGATGCCCGGAATGATCTCGAACGGGATGCCGGCCCGCGCCAGCGCTTCGGCCTCTTCGCCGCCGCGGCCGAAGATCAGCGGGTCTCCACCCTTGAGGCGAACCAGCGAGCGTCCCGAGCGGGCCAGCTCGATCATGAGGGCGCAGATGTCGTCCTGAGGCAGGCTGTGGAAGCCGGACTCCTTGCCGACGTAGCGCTTTTCCGCCCTGCTCGGAATGACCTGCAGCACGGCGTCAGAGACCAGGTGGTCGTACAACACCAGATCGGCATGCAGGATGGCGCGCAAGGCCTTGATGGTCAGCAGGTCCGGATCGCCCGGTCCTGCGCCCACCAGCAGCACTCGACCTGGCGGAAAAAGCTGGGGTTCGTGCAGCGTGTTCATGTGGACGGATTCCATGCACTCGACATGGTCCGCATCGTCGCCACAGGCACCGTGGGCGTCCTTGAACCAGTTCAAGGACGCTGGGAAGCCCTTGCCCGGACCATAGGCTCGCTCGCGAAAACCCAACTCAATCCCTGTCGCCCGACGACGTGAGCCTGCGCCGTTCTTGAGGAGAAGAGAACAGGAGGGCAGAACCCGAAAGCGACGATCCCACAATGGAGTGGAACGACCATGACGAAGCACAGTGCGCTGCCGAGACTTACGGCCCTCATGCTGGCCAGTCTGGCCATGGGCGCCATGGCACAGACGGCTCAGACCAACATGGCGCCGACGATGACGGCGCAGGAAAAGGAACTCGGCAAGAAGATCTACTTCGAACGCTGCGCGGGTTGCCACGGCGTGCTGCGCAAGGGCGCCACCGGCAAGAACCTGGAGCCGCACTGGACCAAGAAGCTGCCTGACGGCACGGTGCAGGAAGGCGGCACGCTCAAGCTCGGGACTTCCCGTCTGGAGAAGATCATCGGCATGGGCACCGAAGGCGGGATGGTCAACTACGACGACATCCTGACCAAGGAAGAAATCAACCTGATGGCTCGCTACATCCAGAACACTCCGGATGTGCCGCCCGAGTTCAGCCTGAAGGACATGGAAGCGTCCTGGAAGCTGATCGTGCCGGTGGACCAACGCCCCACCAAGCAGATGAACAAGGTGAATCTGCAGAACATCTTCGCCATCACCCTGCGTGACGCAGGCAAGCTGGCGCTGATCGACGGCGACACCAAGCAGATCTGGAAGATCCTGGACACCGGCTATGCGGTGCACATCTCGCGCCTGTCGGCCTCCGGTCGCTACATCTACACCGTCGGTCGCGACGGTCTGGTGACGCTGATCGACATGTGGTTCGAAGATCCGAAGACGGTGGCCACGGTCAAGCTGGGTGCCGATGCCCGCTCGGTCGATACCTCCAAGTTCAAGGGCTTCGAGGACAAGTACCTGATCGGCGGCACCTACTGGCCGCCTCAGTACTCGATCATGGACGGCGAGACGCTCAAGCCGATGAAGATCGTCTCGACCCGCGGCAACACGGTGGACGGCGAGTACCACCCCGAGCCGCGCGTGGCCTCCATCGTGGCCTCGATGACCAAGCCGGAGTGGGTGGTCAACGTCAAGGAAACCGGCCAGATCATGCTGGTGGACTACAGCGACATCAAGAACCTGAAGACCACCACGATCGAGTCGGCCAAGTTCCTGCATGACGGTGGCTGGGACGCGTCCAAGCGCTATTTCCTGGTCGCGGCCAACGCCTCGCACAAGATCGCCGCGGTGGACACCAAGACCGGCAAGCTGGCCGCCCTGGTCGACACCAAGAAGATCCCGCACCCGGGCCGCGGCGCGAACTTCGTGCACCCGACCTACGGTCCGGT
>CAYRBG010000137.1:0-7597 GCA_964422355.1 uncultured Sphaerotilus sp. | reverse complement strand
GGCCGTGCAGGTGGATGGGGTGGTTGGTCATCGTCAGGTTGCCCACGCGGATGCGAACGCGGTCGCCCTGGCGCACGTTGAGCGTGTCGATGCCGGGAAAGACGCGGCTGTTCCAGGCCCAGATGTTGTGGTCCAGCATGGTCATGACCTTGGGCGTGGCGCTGCCGGGCTCGATGTCGAAGGCGTTGAGCAGAAAGCAGAAGTCGCGGTCCACGTCGGCGATCAGCGTGTGCCGTGTTTTGGGGTGAGTGATCCACATCCCGTACAGGCCCATGGCCATCTGCACCATTTCGTCGGAGTGGGGGTGGTACATGAAGGTGCCTGGGCGGCGGGCCTCGAACTCGTACACGAAGGTCTTGCCGGGCTCGATCGCGTGCTGGGTCAGGCCGGCCACGCCGTCCATGCCGTTGGGCAGGCGCTGGCCGTGCCAGTGCACGGCGTGGTGTTCGGGCAGCTTGTTGGTGACGAAGATGCGCACCCGGTCGCCCTCGACCACCTCGAGGGTCGGCCCGGGGGATTGGCCGTTGTAGCCCCACAGGTGGGCCACGAAGCCAGGGGCCATCTCGCGCACCACAGGCTCGGCGACGAGGTGAAACTCCTTGACGCCGCGGTTCATGCGCCAAGGCAGGGTCCAGCCGTTGAGGGTGACGACGGGCCGGTAGGGGCGACCGTTGGGCGGCTGCAGCGGCGCAGCCGTGGCGGCACTGGTCTGGAGGATGGGTTCGGGCAGGCCGGCCAGGGCGGCGCGACCGACCGAAGCGGCCGCCACGGCCGCACCGGCCTGGAAGAAGGAGCGTCGGGACACCATGGTGTGTTCCTCGGTTCGGGACGGGGGATCAGTGACCGTCGCCGCCATCGGTGGCTGGCGCGGCACTGCCGGGTGTGGGAGCGTTCAGCGTGGGGCGGCCCAGCAGGGCCATCTGCAGGTCGGCATCGGCCAGCCAGTAGTCGCGCCGGGCGTCGATGGCGGCATTGACGCTGCCGATCTGCGCGCGGGCGTCGGCCAGCAGCTCGAACACGCCGATCAGCATGCCGTTGTAGCGCTTGAGGTTTTCCTCGCTGATGCGCAGGCGTCGAGGCACGACCTCGGTCTGCAGGTGGTGGGCGATGTCCCAGGCGTGGCGCCAGTTGCGATAGGCCTCGCGCAGCTCCGAGCGGGCGTTGACGGCGATCTCGGCCGTGCGGTGCAGGCTGGCCAGGTAGGTGGCCTCGGCCCGGGCGACGCGGGCGGTGCCGAAGTCGAACAGCGGCAGCTCCAGGCCCACCTCCCACGCCCGGCCGTGTTGGCCCTCGTTGGTGTTGGAGCGCAGGGCGCCCAGTTCGAGCACGTTGACGAAGCGTGTGGTGCGTGTCAGGCCCAGGTTGCGGGCGGTCTGCTCGGTGGCGGCACGCGCGGCCTGCACGTCCAGGCGCTCGGCCACGGCGCGGGCTTCCAGCCCGTCCAGGTCCAGGGGCGGCGGAGGGAGGTCCGGCAGGCGCTCCGGCAGGGTGGGCTGGATCTGCTCCCCCCACAGACCGAGGGCCCGGTTCAGACGCTCGCGGGCGCTGTCCAGGGCACGCTCGGCGCGGGCCACATCCAGGGCCGCGTCGGACTCGAATCCTTCCTCGCGGGCCACGGCCAGTGCATTGAAGTTGCCGGCCTTGGCCATGCGCCGGGCGAGTTCGGCGCCGGCTTCGGCCGCTTCATGGACCTGCCTCAGGTAGTGCAGCTTCTCCTGCGCGGCGACGGTCCGGACCCAGGCCTGCCGCACGTTGGCGACATGGCCGACCACCTGCAGGGTCGTCAGCGCCTGTTGCTGGGCCAGACGGCGTTGTTCCAGACCGCGCACCAGCGGCAAGACCAGCAGTCGGCCGAGGTTGAGGTGCAGGCTCCGCTCCCACTCGATCTCTTCGCCGGTGCGCTTGCGCTGGAAGGTGAAACCCAGTGTCGGCCATTGGGAGGCCACGGCCACGTCGGCCTGGGTCACGCCCAGTTCGGCCAGGGAGGCCTGAAGACCGCGGTGCTGCAGGAGGGCCAGTTCAACGGCGCCCTCCTGGCTCAGGGGCGCGCCACGCAGGGCGGCGATTCGTGCCTGAGCCGAGTCCGACGGTGCTTGGGCGTCGGGCCACCGCTCCACGGTGACTTGGGCCTTGTCCTTCAGGGTGTCTTGGAGCGGCGCGATGGCACGGTCGATGGACGTGCTGGCGCAGCCGCCCAAGGTTGCGGCGATTGCCAGCGTCAGCGCCATCCGGCGTGCGCCCGAGGACCGTTGCTCAGGCTTGGGCAATGGGGTCATGGCTTCACCTCCGGTTCCTGGGCTTGGCGCAAATAGGTTTTCCACCCACCCACCTGGCGCACCCGCTCGTTGACGGCGCGCCAGTCGTTGGGCTCCGGTGCAGAGGCGGGCGCAGGCACGGCGGTCCTTCGACTCAGGAACGAGCGATGAGTCAGCGGGGGTGAAGAAGCACCGGGATCGGCGGGATGGGCCGGTGCCGAGCGGGACATGGGGCTGGAAACAGACGGTGGTGTCGGCGCAGCACCGGGATCGGCCGCCGCGGCGGACATGGCGCCCGCGGCGAGGGTCAGCGCGACTGCAATGACGGGCTGCGAGCCCTTGGATCGGGTGTGAGGAACCAGAATGGACCGGGTCATGGGGCATCCCAGAAGCGACGGTGGCGGAGCGTCACCGTCGCACACGGTTGTTGGACATGCATCGCACCGAATGGCGGGCTCGTTATGCCCGCCCCGATGGGTGATGCCTGTATGTGACCCACCTCGGTCAATGACCGATCGGCAGGCGGACGATCAGACCGTCAGGGCGCGGGGTGGCCGGAACAGTCGTTCCGGCATTTGTGGACCCGCCGACGGCGAGGTCGCGGGCGTGGGAGCGGCGTGCGGAAGATCCGGCATGTCGGGCAGGGGCAATGGCCCGAATGCAAATCCCGCGTGACACAAGTCGCAGTGTGCGCAGGCGCTCTGGGGGGCAAGGGTGCCGTCCTCCGCCCCCGACACGTCGACGGCGTGGGGGTGACAGGGGGGCGTGTCCGAGAGAGCCTCGACCGCCACCACTGTCTCGATCGGGATGTCCGCCATCGCCATCTGCACCTGGGCCCAGCCGCGCAGGGGCAGCAGCGCGATCACCAGCCACAGCAGCCAGTGCAGGGTCAATCGGGTGGGGCGGAACATGGACTCAGTATAGGAGTCGGACCGTGGGAGGAGGACGGCTCGGACCCCCGCACTGTCCCTAGAATCGATGGATTCTTCGTCTGTTTCCTGGCCTTAGACCCTCGGAGTCCTTCATGTCCACCGAATCCGCCGACCTCACGCACATCCAGCCTCGCGACAAGGCCGAGATCCTGGCCCAGGCCCTGCCCTACATCCGCAAGTTCCACGGCAAGACGCTGGTCATCAAGTACGGCGGCAACGCCATGACCGACCCCGAACTGCAGCGCGACTTTGCCGAAGACATCGTGCTGCTCAAGCTCGTGGGCATGAACCCCATCGTCGTGCACGGCGGCGGTCCGCAGATCGATGCGGCGCTCGCCAAGATCGGCAAGAAGGGCACCTTCATCCAGGGCATGCGCGTCACCGATGCCGAGACCATGGACGTGGTCGAGTGGGTGCTGGGCGGCGAGGTGCAGCAGGAGATCGTCGGCCTGATCAACGCCGTGGGCGGCAAGGCCGTGGGCCTGACCGGCCGCGACGGCGCCATGATCCGCGCCAAGAAGCTCAAGCTGGCCGACAAGGACGACCCGAGCAAGGAACACGACATCGGCCAGGTCGGCGAGATCGAGTCCATTGACCCGGGCATCTTGAAGGCGCTTCAGGACGACGCCTTCATTCCCGTGGTCAGCCCGATCGGCTTTGGTGCCAACGGCGAGAGCTACAACATCAACGCCGACCTCGTGGCTTCCAAGCTGGCCGAGGTGCTCAAGGCCGAGAAGCTCATGCTGCTGACCAACATCCGCGGTGTGCTCGACAAGGAAGGCCACCTGCTGACCGACCTGACCGCCCGCCGCATCGACGAACTGGTGGCCGACGGCACGATCAGCGGCGGCATGCTGCCCAAGATCGCCGGTGCGCTGGACGCGGCCAAGAGTGGCGTGAACGCCGTGCACATCGTCGACGGCCGAGTGCCGCACGCCATGCTGCTGGAAATCCTCAGCGAGCAGGCCTACGGTACGATGATCCGATCGCACTGAGCCCTTCCTGCCGAGTCGCCTGATTGCGCCGACCGGAGCCATAGACTAGGACTGTTGCCATGGGACTGCCCCAGCCGAAAGACCGCTTCGATCGGACCGACTACCTGGCCTGGGAGGCCGAGCAGCCGACCAAGAACGAGTACGTGGCCGGTGAGGTGTTCGCCATGGTGGGCGCGCGCCAGGAGCATGTGCTGGTGTCCTTGGCCCTGGCGGCCCGTTTCCGAGAGCACCTGCATGGCACGCGCTGTCGGACCTACACCTCCGACATGAAGCTGGAGGTCGAGGCCGCCGACGCCGTCTTCTACCCCGACGTCATGGTCAGTTGCGACGAAGCGGACCGCTCGCGCGCCGTGGCGATCCAGGCACCGTCGCTCGTCGTCGAAGTGCTGTCGGACTCAACGGCGGCCTACGACCGGGGGCCCAAGTTCGCGGCCTACCGGAAGCTGACCGCGCTGCAGGAGTACCTGCTGATCGACATCGACGCCCGTCGGATGGAGCTGTTCCGTCGCGAGCCCGTCGGCTGGGTGCTGCATGAGCCGGTGGGCGAGGGCGACGCGGCCGTGCTGCGGCTGGACAGCATCGCCTTGGACCTCACGGCGGCGGACGCCTTCAGCGACCTGCAGGCGGAATGACCGGCGGACGCCCCTTCTCTATCGGGTGCCCGTCACACGCGCCTTCTCTCCCGCCGAGGTCGCGGGGGAGCCGCGCGCCGGTGTGGCTCTTCGATCTCGACAACACGCTGCACAACGCCTCGCACGGGGCGTTCGGCATGATCGATTGGTCGATGACCGAGTACATCTGCCGTGAGCTGTCGGTGTCCGAGTCGGAGGCCGACGACCTGCGTCGCCGCTACTGGGACCGCTACGGTGCCACGCTGCTGGGCCTGATCCGCCACCATGGGGTGAAGGCGCCGCACTTCCTGCACCACACGCACGTGTTGCCCGGCCTGGAGGCGCGTCTGCGTGCCCACCCGCACGACATCGCGGCGCTGGCGCGGTTGCGCGGCCCCAAGTTCATTCTCACCAATGCGCCGCGGGCCTATGCCGAGCGCGTGTTGGCGGCCCTGGGCATTGCCCGGCTGTTCAACGGCGTGATCGCCATCGAGCAGATGCACATGTTCGGGCACCTGCGTCCCAAGCCGGACACACGCATGCTGCGGCATGTCGTGGCGCGGCTTCGGGTGCCCGCGTCGCGCTGTGTGCTGGTCGAAGACACGCTGGTCCACCAGAAGGCGGCGCGGCAGGTCGGCATGCGCACGGTGTGGATGCAGCGCTGGGCGCGGCGCAACCAGCACGGGCCGGAAGCCGGCATCGGCCTGGCCCGAAAACCTGTGTACGTTTGTGACAGAATCCGCGCACTTCGCCAGCTGGCCCCGTGATTTTCGTGAACAGGCTCGATGACGGCTGCCCTTCCTGTTGATACCGAAGTGGATCGATCCGAGCCGGCGGCGACCGCCCCGGCGCGCAAGCGACCCCGCCCCGGCGAGCGGCGCCTGCAGATCCTGCAGACCTTGGCCGAGATGCTGGAGCAGCCCGGCGCCGAGCGCATCACCACGGCCGCGCTGGCCGCGCGCATCGGTGTGAGCGAGGCAGCCCTGTACCGCCACTTCGCCAGCAAGGCGCAGATGTTCGAGGGCCTGCTGGAGTTCATCGAGAACAGCGTGTTTTCCCTGCACAACCAGATCGTGGCCGGTGAGGTCGACGGGCGGGTGCAGGCGGCGCGCTCGTTGTCGGTGCTGTTGCAGTTCGCCGAACGCAACCCGGGCATGACCCGCGTGATGGTGGGCGACGCCCTGGTGCTGGAGCATGAGCGCCTGCAGGCGCGCATGAACCAGTTCTTCGATCGCCTGGAGGCGCAGTGGCGTCAGAGCCTGCGCCAGTCGGCCGACCTTCGCGGATCGGCCACCCCCACGGTGGACGCCGCGGCCCAGGCGTCGGCCCTGTGTGCCTTCGCCGTGGGGCGCCTGCACCGCTACGCCCGTTCGCAGTTCAAGCGGCTGCCGACCGAGCACCTGGACCTGTCGCTCTCGCTCCTGCTGGCCCCTTGACGAGTCCCCCGGCGCCCGCGGGTGCGCCATCGCTGAGATGATCGGGGCTGGGCCCCGCAACGCATGGGGCGTTTGCCTTTTCCCCGACGAGGGTGATCCATGACCGAATCCGATTCCGCTGCGCCACTGACGGCGGCCGCACTGGTGTCCCTGTTGACACGGGCCGAGGCCGTGCTGGGCCGCCTGGAGGTTTTACTGCCGCAGACCCTGACGGCGCCCGACTGGTCGGCGGCGCACGCCTTTCGATACCGCCGTCGGCGGGGCGCTCCGGTGCTGGAGCCGGTGCCGCACACCTCGGCGCTGCGCCTGGATGTGCTGCGCGAGGTCGAGCCGCAGAAGCAGCGTCTGGTGCGCAACACCGAGCAGTTCGTCGCGGGCCTGCCGGCCAACAACGTGCTGCTCACCGGTGCGCGCGGCACGGGCAAGAGCTCGCTGATCAAGGCCTGCCTGCAGGCCTATGCCGAGCGCGGTCTTCGCCTGATCGAGGTGGACAAGGCCGATCTGGTGGACCTGCCCGATCTGGTCGAGCTGGTGGCCGGGCGTCCCGAGCGCTTCATCATCTATTGCGACGACCTCAGCTTTGAAGAGGGCGAGGCGGGCTACAAGGCGCTGAAGTCCATCTTGGACGGCACGGTGGCCCAGAGCGGCGACAACGTCCTCATCTATGCCACCAGCAACCGCCGGCACCTGCTGCCCGAGCAGGTGAAGGACAACCTCAAGGTCACCTACACCGAGGACGGCGAGTTGCATCCGGGCGAGGCCATCGAAGAGAAGATCTCGCTGTCCGAACGCTTCGGGCTGTGGATCAGCTTCTACCCGTTCAGCCAGTCGGAGTACCTGAGCATCGTCGGCGAGTGGCTGCGCCATTTCGGGCTGGACGAAGCGGCGATCGAGGCCGCTCGGCCGCAGGCCCTGGTGTGGGCGCTGGAGCGCGGCTCGCGTTCGGGTCGGGTGGCTCAGCAGTTTGCGCGGGACTACTCGGCGCGTCGGTGGAACACCGAGGGGACGCAGGCGTCGACACCGACACCTGCGGCCGCATCGGAAGGGGCGTCTTCTGCAGCGGGACGATCGATCGATGTGACTTCCGTGCCATCGGGACTCGACCATGTCTGAGCGGATGGTCGATCAGGGCGCAGCTTCCTCGGAGGTGGCGGTGGACCGTGTGGCACCGGGGGCCGAGGGCCTGGGGCCTCGACCCGTCACGGACGTGGCCGTGGGGGTGCTGATGCGCCGCGACGCCCAAGGCGTTGAGACCGACTTCCTGCTGACTTCACGACCGGAAGGCAAGGTCTATGCGGGCTACTGGGAGTTCCCGGGCGGCAAGTTCGAGCCGGGTGAAACGGTGGACGTGGCCCTGCGCCGGGAGCT
>CAYRBG010000136.1:0-7694 GCA_964422355.1 uncultured Sphaerotilus sp. | reverse complement strand
CGGCCTTGAGCATCAGGCCGTGGCTGGTGTTGTTGATGTCCTCGCTGGTGCAGGCGAAGTGGACAAACTCGCCGTGCTTTTCCAGCTCCTCATGGCCGGCGAAGCGCTGCTTGATCCAGTACTCGACGGCCTTGACGTCATGGTTGGTCGTCTTTTCGATGTCCTTGATGGCCTGGGCGTCTTCCTGGGAGAAGCGCAGCACCAGCGAGCGCAGCAGACCGCGAGACGCGGCCGACAGCGGCGGGAACTCGGCGAAACCCGCATCCGAAAGCGCGATGAACCACTCCACCTCGACCTGCACGCGGCGGTGCATCAGCCCGTACTCGGACATCAGCGGGCGCAGCGCGGTCAGTTTGCCGGCATAGCGACCGTCCAGAGGAGACAAGGCGGAAAGAGCGGTGGGGACGGTGAAGGGCATGCGAGCCTCGCGGGCGTGGAGAGTGACGGACTGCTCGGCCGAGGCTTGAACAAGGTCAAAACCGGGCCGATGCACCACAAACGGGTGGTGCCGCTGCGGAATCGGGGAACCCAGAATTTTAGCGACGGGGTGCAGTCCTGCGGAAACAGTTCCGAGGGACCGCTCCCCGTCCGCTTTCTTCAACAAGACATGAACAAGGCGCGGCCCTTCAGGGCCGTCGCGGGGACTCCTGAAAATGACTCCAACTGCAAAGGCCGGCCGCCGCTGGTCCGCCGCACTGCTGGCCGCCTGGGCCTCCACCCTGATCCTTTCCGGCTGCGGCGGAGGCGGCAGCGACGGTGATGGGGAAACAAGCCCTTCCCTCGATCAACAGATCGAAACGGCCTTGGCCGCCCAGGGGGGGAAAGCGGCCTGGACCATGCCCGGCAGCACGGACTACGCATCCATCCCGCAAGACAGCAGGAACCCCATCACCGCCGAAAAGGTCGCCCTCGGCCAGCGGCTGTACCACGACCCGGCCACCGGCTCGGCCGGCAAACAGGCCGCGCTGACGACGGGCAGCTACTCGTGCGCCTCGTGTCACCACGCGGCCTTTGGCTTCCAGGCCGGTCTGCGCCAGGGCATCGGTGAAGGCGGCTACGGCCTGCTCGCGCGCCGAGTGATGGACGGACTGACGCTGACCAACCTCGATGTCCAGCCCATCCGCACCCCGTCGGACATGAACGCCGCCTACCAGCGAAACATGCTCTGGAACGGCCAGTTCGGGGCCTTCGGCGTCAACGTCGGCACGGATGCCCAGTGGACGGCAGGCACGCCCAAGGCCAAGAACAGCCTCGGGTACGACGGCGTGGAAATCCAGGCCATTGCCGGACAAGGGGTTCACCGCATCGGTGCCGCCCCGGACGCCTACAAGTCCATGTTCGACGCCGCCTTCCCGTCCGTGGACGCCTCTGTCCGCTATGACGCGGAGCATGCCGGCCTGGCCATCGCCGCCTACGAGCGCACGCTGTTGTCCAATCAGGCCCCCTGGCAGCTCTGGCTGTCGGGCAGCCCCAGCGCCATGACGGAGCAGCAAAAGCGCGGCGCCCTGCTTTTCCTGGGCAAGGGCAATTGCGTCGCGTGCCACAGCGGCCCTACGCTCAACCTCACCCCGGCCAACCTGAGCACGCGCCTGCCTTCGTTCTTCGCCATGGGCTTCAAGGACATGGGAGATCCTTCGGGCAGCGCCGTCGCTCAGGCGGACATCACCACGGCCAACAAGGGTCGCGGCGGCTTCACCGGGGTCGAAGCCGACAACTACAAGTTCAAGGTGCCGCAGCTGTACAACCTGGCGGACAACGGAGGCTTCTATGGCCACGGGGGTTCCATCACGGACCTGCGCGCCGTCGTCGTCTACATGAACAACGGCGTGGCCGAAAACACCAGCGTGCCCACCTCGCAGCTGGCCACTGAATTCAAGCCCCTGGGCCTGACGGACGCCGAGATCGACGACCTGACCGAGTTCCTCAAGAACGGCCTGCGCGACCCCAATCTGCTGCGCTACCAGCCCAAGACGGTGCTCAGCGGCCGCTGTGTCATCTCGGACGACGCGCAGGTGCGTCTGGAGATGGGCTGCCCTTGAGGCTGGATCGACCGGCACCGGTGCCGGCTCTCCCCTGACAATGGGCGGTGCGATCACCGCCCATTTTTCATGTCCGCAGCGCCCTCCGAAGACGACTTCGCCCCGCCCTTCATCCACCGCACCCGCCACACCAAGGCGCTGCACTTCAGCATCCACGAGGTGCAGAGCATGATGCGCACCGACGACCCGACTGCGCTGGCCCTGGCCTACACGCGCTTGATGATGGGGTTCCTGCTGTTTCACCCGGCGCCGACGCACATCGGCATGCTGGGGCTGGGTGGGGGCTCGCTGGTCAAGTTCTGTCACCGCCACCTGCCGCAGTCGGCCATCGAGGTCGTGGAAATCAACCCCCACGTCCTGGCCCTGCGCAACGAGTTCGAAGTGCCGGAGGACGACGAGCGCCTGTCCATCCTGAACGGCAACGGTGCGGCGTGGGTACGCCGCTCGCCGGAGCGCTTTGATGTTCTGCTGGTGGACGGATTCGACAGCTCGGGCCAGCCGTCCGATCTGGCCACGCAGCGCTTTTACGACGACTGCAGTGCCGCGCTGCGACCCGGGGGCGTGGCGGTCTTCAATCTGTTCCGCGGGCATCCTCAACACGCCATCCACATGGACCGGCTGCGCCGGGCCTTCAACGACAACGTGCTGGAGGTCGAGGACCGCGACAGTGGCGCCAACAGTGCCGTGCTGGCCGGGCCGGCATTGGGCGAACGCCCCCATTCGGCAGACATGCCTCCACCCATCGAGACCGAGGCCTGGGACACGCTCACGAGCGAGTTGGCGGACGTGCGCTCCGACTGGGCCACGCAACGCCCCGGCCGAAACGGTTCACCTGCCCGGTCGGGCGGCCGCACCGCCCGTCGCCGGGCCGCCTAGCCGGACCTCAGGCGGCCAGCGCGTGCCGCTCCAGCCGAAAGCGCCCCAGCAGCGCCACCAGCGCATCGGCCTGTCCACGCAGTTCGGAAGCCGCCGCCGCAGACTCCTCGACCATGGCTGTGTTCTGCTGCGTCGCCGAATCCAGCTCCGTGATGGCACCGGACACCATGGCAATGCCCGAGGTCTGCTCCGACGTGGCGGTGCTGATCTCTCCGATCAGATCGGTGACCCGGCTGACCTGATGAACGATGTGATCGATCGTGCTGCCGGCTTCGCTGACCAGCCTCGCGCCCCCCTCGACGCGCGAGACGCTGTCGTCGATCAGGTGGTTGATGTCGCGGGCGGCCGTGGCCGTGCGTTGCGCCAGGCCCCGCACCTCGGCCGCCACCACGGCGAAGCCGCGACCGTGTTCGCCGGCCCGTGCGGCTTCGACCGCCGCGTTCAACGCCAGGATGTTGGTCTGGAACGCAATGCTGTCGATCATCGTGCTGATCTCGGCGATCTTGCGCGAACTGGAGCTGATCTCGCTCATCGTGTCGACCACACGGTGCACCGCCTGCGCGCCATGCACCGCCGCCTGAGAGGCCTCGTGCGCCATGCGTGCGGCCTGCCCGGCCGCTTCGGCGGTGTGGGTCACGGTGCCGGAAAACTCCTCCATCGCCGACGCCGTCTGCTGCAGGTTGCCGGCCTGCTGCTCCGTGCGGGTGCTCAAGTCCATGCTGCTGGAGGCCACCTGCACCGAGGTGCTGGCGATGTGGTCGCTGGACTGCGCCAACTGGCGCACCAGGCCCCGCAGCTGATGGCACATGCGGGCCACGGCGGCCATGGCGCTGGTCTGGTCACCGGGCGCCACCGGCACCTGTACGGTCAAGTCCCCCTCGGCCACCGCCGAGGCGATGCGCGCCACCTCGGCAGGTTCGCCGCCTGAAGCCGCCCACACCCGACGGCGCACCCACCACCCTGCGCCGCCGAGCAGGACCGTGGCCAGCAAGGTCACGCTCACCTGGCCTCGGAGCTGTTCGGTCGCAGCATCCTGGTAGGCCTTCATCGCGGCGTCCGCCTGGGCGTTGGCCTTGGCCACCGTGGCATCCACACCCTGGCGGTGGGCCAGATACAGGGCGTGCGCGGCTGGCAGTCCCGCGTGCGCCTCGCCCATTCGGCCGGCACGGGCCATGGCGACCAGCTCCGACGCCGCCTTCATGAACCGGTGCCCCTGCTCCAGCTGCGCCCCGAGCAACTCGGTTTCCAACCCCTCCAGGGAGCGCCCCTTCCAGTACGTCACACGTTCGTCGTGTTCCTTCGTCAGACGGGTCATTTCCTCCTGGACCTGGTCCAAGGGAAGTGTGCCGTCCAGGGCCTGCCCCAGGACCAGGCGCATCTCGATCAGGTAAAGCGGCGGCGGCAGGATGTCGGCCGTGACGTCCTTGGCCTGCGCCAGTTCGTCGACACGCACCTCTGCCCGGTGCTGCCCCCAAAAAGAAATGCCGGCCACCGTGGCCGTCGCGGTGACGCCAGCAAGCACCAGCGTGTTCAGAAGTTGCCGTAGGGACCAGGAAATCATTTTGTCGTCGGATAAGAGGTGAAGAGCCCCGTTCGGCTGAACCAGGGAGTACCACTGCGACGACGGATTCTCGATACCGCCCGAAAACTGATTTAGATCAAAAGACACCCTCCGACCGGTGAAATCCGCTGTTTCAGACCTCCACCGTGCACCAAACGTCGAATTTTTCACGCGCGGTAGGATCCACCGCACGACAGGAGACCTCACCGATGATCGATCGACGCACGCTGCTGATGGGCGCGGCCTCCGTTCTGGCCCTCTCGTCCACCACCGGCCAGGCGGCCAAAACGCCGCCGCAATTGCGCCTGGGCCGGGCCCAGCCCTTTTCGTTCGACGCCCTCGTGGCACAGGCCCGCCAGGCGGCGACACGCCCATACGCCCCGGCATCGTCCTTGCCTCGCGAGGTGCTCGAACGCATCGACTACGACGCCCACGGCAAGATCCGTTTCAAGCCCGAGCTGGCACCGTTCAAGGACGGCCCCAGCCCCTTCCCCCTGACCTTCTTCCACCTCGGGCGCTACTTCCAGACCCCGGTGCACATGCACCTGCTCGAAGGTCAGACCGGAGCGTGGCAGGCCCGCGAGATCCTTTACGACCCGTCGTACTTCGACATGCCGGCCGACAGCCCCGCGCGCGAGCTGCCTGCGGGCGCGGGCTTTGCGGGCTTCCGCTTTCAGGAAAACCGTCTGGGCGACCCCAACAAGCTGCCCTGGCAGAAGAACGACTGGGTGGCGTTTCTGGGGGCCTCGTACTTCCGGGCCATTGGCGAGCTGTACCAGTACGGCCTGTCGGCACGCGCCGTGGCGCTGGATGCCGCCCTGCCCGACCGCGCCGAGGAGTTCCCGGCCTTCACGAACTTCTGGTTCGAGCCTGCGGCGGCCGACGGCTCCCAGGTCACGGTCCACGCGCTGCTGGAAGGCCCGAGCCTGACGGGCGCCTACCGCTTCGTGATGGACCGGCGCGCGGCCGTCACCATGGACGTCACCAGCCGACTGTTCCTGCGCCGGGACATCGGCCGCTTCGGCCTGGCCCCGCTGACGTCGATGTACTGGTACTCCGAAACCCGCCGCCCCGAAGCCATGGACTGGCGCCCCGAGGTTCACGACTCCGATGGCTTGGCGCTGTGGCTGCGCAACGGAGAGCGCCTCTGGCGCCCCCTCGCCAACCCGAGCGGCACCCGTGCCACCGCCTTCCAGGCCCCGCAGGTGCGCGGTTTTGGTCTGCTGCAGCGCGACCGCGCCTTTGACCACTACCAGGACGGCGTGCACTACGAGCGCCGCCCCAGCCTGTGGGTCGAACCCGTGGGCGAGTGGGGCGATGGCGCCGTTCAGCTCATCGAGATCCCGACCGACGACGAGATCCACGACAACATCCTTGCCGCGTGGGTACCAGCCGCTCCGGCCCAGGCGGGCCAGCAGATGGCACTCGACTACCGCCTGCACTGGACGGCCGAGGAGCCCTACCCCACCCCACTGGCGCGCGTGGTCGCCACGCGCATGGGACGCGGGGGGCAGCTGGGCCACGCGCGCCCCGCCGGGGTCGTCAAGTACACGGTGGAATTTCTGGGCGGCCCGCTGGCCAATCTCCCGTTCGGCGCCAAGCCCGAGGTCGTGCCCTGGTGTTCACGCGGTCGCTGCGACAACACCTACGCCGAGGCCGTGCCCAACGACATCCCTGGGCATTGGCGCGTCAGTTTCGACCTGTTCACCGAGGGCGCAGACCCGGTGGACCTGCGCCTGTTCCTGCGCCTGGGAGACCAGGCGCTCAGTGAAACCTGGGTCTACCTGCATCAACGGTAGCCGGGCTCCGACGCGTTGTGGATGATCCAGATGAGGTGGCCGCTGGTGAAGTCCCCCATGCTGCCGCCGGCAAAGATCAGACGGCCCTGGCCCTTGTAGACCATCTCGTGGCGATGACGATCGCTGCCGAAGTAGAAGGGGATCCAGGCCTTGCCGGTCACATACGCGCCCTGGTCGGTGGGCTGGCCCGCAATGTCGGTGACCTGCTTCATCGGCATGCCGATCTGCAGCTTGGTGAACTTGCTGCCCGGCGCCGGCTTGCCGGTGATTTCACCTTCCCAGCCACCCAGCCCCTTGACCTTCTTGCCTTGTCCGGCCTCGACCTTGGAAGAGTCCACCACGTCGCCGTTGGCATTCATGCCTGCCGACGCCTTGGGGGCGCTCGACGTGGGCGCGGCGGCCGGGCGGGTTTCCGCAGCGGTCGCGGGGGCTGCAGCGCTGTCCTGCTTGGCGCCGGTGGTGACACACCCGGCGCTCAGCAAAGCGGCCAGACCCACGGCCGACCACGTCAAAACGGTGAAGCGATGCGATGAGGACATCCTGGACTCCTGAATGCAATAGGGTTTCTTGGAGCCGGGATGTTGTCACATGCAAGGGCAGCCAATGCCCTCGGTACCGTGCACGACTTGCCAGCCCCACCTTCTCATCACAAGATTGGCGCGCAGGCGCAACGCTCTGCACGCACCTCCAGTCTCAGGATTCCGCCAACAGCTTCTCGACGAGTTGGTGAAACTGCGCGTGGTCCGGCTCACCCACATAGCGCTTGACAATCTCGCCCTTGCGGTTGATGAGGAAGGACGTGGGCGTGATCTGCACCTGCCCGTACTTCTTGGCCAGGTCGCCGCTGGCGTCGTGCGTCACCTGAAAGGGCAACTGGCGGGACTTGACGAAGTTGTCGACGTACTCGCGCGGGTCGTAACTCATCGCCACCGACAGAGTCTCGTAGCCCTGGCCGGCGTACTTGTGCTGCGTGCTGACCAGCATGGGCATTTCCTTGATGCAGGTCGTGCAGCTCGTGGCCCAGAAATTCACCAGCACGACCTTGCCCTTGAGATCGGCAGAGCTGCGCTGCGTACCGTCGAGCAGGGTGTAGTTGATCGCCGGGGCCGCGTCGGCCTGGGTGAACGCCATCGTGGCGGCCGCACCGATCACGGCCACCGCGGCCACGGACAGAACGAGTTGGGAAAGCTTCATCGCAAACAACCTGCAGCAGATCGAACCGGACGGGCAGTGTAAGACCGGCCGCCGCAGGCGGAGTTCCGGCCCGATGCGCCGTTTGCCTTAGTATCGAACCCTTGCGCCCCACCCAGGCGGCGCCCACACAGCTTTTCCCTCTGCGCATGAGTGCCTCCCTCCTCGTCCGGGGCTACGAAGTCGTGATCGGCTTCGAGACCCACGCCCAGCTCTCGACCCAGTCCA
>CAYRBG010000135.1:0-7698 GCA_964422355.1 uncultured Sphaerotilus sp. | reverse complement strand
CGGGCGAGACCTGTCCGGTCTGCATCAGCCAGGCGATGCGGGTGGTGAGCACGCGGGTCTTGCCCGAGCCGGCGCCGGCCAGGATCAGGGCGGGCTCGGCCGGCAAGGTGACGGCGGCGAGCTGTTCGGGGTTCAGGCCGGCCAGCAGGTTGGCGCCGCTCAGGGGGCTGTGGGGGGCAGAAAACAGGTCCGGCGCAGCCGGTGCGGACGGGGTCGACGGCATGGGCGGCATTGTAGGGAGCCGCCTGTGCCTGGGGGGCCCTCGGGAGAGGGCCTCCGGTCGGAGGTCAGGCCGGAAGGTCCAGCAGCGGCGCGATCATGGACACCGATTCGATCGGCGGCAAGGGTGCGTCGCGTTCGCGGAACTTCTGGTGGTACATGGCCTTGTCGGCATGCCGCATCAGGGAGGCGATGTTGTCGCCGTCGTCGGGGTAGAAGGCAGTGCCCACCGAGCAGCCCACGCGGATCTGGTGGCTGCCGATGTGCACCGGGGCGGCCACGAAGCGGGTGAGCTTGCTGAGCATCGCCTCGATGACGGCGTGCGTCGGTGCCGGGGTCAGCAGGATGGCGAACTCGTCGCCGCCGATGCGGGCCACCAGGTCATCGCCGCGCAGCGCCTGGCGCAGGCGGGTGCCGATGGTCTTGAGCACCAGGTCTCCGGCCGAGTGACCGTGGGCGTCATTGACGGGCTTGAACCGGTTCAAGTCGATGAACAGCACCGCCACCTGGCGATCAGGATGTCTCTGGCAATGACGGATGGCTTCCGACAGGGCCTGCTCGAAGCGCTCGCGGTTGCACAGACCGGTGAGCACATCGTGATTGGCGCGGTACTCGAAACGCTGGGCGTGCTGATGGAACTCGGTCACGTCGGTGACGGTGCCGATGTAGCCGCACACGTCCTGGCCGGCCAGGCGCAGGGGGCCGGCTTCGACCCGCAGCCAGACGGGGTCGGCCTTGTCTCGGGTCACGCAGACTTCTTCGGCAAACCGCACCCGGGCGGCGGTGGCCGCTTGCCAGGTCGGCCACAGGCGTTGGATCTCGGCCTCCGGCAGGTGAGCCAGCCAGCGTCGGTCGCAGGCGGGCGGCGGGTGGTTCAGCCCGAGCATCTCAGCTGCGCGGTCGTTGAAGTAGGTCACGCCGCCGTGGCCGTCGGTCTCGAACAGTCCGACCGGGGCCAGTCGGGTCATTTCCTTGAAGCGCTGGCTCTGACGGCTCAACTCCTGCTGGGTGGCGTTGACCCGCTTGAGTTCGATGCCGAGCTGTCGCGACTGCTCCTTGAGGATGTGCTCGCGCCGGGCGATTTCGCCCATGTCGCGGATCTGCAGCATGCACTGTCGTGGCGCGCCGGGGGCCGGTTGCACGGGCACCACGTCCACGGCATGGCGCATCCGTTGCGCCGAGTCCTCGCCGGGGGCATACAGCGGCAGGGGCATGGGGTGAAAGGCGTGCGACAGGCGCATCGCATGCCCGGTGGACAGGCATTCCCGCACGGCCCGCACCAGTCGGGGTTCGAGCTGGCCCTGCAGGCGTTCGGCAAAGCGGCCGCCCTCCACGTCGGTGCGCAGTCGACGCTGCAGCCAGCGGTTGACGTAGCTGATGCGCTCGTCCGCGTCGATGACGATCACGCCGAACTCGACGGCGTCCAGAAGGTATTGCATGGCCGGGGTGGCGGGTCAGGCTTCGACCGTGAGGCCGAAGTAGGTGCGGATGCGGTCCACCGATTCCTTCAGCGACGGGATGTCCATCAGGAAGAGGACATAGCCGGTGATCTGGTGCGACTGCATGCTCATGCCGATGCGCGCCACCAGCACCACGTCGCTGCCGCCCGAGGCCCCGCCGAACAGGGTGGAGGGCTCGGCGGTGCGCACGCCGGGCAAGGTGCCGATCATTTCGGTGTCGAAGATCATCGCCAGGCTGTTCATGCAGCTGTTGATGATGATGTTGCCGACCTCGGCCAGCGCGTCCTGTTCCAGCTCGGTGATCTGGTCGGCCGAGGGCGAGGACTCGCCGAGCATGCAGCGCACGATTTCCAGGCTGCCGCGCTCCGGGAACAGCAGCATGGCGTCGGTGCCGAGTCGGCCGTTTTCGCCGTCGAAGTGTTGGGAGATGCTGCACAGCTTCTGCGAACTGTCCACGTGGGGCATCTGGCGCAGCCGCTCGATCAGTGTCGTGCGGGGCATGAGCTCCACCACGGGCACGGACATCGTGATCTCGTCCTGGACGATGTCCGCGAACGAGGCTGCGGCCTCACCCAGCGCCAGATTGAACGCCTCGGCCAGTGCGTCCCGGGCTTCGTCGTCGAGATGGATCATGCCGGCACCGTCAGATGCTGGAGGATGGCGTCGATCACATCCCCCTTGATGGGCTTCTTGAACAGCAGGACGCCCGCGGCATCCGCCTTGGCTTGTGTGGCCGCCTGCACGTTGGCGGTGAGCAGCACGATGGTGGTCTGCGGGCGCTGGGCCAGGATGGCGGTGGCCGCTTCGATGCCGGTGATGCCGGGCATGTTGACGTCCATGATCACCAGATCCGGCTGTTGCTCGGCGGCCAGCGCAATCGCCTGCATGCCGTCGCCGGCTTCAAACAGTTCGGCATCCGGGCGGCGCACACGGATCAGGCCGACGGCCATGTTGCGGGAGACCTTGCTGTCGTCGACGACGAGGATGCGGGCGGCACGGGAATCGGACATGGCTTTGGGCTTTGCGGCGATCGAGAAGATGGGGTGAGTGTGGCGAATGCGCGCCGTGGTACTCCGCGGATTCGCGGGGCGATGCGCCGTCAATTCCGCCATGTGAAGCCCGCTGCGGTGGTCTTGGGCTCACCCAAATGAGGTCATTTCTCATCTGTTGGGTTTGTCGGCGTTTTGTCGCAACCGCCACAGCCGGCGGTGACGCGATCAATCCGCCAAGTCATTGATTTCACACAAACCAGTTGCTGGCACGGCTCTCGCAACAGAGCAGTTGTCACGGCCCTTCCTCACTGCCCTGCAGGGCGGTCTTCCCTACGGAGTGAAGCAATGTCCAGCAATTCGGTTTTTGTGAACATCGAGAACCTGTCCAAGGGTCGCCAAGCCATCAGCGCCGTCATGGAGCTCCCGGAGAGCGGCGGCGGTTGCGGCACCACCGGCGGTGAAGGCAAGGCCAGCTGCGGTTCGTCGGGCGGTCCCGACGACATGCCGGCCGAGATCTGGGACAAGGTCAAGAACCACCCCTGCTACTCGGAAGAGGCCCATCACCACTTCGCCCGCATGCACGTGGCGGTGGCGCCGGCCTGCAACATCCAGTGCAACTACTGCAATCGCAAGTACGACTGCAGCAACGAATCGCGCCCTGGCGTGGTCAGCCAGAAGCTGACGCCCGACCAGGCCGTGAAGAAGGTGCTGGCCGTGGCTTCCGAGATCCCGCAGATGACGGTGCTGGGCATCGCCGGTCCCGGCGATTCGCTGGCCAACCCGAAGAAGACCTTCGACACGATGAGCCAGCTGGCCGAAAAGGCCCCCGACATCAAGCTGTGCCTGTCCACCAACGGCCTGGCCCTGCCCGCGCAGGTCGACGAGATCTGCAAGTACAACATCGACCACGTCACGATCACCATCAACATGGTCGATCCGGAAGTGGGCGCCAAGATCTACCCCTGGATCTTCTGGGATCACAAGCGCGTGACGGGAGTCGAGGCCTCCCGCATCCTGCACGAGCAGCAGATGAAGGGCCTGGAGATGCTGACCGCGCGCGGCGTGCTCACCAAGATCAACTCGGTGCTGATCCCCGGCATCAACGACGAGCACTTGATCGAGGTGAACCGCGAAGTCAAGAAGCGCGGCGCCTTCCTGCACAACATCATGCCGTTGATCTCCGAGCCGGAGCACGGCACTGTGTTCGGCCTGACCGGCCAGCGCGGCCCGACTGCGCAGGAACTCAAGGCCGTGCAGGACGCCTGCGCTGGCGGTGCCAACCTGATGCGCCACTGCCGCCAGTGCCGTGCCGACGCCGTGGGCCTGCTGGGTGAAGACCGTTCGGAAGAGTTCACCCTCGACAAGATCGAGGAAATGGACATCGTCTACGACATCGACAAGCGCCGCGCCTACCAGGAGAAGGTCGAGCAGGAGCGCCAGGCCCAGCACCAGGCCAAGGTCGATGCCCTGGCCGACGCCCTGGACGCCAACCTGATCGCCGGCACCGAGGACCTGAAGGTGCTCGTGGCGGTGGCCACCGAAGGCCACGGTCGCGTCAACCAGCACTTCGGCCACGCCACCGAGTTCCAGATCTTCGAAGTCAGCCGAAAGGAAGCCCTGTTTGTCGGCCACCGCCGCGTGGACCTGTACTGCCAGGGTGGCTACGGCGAGGACGATCAGCTGCCGTCCATCGTCAAGGCCATCAATGACTGCCACGCCGTGCTGGTCTCGAAGATCGGCGCCTGCCCGAAGGACGAGCTGCTGGCCGCCGGCATCGAGCCGGTCGACCAGTACGCCGGCGACTTCATCGAGAAGGCCGCGCTGAGCTGGTTCAAGACCTACACCGGCCGCATCGCAGCCGGCGAGATCCAGCACGTGCCGCGCGGCGACGCCAGCATCCGCCAGGGCGCCTACACCGGCTCCGTGGAAGAAGCGGCCTGACCCTCATTTCCCCCACCCCTCCAGTCACATCAAGGAGATCGACATGGCCCTGAAGATCATTGCCTCGACGTGCACCGGCTGCTCCGCCTGCGAGCCCGAGTGCCCCAACGTTGCCATCCGCGAAAAGGGCGGCACCTTCGTCATCGACCCCAAGAAGTGCACCGAGTGCGAAGGTCAGTTCGACTCGCCCCAGTGCGTGGCCGTCTGCCCGGTCGACGGCTGCATCAAGCCGGCCTGAGTGCCGACCCACCCCGTTCGTGAGATCGCCATGATCCTGCCCAACGTCACCATCTCGCCTGCCGCTGAAAAGTTCATTCGCCGCATGGTGCGCTTTTCGGACCACCCCACCGGCGGTTTCCGCCTGGAGGTGAGTCCGGGGGGCTGTTCCGGCTACTCCTCCGAGTTTGCGGTGCTGCCTGCCCCGCTGGAGGGCGATGCGGAGCTGAACCTCAACGGCACCCGCGTGTTTCTGCCTGCGCAGAGCCGCCTGCTGCTCGACGGGGCGACGATGGACTACGAGGACACGCCGATCAAGTCCGGCCTGACCTTCATGGTGCCCAACGGCGCATCGTGCGGCTGCAGCTCTTCGGGCGAGGCCTCGGCCCCGCCTGCAACGGCCACGGTCTCGCTGAGCTCGCTCAAGCGGATCTGACGATCTGAGAACGGGGTCTTCCACCCGGTCGACCTTCGACACCCCCGGAGTCCTGCGATGCAAGAACCCGATTTCGACGATGCCGTGCTGGGTCACGGTCTGCCGCCCGAAGCCGAGGCGGCGCTGCGCGAAGCCGGACTGCACCGCCAGGACCCGCCCCGCGCCATGGCTGCGCTGATGCGCGCGCAGTCTCTGGCGCCCGAACACCCTGCGGTGCTGATCGCTCAGTACCGCGACCACTTCTACGGCCACCGCCTGGCACCAGCACGCGACATCGCCCGCCGGGCCCTGCTGGCCGGCGCCAAGGCCCTGGGTTTGCCGGCGTGCTGGCGTGAAGTCCCCCGCCAGCCGCTGGAAGGGGCCCGCGACGTGCCCGCAGTGCGCTTCTACCTGTTTGTGCTCAAGGGCTATGCCTATCTGAGCCTGCGCCTGGACGACCTCACGGAAGCGCGTGACGCCCTGGCCGTGTTGCGCGACCTGGATCCCGAGGACCGTGTGGGTGCCGCCCTGCTCGAAGGCGTGCGTCAACGCCGAGAGCGCGTGCTGGCCCGCGGTGGCGACGAGGACGACGACGATCTGGCGTTGACCCGCCCCACATTCGGTCAACCGGCGTGGAACGCGCTGGGGACCTGAGGAGCACGGACATGGGCGCCGCCGAACCCTCTGCTGCCGTGCGTGCGCCGGTGGGCGACATTCCCCAGCAGGATTGGCTGGGGCGTCCGGTGGTCTGCGCCCGTTGCCCCCATGCCGAACTGCACGCCGAGGGGCGCTGCGAGCCCGGTCACTGTTGCATGCAGGACGCCTACGCCCGGCGCATCGACCGCTTTTTCCGTCAGCACCGCGAGCTGGCGGCACAGCACCTGGATCATCCCTACTTCGAGGTGCGTGCCATTGCTGCCCGCTACTGCGATGTGTTTCACCTGCCGCCGCTGATCGACGACGAAGACGAGACGGTGCGTCTGCAGGTCGCGCTGCGCGTGCCTCAGCGCCTGCTGCAGCGCATGGTGCGAGACCCGCACCGAGAGGTGCGCATTCGTGTGGCCCAGCGGCTGGACATCGATCTGCTGGGTCAGTTGATCCAGGACCCGGACTACGAGGTGCGCAAGGTCGTGGCCCGCCGCCTGCCGCTGGCGCTGCTCGCGCTGCTGGCCGATGACGCGGACCTGCAGGTGCGCCTGCAGGTGGCTCAGCGCATCGAGATGCCCACGCTGTGGCGCATGGCGGCCGACCGCGCGCCCGAGGTGCGCCGGCTTGTGGCCGAACGTGCGCCGCTGGGGCTGCTGGCGGTGTTGGCCGGTGACGAAGACTGGTTGGTGCGCTGGCACGTGGCCAACCGGGCCGAGCCCAGCCTGCTGGCCACGCTGGCCGATGACCCCGACGCCGAAGTGCGCACCCTTGTGCAGGAACGCCTGCATGTCCCGACAACCTGACGCGGAGACTGACCATGGTGGACATCGCCCGAGACGACGACATCATCGAGATTGCCTCGCCCCCCCGGTTCAACATGGGTGAGCGCGTGATCGCGCGCAGCGTCATCCGCAACGACGGCACCTATCCCGGCCTCGACATCGGCCACGTGCTGGTCAACAAGGGCGACATCGGCTACGTGACCTCGATCGGCACCTTCCTGCAGCAGTTCTACATCTACGCGGTGGAGTTCATTGAGTCCAAGCACAAGGTGGGCATGCGCGCCAAAGAGCTGTGCACGCTGGACCACCTGCCGCCCGAGGTGCTTGAAAGACTGGGCGAGCGTGCTTCGCAGCTCGACAGCCTGCGCTGAAGCGCTTCTCCCGTACCGATTCCGAACCCGCCGTCACGCGACGACATTGCCCCCGATCTTCTGGAGCCCGACATGCTGATCGAACCCCGCGAACCGAAATACACCTGGGGCGCCAAGGTGGTGGCCCTGGTGGACCTGTTCAACGACGGCACCTTCCCGGACCGCCCGGAGGGTGAGCTGCTGGTGCCTCTGGGCGGCTGGGGCGAGGTCGTCAACGTGGGGCACCACGAAGAGACCAACATGCCGATCTACCTCGTCGACTTCGACGGCCTGGTGCTGGGGTGCACCGAGGAGGAAATCCTGCACGAGGCCGAGGTGCGTGAACTGGTCGAAGAGGCCGGGGGTTCCCTGTCGTGAACACCATGCCCAGCGAACCGCCCCCTGTGCCACCCGCGGCACCCCGGGCCGACGCCGGGTCCGTGCAGTCCTTTTTCGTCTGGCAGTTGACCAAGGCGCTGGGCCTGCGGCAGCGCTACAAGTACGTGCAGCCCCGCATCCTGCGCGAAGGCCTCGGCTGGAAGGTGGTGAGTCCCAACTGCTCGCGCAACATCGACCGCGAAGGTGGCGAGATCGACATCGCGCTGCTGTTGCCGGCGGCGCCCCAGCCTGACCCCACCGCGGCCACGCAAGGCTTGCCGCGCTGGCAGTTGCACT
>CAYRBG010000134.1:0-7812 GCA_964422355.1 uncultured Sphaerotilus sp. | reverse complement strand
CCGTGGGCAACGGCATCACCACCATCGCCGAGATGAAGTCGTGCACCAAGGCCGGCGCCACCTGCGGCGGCTGCGTGCCCCTGGTCACCCAGGTGATGAAGGCCGAGATGGCCAAGCGCGGCATGGCGGTCAACAACCACATCTGCGAACACTTCGCCTACTCGCGCCAGGAGCTCTACCACCTGATCCGCGTCGGCAACATCAAGACCTTCGACGAGCTGCTGGAAAAGCACGACCAGGGCCTGGGCTGCGACATCTGCAAGCCGGCCGCGGCCTCCATCCTGGCCTCGTGCTGGAACGACTTCGTGCTGCAACCCAAGCTGGCCTCGCTGCAGGACAGCAACGACTACTTCCTGGGCAACATCCAGAAGGACGGCACGTACTCGGTCGTGCCGCGCATGTCGGGCAGCGAAGTCACGCCCGACGGCCTGATCGCCATCGGCCAGATCGCCAAGAAGTACGGCCTGTACACCAAGATCACCGGCGGCGCCCGCGTGGACATGTTCGGCGCCCGCGTCGAGCAGCTGCCGCTGATCTGGGAAGAGCTGATCGCCGCCGGCTTCGAGTCCGGCCACGCCTACGGCAAGTCGCTGCGCACGGTGAAGTCCTGCGTGGGCTCGACCTGGTGCCGCTACGGCGTGGGCGACAGCATCGGCCTGGGCGTCGAGCTGGAGAACCGCTACAAGGGCCTGCGCGCGCCGCACAAGATCAAGTTCGGCGTCTCGGGCTGCACCCGCGAGTGCGCTGAAGCCCAGGGCAAGGACATCGGCATCATCGCGACCGAAAAGGGCTGGAACCTGTACGTGTGCGGCAACGGCGGCATGAAGCCCCGCCACGCCGAGCTGTTCGCCTCCGATCTGAGCAAGGAAGAGCTGGTCCGCCTGATCGACCGCGTGCTGATGTTCTACGTCCGCACCGCCGACCGCCTGCAGCGCACCAGCACCTGGCGCGAAAACCTGGAGGGCGGCCTGGCCTACCTGCAGGACGTCGTCATCAAGGACAGCCTGGGCATCGGCGCCGAACTCGAAGCCCAGATGCAGCACGTGGTCGACACCTACCAGTGCGAGTGGAAGACCGCCGTGACGACGCCCGAAGTGCGCCAGCGCTTCCGCACCTTCGTCAACAGCGACAAGCGCGACGAGCAGATCGTGTTCGTGGAAGAGCGCGGCCAGATCCGTCCGGCCCGCCCCGAAGAGCGCAACGCCACGTCCGCCTGAGACCGACCCGCACACAAGGATCCGAACATGAGCAATCAAACCCTGACCTGGACCGCCGTGTGCGCGGTGGACGCCATCGTACCCAACACCGGCGTGTGCGCGCTGGTGGGCGAGCGCCCGGTGGCCGTCTTCCGCATCGGCGAGGACCGCTTCTTCGCCATCGACAACGTGGACCCCAAGTCCGGCGCCAGCGTGCTGTCGCGCGGTCTGGTGGGCAACCTGGGCGAGCAGATCGTCGTGGCTTCGCCGCTGTACAAGAACCACTTCGACCTGAGCACGGGCGCCTGCCTGGAGCTGCCGGAGTGCTCGGTCCGGGCCTACCCGGTCAAGGTGGACGGCGCGCAGGTCCTGGTCGGCGCTTGACCCCCAAAAGCCGGAAGAAAGCCCCCTTCCGGCTTGCATCCCCCCTTGGGCCCGGTTCCAATCCGGGCCCATGAGCTTGAGTGTTTCCCGGCTGGTGCTGCAGGCCAAGCAGCATGAAATCCACGACGTGCGGCGCCTGGCCGACCGCGCCGACCTGGTCGACGTGATCGGCCGACTGGTCCATGCCCTGCAGCGCGAGCGCGGGGCCTCCAGCATCTACCTCGCCTCCGGTGGACAGCGCTTTGCCGAGGTGCGTCAGAACGCCGCCGACCAGGCCCGCCCCATCGAAGCCCGCCTGCGCGAGCTGTTCGAAGCCCAGACCGAACCCGGCCAAGGCGCCACCGCCCGCATGCTCTCCGTGATGGCCTGGGTGCTGCTCGGCCTGGACGAGCTCGAAGACCTGCGCCAACGCGTGCAGGCCCAGTCCCTCACTGCCCACGCCGCCGTGGCCGCCTTCAGCCGCCTGATCGCCGGGCTGCTCGAACTCATCGTGCTGGAGGCCGATGCCGCCCTGCACCCGGGCATCTCGCGCCTGCTGGTGGCCTTTCTGCACCTGCTGCAAGGACTGGAATCGGCGGGACAGGAGCGGGCCGTCGGCGCCATCCTGTTCGCCTCCGGACGGTGCGAGAGCGCTCAGCAGCAGCGCGTGCTGCAGCTCATCGACGCTCAGGACAACAGCCTGAAGGTGTTCCAGGAGTTTGCCGATCCCAGCCTGGGCGAGCAGTGGGAGCACCTGCAACTCTCGCCCGCCGTGGCCAAGCTGGAGCGACTGCGCCGCACCCTGTGCACCGCCAAACCGGACGCCACGCTGGACACCCAGCACAGCAAGGCTTGGTTTGATGTCACCAGCGAACGCATCACCGCGTTGTGGGAGTTGCAGAAGCAACTGATCACCCGTTTGCGCGAGGACTGCGACGCCCAGGTGCGCCGGGCCGAGCAGGATCTTCAGGACGCCGAAGGTCTGCTCACCCGGCTGCGCGACCACCCTCCGCCGCACACGCACGCCGTCGAGCGCTTCTTCGACACCGAGGGGACCGGCGACGGACCACCTGCCCTCACCTCGACGCCGCCCCCGCCCGGACAGAGCACGCCCGACCCCTCACTGACCCGGCTGCTGCGGGAGCAGGCGGAACGGCTGGCCACCATGGAGGCCGAGCTGGAGTCCGTGCGTCGGGCCCTGCACGAGCGCAAGGTGATCGAGCGCGCCAAAGGCATCCTCATGGCCCGCCTGAACATGAGCGAGGTCGCGGCCTACCGCGCCCTGCAGAAGACCGCGATGGACCAGAACCGCCGCCTGTTGGACGTGGCCCAGGCCACGCTGTCGCTGCCGGACTTTGCGTTTGCTGCCCTGCAGAAGTCACCCAGCTCCTGATCCCCGCGCAACCGCCGCAGGGTGCGGGTGACGCACCTCTGCACCGCAAGACCTCGGGATCTGGCCTAGAGTGTCACGCTTGGCCCCCACGCACCGGACTTCACCGACATGCCGCAGCCCTCTTCCTCCCCCCTCGCCCAGCTCCAGGACGCCTCGCTGCTCAAGACTTCAGCCTTGATCAACGGCGCCTGGATCGACACCGACACCCGCTTCGACGTCACCGACCCCGCCACCGGCGCCGTCCTGACCCAGGTTTCCGCCCTGGGCCCCGCCCACGCCCAGCAGGCCATCGACGCGGCTCAGGCCGCTTGGTCTGCGTGGCGCACGATGCCCGCCAAGGCCCGCGGCGCCATCCTGATGGAGTGGCACCGCCTGCTGGTCCTTCACGCCGACGATCTGGCCCGCATCATGACCGCCGAGCAGGGCAAGCCGCTCAAGGAAGCCCGGGGCGAGGTGATCTACGGCGCCACCTTTGTCGAGTGGTTTGCCGAGGAAGGTCGGCGCATCTATGGCGAGACCATTCCCGCCACGGATCCGACCAAGCGTTTTCTGGTGCTCAAGCAGCCCATCGGTGTGTGCGCGGCCATCACGCCGTGGAATTTCCCGTTGGCGATGATCACCCGCAAGGTCGCCCCGGCCCTGGCCGCCGGATGCCCGGTCATCATCAAGCCCGCCGAGCAGACGCCGCTGAGCGCCCTGGCCTGCGCCGAGCTGGCCCAGCGCGCCGGCATGCCGCCGGGCGTCTTCAACGTGCTGACGGCCGACGCCGCGGGCTCCATCGCCATCGGCGAGGTGCTGTGCGCGTCGGACACGGTGCGCCACCTGTCCTTCACCGGCTCGACCGAAGTGGGCCGCATCCTGATGCGACAGTGCGCGCCGACGATCAAGAAGCTCAGCCTGGAGCTGGGCGGCAACGCGCCCTTCATCGTCTTCGACGACGCAGACCTCGACCGCGCCGTCGAGGGCGCCATGATCAGCAAGTACCGCAACGCCGGCCAGACCTGCGTGTGTGCCAATCGGCTGTATGTGCAGGACGCGGTCTACGACGCCTTCGTCGAGAAGCTGGCAGCCAAGGCGGCCGAGCTCAAGGTCGGCAACGGCTTCGACCCCGACGTGCAGCAGGGCCCGCTGATCGACGCTCAGGCCGTGGCCAAGGTGGAGCGCCACGTGGCCGACGCGCTGAACAAGGGCGCGCGCGTGGTCATCGGCGGTCAGCGTGTCGGCGAGCGCTTCTACACCCCGACCGTGTTGGCCGACGTCACCTCCGACATGCAGTGCGCGCGCGAGGAAACCTTCGGCCCCGTGGCACCGATCATCCGCTTTCACACCGAAGAAGAGGTGCTGAAGTTGGCCAACGCCTCAGAGTTCGGTCTGGCCGCCTACTTCTACAGCCGCGACGTGGGCCGCGTGTTCCGCGTCGGCGAGGGACTGGAGGCCGGCATGGTGGGCATCAACACCGGGCTGGTGTCGGTGGCGGAAGCCCCGTTCGGCGGGGTGAAGCAATCCGGCCTCGGGCGAGAGGGCTCGCGCCACGGCATCGACGACTACGTCGAGCTCAAGTACCTGTGCCTGGGCGACCTGCAGCGCTGACGCAGGTCGTCACACCTGCACGGGGTCAACCCCGCAGCAGGTGTGGCCCGAACACGCACAGACCCACCACGACCGCGCCAAGGCTGACGATCAGCACAGCGCCCGCCGCCACGTCCTTGGCGTCGCGGGCCAGCGGGTGCCAGTCGGGTGAAACGAGGTCCACGACCAACTCGATGGCGGTGTTCAGGGCTTCGGCGGCGATCACGACCGTGATCGTCAGCGCCAGCACCGCCCACTCCATCGCCGACAGCCGAACCCACAGGCCCAGCGCGGTGACGATCACCGCCACCACGCTGTGGATGCGTGCGTTCGTCTGACCCAGCCAGAGCGTGCGCAGGCCTTGAAAGGCACAGGCAAACGCCTGCAGGCGCGACGTGCAGCGCTGGGGAACGGGGTGATCAGACATGGACCGCGTCAAGGCGCAGGACCGGCGGGCCGCTGACGCCTCACCAAGTGGATGACAGGCGCAGGCTCCAGCCATCGCGGGTCGGCAGCACCGACAGCAACGACATCGGGCGGGTGGCCTGCCCCTCACGCGGTCGGCTGAACCAGTGGCCGGCCGACCAACCGATGGCGGCCCCCATCAGGACATCGCCCCAGCGGTGCTTGCGCCCCTCGACCCGGGCCATGCCGGTGGCGGCGGCCGCGCCGTAGAGCCAAGGCGAATAGGCGCCTTCGTAGCGCACATCCATGTAGCGCGCCGCGGCAAACGCCAGCGCCGTGTGACCGGATGGAAAACTGTCGTCCCCGGAGCCGTCCGGACGCGTGACCGGAATCGCAGCCTTCAGGGCCTGGACCGCCAGCAGCGAAGACCCCACGGAGTAGCTCAACTGCTTGAGCCCCTCGCGGTCCTCCACGGCGTAGGAATAGCCCGCCGCCGTCAGCGGCAGGCCCACAGCCAGCACGTCGGAAACGCGCTTCCAGCGGGTCTGCGCATCGCCCGCCTGGACCCCGATGCACACCGCTGCCACACCGACCCCGAACACGGCGCGCGCCCAAGCACCTCGGAGGCACGAGTGGATCAGCGGCTGCGGTTTGCGGGAAATCTGGGGCATGTCAAGAACGGGATCGGCGAAAACGGACGGTACTGTAGCCTGCATCTCGCCCGATCCCTGTGTCGATCTGCTCTCCAATCGTTACCAATTCGCTTCCCGGTCGGGTGTGGAGCCGATCTTGTGGATCGACAGGTCGGCGCCCTCAAATTCTTCCTCGGCCGACAGTCGCAGACCCACGGTGGAGCGCAGCACACCGTAGACGATGCCGCCGCCGATCACGGCCCACAGCACCGCCAGCAGCGTACCGATGGCCTGAGCCGCAAAGCTCACACCGCCGGCACCGCCCAGGGCCGTTTGACCAAAGATGCCGGCCGCGATGCCCCCCCAAGCGCCGCACAGCCCGTGCAGTGGCCACACCCCCAGCACGTCGTCGATCTTCCAACGGTTCTGGGTCAGGGTGAACAGTTGCACGAAGATGGCACCGGCGATGCCCCCGACCGCCAACGCACCGATCGGATGCATCAGGTCGGACCCGGCACACACCGCCACCAGGCCGGCCAGCGGGCCGTTGTAGGCGAAGCCCGGGTCGTTGCGCCCCATCAGGATGGCCACCAGCGTGCCGCCCACCATGGCCATCAGCGAGTTCACGGCCACCAGTCCGGACATCTTGTCCAGCGTCTGCGCACTCATCACGTTGAAGCCGAACCAGCCCACAGCCAGCACCCAGGCGCCCAGGGCCAGGAAAGGAATGCTTGAGGGCGGGTGTGCCGACATCGCGCCGTCCTTGCGGTACCGGTTGGCGCGCGGCCCCAGGAACAGCACAGCCATCAGGCCCACCCATCCACCCACGGCGTGAACAACGACGCTGCCGGCAAAGTCGTGAAACTCGGCCCCGAACGCATCCTTGAACCACGCCTGCAGCCCGAGCCGCTGGTTCCACGCCACGCCTTCGGACAGCGGATAGATCAGCCCGACGATGATCGCCGTGGCCACCAGCTGCGGACCAAAGCGTGCACGCTCGGCAATGCCGCCCGAGACGATGGCCGGAATGGCCGCCGCAAAGGTCAGCAGGAAAAAGAACTTCACCAGCTCGTAGCCGTTCTTCTGGCCCAGCGTCTGCGCGCCGACGAAGAAGTCGACCCCGTAAGCCACGGTGTAGCCCAACAGAAAATAGACCACCGTCGACACGGCGAAGTCGGCCAGGATCTTCACCAGGGCATTGACCTGGTTTTTCTTGCGCACCGTGCCGAGTTCCAGAAATGCGAATCCGGCGTGCATGGCCAGCACCATGATGGCGCCGAGCAGGATGAAGAGCGCGTCCGCACTTTGTTTCAGACTGTCCATGGTCTCGATGGGATCGATGAGGGGTTGAACCGAAATTCGCGCACAAACGCACCAGCTGCGCGCGATCAGCACCAACAAGCAACATTCATACCAATATTGGTGCAAAGGCAAATCAACAATCCCCAGATTGCGCCTTCACCAATGGCACACAGTTTGTGCATTCGCTCACATCACTCATCCCGATCATGGTGCAGGCGCACGCAAATGGTGCACCCATATCCATCGATTGCGATACCGCGGCGGCACGTACAATCCGCCGCGCTGGGTTCGAATCAGTCGGAACCCGGCCGTCAACGCTGACGCAAATCCGATTCTTCCGTCGACGCCATCGACTGTCGCCCTGCGCTCGCGCAGTGGAAAGCCGGCGCCGACCCGCCCCGCAGCCGCGGGACCCTCTTTCCATGACATTTGAAGAACTGGGCTTGGCCCAGCCGATCCTGCGCGCCGTGCGCGAGCAGGGTTACACCACCCCCACCCCGATTCAACAACAGGCCATCCCGGCCGTCCTTTCCGGCGGCGACCTGCTGGCCGGCGCCCAGACCGGCACCGGCAAGACCGCCGGCTTCACCCTGCCCCTGCTGCACAAGCTGGCCTCCAGCCACCCCGTCAAGGACAAGCTGGGCCGCTACGCCATCCGCGCCCTGATCCTGACGCCGACCCGCGAGCTGGCCGCTCAGGTCGAGGAAAACGTGCGCGCCTACGGCAAGCACCTCAAGCTCTCGAGCATGGTGATGTTCGGCGGCGTGGGCATGGGCCCGCAGATCGCCCAGCTCAAGCGCGGCGTGGACATCCTCGTGGCCACCCCCGGCCGCCTGCTGGACCACCACCAGCAAGGCACGCTGGACCTGAGCCACGTCGAGTACTTCGTCCTCGATGAAGCCGACCGCATGCTCGACATGGGCTTCATCCACGACATCAAGAAGGTGCTGGC
>CAYRBG010000133.1:0-7911 GCA_964422355.1 uncultured Sphaerotilus sp. | reverse complement strand
CACCGCCACCGGCAAGGTGATCGGCCAGGCTGCGGCCACCAACCTGATTCCCGCCACGCTGGAACTGGGCGGCAAGAGCCCCAACATCTTCTTCGAAGATGTCATGGCTGCCGACGATGCCTTCCTGGACAAGGCCATCGAAGGTCTGGTGCTGTTCGCCTTCAACCAGGGTGAAGTCTGCACCTGCCCGTCGCGCGCTCTGATCCACGAATCGATCTATGACAAGTTCATGGAGCGTTGCCTCAAGCGCGTGGCCGCCATCAAGCGCGGCAGCCCGCTGGACACCGACACCATGATGGGTGCCCAAGCCTCCCAGATGCAGATGGACAAGATCATGTCCTACCTGGCCCTGGGCAAGGAAGAAGGCGCTGAAGTCCTGATCGGTGGCGACAAGGCCGAACTGGGCGGCGACCTGGCCGGTGGCTACTACATCCAGCCGACGCTGTTCAAGGGCAACAACAGCATGCGCGTCTTCCGCGAAGAAATCTTCGGCCCCGTGCTGGCCGTGACGACCTTCAAGACCGAAGAAGAAGCCATGCAGATCGCCAACGACACGCCGTACGGCCTGGGTGCCGGCGTGTGGACCCGCGACGGCTCGCGCGCCTACCGCTTCGGCCGCGGCATCCAAGCCGGCCGCGTGTGGACCAACTGCTACCACGCCTATCCCGCCCACGCTGCCTTCGGTGGCTACAAGGAGTCGGGCATCGGCCGTGAGACGCACGCCGTCATGCTGGACCACTACCAGCAGACCAAGAACCTGCTGGTCAGCTACAGCCCGAACGCACTGGGCTTCTTCTGATCGAGAGGGTGGGGAAGGGCAACCTCGGTTGCCTTTTCCTGCTGGAATGAGCCATCTTTTTGGGCTGGAGATGCCAGAGGGCACTCCGGCCCTTTTTGTCTGCTCACCTGCGGAGCCGAGTCCATGTCCGAACGCCGTCCCCCCACCGTCAGCGCCTCACCCGCGGCGTTGCAACTCATCGAAAAGCTGACCGCAGAACACGGTCCGCTGCTGTTTCACGCTTCTGGCGGTTGCTGCGACGGCACCGCCCCCATGTGCTTCAAGCAGGGTGAGCTGGCCATCCTCAACGACCACCTGCTGGGCCACATCGGTGGGGCGCCGTATTACATGACGGGTCATGCCTGGGATCTGTCGCACGACATGGCCTTCGTGATCGACATCGTGCCCGGGGAGGGCACGGGGTTCTCTCTGGATCAGGGCACGGGGTTCAGCTTCGTGATCCAGCAGTGTGTGCTGCCGGCCGCGGGCCGCGCCGGTTGACCGACCACCGAGCACCGTCGGGCCCAGCGCGGTGGCCCAGACTCAGACCACCACGCGCATCGACAGGTCGACTGCGCGCAGGTGCTTGGTGAGGGCACCCACGGAGATGCGGTCCACCCCGGTCTCGGCCAGGTCGCGGATGGTTTCCAGCGTGGCGCCGCCCGAGTATTCGAGCAGGGTCTTGCCGCCACAGGCGCGGTGGTCACGCACCAGGGAGACCGCTTCACGAATCTGAGGCGGCGTGAACTCGTCGATCAGCAGCAGGTCGACGTCTTCGTCCAGGGCGATGCGGGCCTCGTCCATGGTTTCGGCCTCGGTCATCAAGGGCACGGGCGCACCCAGTGCGCGGGCCGCATGAATCGCTTGGCGCAGGCCCCCTGCCGCCGCAATGTGGTTTTCCTTGATGAGGATGCCGTCGTACAGGCCAATGCGGTGGTTGAGGCCACCGCCGATCGTGACCGCGTACTTCTGAGCGTTGCGCAGGCCGGGCAGGGTCTTGCGGGTGTCGACGATGCGGCAGCCGGTGCCTTCGACGGCATCGACGTATCGTTTGACGGTTGTGGCTGTGCCTGACAGCGCCTGCAGGAAGTTGAGTGCGGTGCGCTCTCCCGTCAGCAGCAGGCGGGCCGGACCGGCCAGCGTGCACAGCAATTGGTCGGGCTCGACATGTGCGCCTTCGGCCACGGCCCACTGCACGGTGACACCACCACCCAAAGTGCGAAACACGGCGTCAAACCAGGGCTGGCCGCAGACCACGGCCTTTTCGCGCGTGATGATGCGTGCGCGGGCGTACTGGTCGGCCGGCACCAGATGGGCCGTGACGTCGCCGGTGCCGATGTCCTCGGTCAGGGCGTGGTTCACGATGAGCTGGAGATCGTCGGGCAGGGTGTGGGGAAACATGGCGGAGACAAACGTGCGTTGACCATGGATTGTCGCCTGACCCACCCGTCACAGGGGGAGACTGACCCCAAGCAAGCGTCGTGCAGGGTTCTTGCTTTACAAACGCGTCACATTTTTGAGGGTGAACGCGCTGCGGTGTTACCGTGAATGGCGTCAGCAAGGGGATAGCGATGTTTGGGAACAAGTGGGGGTGCCGCTCCGGCTCATGGCTGCTGGCTGGGGTGTGCGGAGCGGTGGTGTCACCGGTGGAGGGGGCGGGCGCAGACCTGGTGTTGGAGCCGGTCACGGTGACCGGCTCGCGCTTGCGGGGACCCCAAAGCGCTTCCCTGGTGCCGGTGAGCGTGTGGACCCGTGCCGAGATCGACCGTCTGGGCGTGCAGTCGGTGATGGAGGCCGTGGACCGCTTGTCGATGAACAACGGTGGCGGCTTTGCCTACGCGCTGGGGGTGGGTGACGTCGACCATCCGGGCTTTGTGGGGGCGTCGCTGCGCGGCTTGGGCTCCTCCGCCACCTTGGTGCTGTTGAACGGTCGGCGTCTGGCGCCTTACGCCTTTGAAGGGGGCTCGGTCAGCCTGTCCGACATTCCCCTGGAGATCGTGGACCGCATCGAGGTGCTGCGCGACGGTGCGTCTGCGCTCTATGGCAGCGATGCAGTGGCCGGTGTGATCAATCTGATCACCGTGGACGAGTTCTCCGGTGGAAAGGCGGCGTGGTCGTTCGGCAAGACCGAACACGGCGGTGGAATGCGGCGTTCGGCTTCGGTGACCCTGGGCACCGGACGCTTGGCCGAGGAAGGGTTCAATTTTTCGATTTCAGCGGGCATCACCACGCAGGAGCCGGTGCGGGCCTCGCAGCGCTCGTATGCCCGCAGCGCGTACGTGCCGGAACTCGGGGTGGACTGGACCTCGTGGATGTCCAATCCTGCCAACTTCTACATCACCACGCCGAGCGCCAGCGGCATGTATTCCCCGGGGGCCCCAGCCTACGGGGGGCGTTGCGCGCCGCCGCAGAGCATCGCGCTGAGTTCGGCCGACACGGCTTGCGTGTACGACTATGCGTCGGTCATCGACATCCTGCCCGAGTCGCGGCGGGAGCACGTGGTGATGCGCGGATCCAAGATGTGGGGCGATGCCCAGCGCCTGAATCTCGAATGGTCGCGGACCCAGATCCTGACGACCTATCGCTTGGCCCCCACCGTGGCGGAAGGGCTGAATCTGCCGGCCTCCAGCCCCTTCTATCCCCGCGGCTGGTTGCAGGCGAATTTCCCTGAGGCCGTCGGTCAGCCTTTGTCCACGTACTACCGTGTTTCGGAAGCCGGGCTGCGTGAAAGCCAGGTCCGGTCCACGCAGGACCGCGTGGTCCTGTCGGGCGAGGGGCGCACCGGAGCGGTCGACTACCGGGCTGGGCTGTGGCACGCGGAAAGCCACGCCCAGGAGCGCTACGCCAGCGGTTATCTTTCGGCGAGCCGCTTCACGTCGGCGTTCGAAAGCGGCGTGATCAATCCCCTGGGGGCGAACGACGCGACCGGCCTGGCGGCCATTGAGGCAGCGCAGTTGCGCTCGGTGGCCCGCACGGCCCGCACCACCTTGTCCGGCGCCGATGCCCACGGCGTGACCGAGCTGGGCGGGTGGCGCGCGGGGCCGATCCGCCTGGTTTTCGGCGCAGACGTGCAGCGCTCCACGTTCCGGGACCATCCCCAGTCCATGCTGACCCAGGCTCAAGTGCTGGGCGGCACGACGATGCAGCCGGCAGAGGGCGACCGGCTCGTGCGCGCCGGCTTCCTGGAGCTCGGGGTGCCATGGTCCAGCTCCCTGAGTACGCAGTTTTCGCTGCGGCGGGACAGCTACAGCGATGTGGGGGGCACGACCAATCCCCGTCTGGCGGCGCGTTGGCAGGCTTCGGACGCCTGGGCCCTGCGCGGTTCGATCGGCACCGCTTTTCGCGCGCCGTCGCTCGCGCAGATGCATCAGCCGCTGGGCAGCAGCTGGACCTACGGCTTCTATGACGATCCGTTCTACAACGCTTCGACCGGCTGTGCCGCTTCCGCCAACGCCAACTACTGCGGCCGGCAGATGGTGGTGATGGCCGGCGGCAATGCGCAGGTGCGTCCGGAAAAATCGACCAGCCTGTCGATCGGCACGATCCTGACGCCCAGTCGTGGCGTGACGCTGACGGTCGATGCCTTCCGCATCCACCAGCGGGACTTGATCGACATTGTGTCGGCCGATGCCAAGCTGCAGGACTACATCGATCATTTCGATCCCGCCACGGGCACCAGCTCCGGACGCTGGTCGCAGGATGTGGTCACGCGGGTGGATCCAGCCACCGGGCAGACGGTGATCGATCATGTGCGTCAGACCTGGGGCAACCAGGGCGAGCGGATGACCACGGGCTTCGACTGGGACCTCGCGTGGCGCCTGCCCCCGCAGCCCATCGGCAGTTTCGATCTGCGCTGGCGCGGTACCTATGTGGCCGCCATGAAATCCCGCGACGGCGGGGACTGGGGCGACAACGAGGTCAACACCTATTCGCTGCTGGGGCCCGTGCTGCGGTTGAAGCACCGCATTGAGCTGGGCTGGGCGGCGGGCCCGTGGGGTTCGGTCGTGGCCTACAACCGGCAGTCGGGATACAGCGATTACGATCCGACGACGCATGCGCGGGTGGAGCCTTTTGCCACCTTCGATGTGTCCATGTCTCACCAGCGGCCCAAGGGCGCCAAGCTGCGCTTGAGCGTGATCAATCTGACCGACACCCGGCCCGGGCGATCCAACCAGGGGAGCTACTTTCAGGTCGGTTACGATCCGTCCAACACGAATCCGCTGGGCCGCATGTACACGGTCTCAGCCGAATACCCCTTCCACTGATTGCGTTTCCTGTTCATGAAGCTTGTTGGCAAAGCCGGTCGCGTGGCGGCCTTGAGGGCCCTGTGCGGCGTGGGGTTGCTGTGTGCAGCCACGGTGGTGGTGGCGCAGGCGCCGGCGGTGATGCCCGCGGCCAGCGGTGCCGTGGTCGCGGTCGAGAACCCTTATGGCCTGGGTGCCCTGTGGGCCGGCAGCGATTGGGTGGCCAAGGCCGTCCTGCTGATCATGGCGGCGATGTCGATGGGCAGTTGGTACATCCTGGTGACCAAGTTCATTGAGCAGTCGCGCATGCTGCGTCAAGGCAAGGCCGCACAGGATGGTTTCTGGCAGGCCGAGACGCCGCGCAAAGGGGCGGAAGGCCTGGAGGCGGACAGCCCCTACCGTTTCATGGCCGATTCGGCCCTGGAGGCCAGCAAGAAGCACGTCGGCATGTTGGCGCACATCGGCTTGAATGAGTGGATGGCCACGAGCATCCAGCGTGCGGTGGAGCGGGTGCAGTCCAAGCTGCAGAACGGTCTGGCCTTCCTGGCCACGGTCGGTTCGACGGCGCCGTTTGTCGGGTTGTTCGGCACGGTCTGGGGCATCTACCACGCGCTCACGGCCATCGGCATTGCCGGTCAGGCCAGCATCGACAAGGTGGCCGGTCCGGTGGGTGAGGCGCTGATCATGACGGCCATCGGTCTGGCGGTCGCTGTGCCGGCCGTGCTGGGCTACAACTGGCTGGTGCGTCGCAACAAGGCGGTGATGGAGCAGGTGCGGGCCTTCGGCTCGGACCTGCATGCGGTGATGCTGTCGCAGGCCGGCCGCTGAGCGGCGGTGGCGTTTTCGGCGAACCGTCCGTTCCTACCGTCATGGCCCTGAACTTCGGCCCGAGCGAGGACGACGAGGTCCTCTCCAGCATCAACACCACGCCGCTGGTGGATGTGATGCTGGTGCTGCTCATCATCTTCCTCATCACGATCCCGGTGGTGAACACCTCGATCGCTGTGCAGTTGCCCAAGGAGCGCAACGAGGCGCGCGAGTCCAAGCCGGAGAACATCGTGATCTCCGTGGACTCGGGCGGGCGCATCTTCTGGTACGACAGCCCGGTGGCAGGCACCGAGGCTCTGGTCGACAAGCTCAAGGCGGTGTCCGTGCGTCAGCCCCAGCCCGAAGTCCACATCCGCGGCGACCGGACGGCGGCCTATGAAGGTGTGGGGCGCGTGCTGCTGGCCGCTCAGCGCGCGGGCATCGCCAAAGTGGCGTTCGTGACCGAACCGCCGCCGCGTCAGTGACCGGCCCACGCCACGCAAGGACTTTTTCATGGCGATGAACCTCGGGCCCGACCCGACCCGCAGCGACGATCCCGAGCCGATGATGGAGATCAACACCACGCCGCTGATCGACGTGATGCTGGTCCTGCTGGTGATGCTGATCATCACCATCCCCATCCAGCTGCATGCCGTGAACCTGAACCTGCCGGTGGGTGCGCCGCCGGCGCAGCCGGTGGTGCCGCAGGTGGTCAAGATCGACATCGATGACCACGACACCCTGTTCTGGCAAGGTGCGGCGCTGTCAGGGCGTGACGAGCTCGAACAAAAGCTCGCCGAGGCGGCCGCGTTGTCCGATCAGCCCGAGATTCACATCCGCCCCAGCGCGGGTTCCCGCTACGACGCCTTTGCGCAGGTGATGGTGTCTGCCCAGCGCAAAGGCCTGGTCAAGCTGGGCGTGGTCGGGGCCGAACAGTTCGTGGGGCGTTGAGGCGAATGGTTGAATTCGGAGCCTCCTCGACCGCCAATGGCCGCCGCTGGTGGGGACTGGCGGCGGTGATCCTGCTGCATGCGCTGATCGTCTGGGGTCTGGTGTCCGGACTGGCGCGCAAGGCCGTGTCGGTCATCGCGCAGCCGATCACGATGGCCATCCTTTCCGAGCCGCCACGGCCGGAGCCGCCCAAGCCCGTGCCGCCGCCGGAGCGTCCCAAGCCGCCTGAGCCAGCCAAGACCGAGCCCAAACCGCCGACCAAGGTGGTGGACGTGCCACCGCCCCGGACGCCACCCCCGCAGACCTTTGTGCCTCCTGCCGAGGTCCGCACGGCGCCGTCACCGGCCCCCACCATCCAGGCTGTGCAGGAAACGCCGCCCGAGCGGCCTGTGGAGAGCAAGCCGGCACCACCTGCCCCGGCGCCTGCCGCTGCGCCGGTTCGAGCCGAGGTGGGTCTGCTGTGCCCCGGCTACAAGGACATCCTGGAGAACGCGCTCGACGGCATCGTCGACCGTGTGGGCATCGAGGGCGAGGTGCGCGTGCAGATCACCGTCAAGGGCCGCGAAATCGTCGACGTGAAGACGCTGTCGGGGCCGCGCGAGTATTTCCGACCGGTGCAGGCCGCGGTGCGGCGCTTTCGCTGCATTGCGTCCGGCAGCGACGAGCCTCAGGTGGCGACACTGACGGTGGGCTTCAGGCAGGATTGAATCGGTCCAGGGCGGGGCTGTCTCGCCGGGGTTGGCTCAGTGGGGCCTTCAGGCGGTCCGGGAGCTTTCGGACATGAAAAAGGGGCGTCGTCGACGCCCCTTCTGCTTGTATCGGATCGAGTCGATCAGACGCGCTTGCGGTATTCGTTGGTGCGGGTGTCGATTTCGATCTTGTCGCCCTGGGCCACGAAGATGGGAACCATGATTTCGTAGTTGGTCGAGATCTTGGCGGGCTTGAGCACCTTGCCCGACGTGTCGCCCTTGACGGCCGGCTCGGTCCAGGTGACTTCGCGCACCAGCGAGGTCGGCAGTTCGACGGAGATGGCCTTGCCGTCGTAGAACACGACTTCAGCTTCCATGCCGTCTTCGAGGTAGTTCAGGGCGTCGCCCATGTTCTCGGCTTCGACTTCGTACTGGTTGTACT
>CAYRBG010000132.1:0-7938 GCA_964422355.1 uncultured Sphaerotilus sp. | reverse complement strand
ATCACCGAGGCCTTCAACTTCGTCGATCCGGTGATCGAGAACTACGAAGGCTCGATGAAGCTGCTCTACGAGGGCGCCATCCTGGCCGTCATCGTGGTGTGGTTCTTCCTGCGCGACTGGCGGGCCACCTTCGTGTCGGCCACGGCACTGCCGCTGTCCATCATCCCGGCGTTTGCGGTGATGCACCTGGCGGGCTTCACGATCAACGTCGTGACGCTGCTGTCGATGTCGCTGGTGGTGGGTATCCTGGTGGACGATGCCATCGTCGAGATCGAGAACATCATGCGCCACCTGCGCATGGGCAAGACGCCCTACCAGGCGGCCATGGAGGCGGCCGACGAGATCGGCCTGGCGGTGATCGCCACCACCTTCACGCTGATCGCGGTGTTTCTGCCCACGGCCTTCATGAGCGGCATCGCCGGCAAGTTCTTCGTGCAGTTTGGCTGGACGGCGTCGATCGCGGTGTTCTTCTCGCTGGTGGTGGCGCGGTTGCTGACGCCGATGATGGCCGCCTACATGCTGCATGCCCTGCCGCACGACGACCGCGAGGGGCGCGTGATGCAGGCCTACGGCCGCGCGGCGCGCTGGTGCCTGAAGCACCGCTGGTGGACGGTGCTGGCCACGGTGATCTTCTTCGTGGGTTCGTTCGGCTTGGCCGGGCTGCTCCCCACCGGTTTCATGCCGCCGGACGACCTCTCGCAGACGCAGGTCAGCATCGAGCTGCCGCCGGGTTCGACCTTCAAGGACACGCTGGCCACCGCCGAGGCGGCCCGCGAGGCGGTGCAGCGCAACAAGCATGTGAAGCTGGTCTACACCGCGGTGGGGGGCGGCGCGGCCGGGAGCGATCCGTTTGCCGTGCAGGGGGCGGCCGAGGCGCGCAAGGCCACGCTGACCCTCAACCTCACCCACCGCAGCGAGCGTCCCGGCGTCAGCAAGCAGGCGATCGAGGCCCAGTTGCGCGAGGCCGTGTCGGTGCTGCCGGGCGCGCGGGTGCGCGTGGGCATGGGTGCGTCCAACGAAAAGTACGTGCTGGTGCTGGCCGGCGAGGATGGGGCCGCGCTGGCCGCCCATGCGCAGAAGGTGGAGCGCGAGCTGCGCACCATTCCCGGCATCGGCGGCGTGACCTCGACCTCCAGTCTGGTGCGCCCGGAGTTGATCGTGCGCCCCGACTTTGCCAAGGCTGCCGACCTGGGCGTGACTTCGGCGGCGATCGCCGACACCTTGCGCATTGCCACCGCCGGCGACTACGACCAGGCCCTGGCCAAGCTCAACCTCACCCAGCGGCAGGTGCCGGTGGTCGTCAAGCTGCGCGACGACGCCCGCCAGGACGTGGACCTGCTCAGCCGCTTGGCCGTGCCCGGCGCGCGCGGTCCGGTCATGCTGGGCAACGTCGCCACGCTGACGGTGGACAGCGGCCCGGCCCAGATCGACCGCTACGACCGCCTGCGCAACATCAACTTCGACATCGAGCTCAACGGCCAGCCCCTGGGCGAGGTGGAAAAGCAGGCGCTGGCACTGCCCAGCCTCAAGCACCTGCCGCCGGGCGTCATCCAATCCACGGTGGGCGACGCCGAGGCCATGGGCGAGCTGTTCGAGAGCTTCTCGCTGGCCATGGGCACCGGCATCCTGTGCATTTACATCGTGCTGGTGCTGCTGTTCAAGGACTTCGTGCAGCCGGTGACCATCCTGGCCGCGCTGGTGCTGTCGGTGCCGGGCGCCTTCCTGGCGCTGTTCCTGACGCGCACCGCGTTGTCCATGCCCTCGATGATCGGCCTGATCATGCTGATGGGCATCGCCACCAAGAACTCCATCCTGCTGGTCGAGTACGCCATCATGGCCCGGCGCGAACGTGGCCTGAGCCGTTGGGACGCGTTGCTCGACGCCTGCAGCAAGCGCGCACGCCCCATCGTGATGACCACCATCGCTATGGGCGCGGGCATGATGCCCATCGCGCTGGGCTGGGGCGTGGATCCGAGCTTCCGTGCACCGATGGCCATCGTCGTGATCGGCGGGCTCATCACCTCCACCTTCTTGAGCCTGCTGGTCATTCCGGTGGTGTTCACGTTTGTGGATGACGTGGTGCAGGGGATGGGGCGGTTGACGCGCCGCCGGACCGCGCCCCACTCGGGGTGACGCGGGGCCGCGCAGGTCGGATGGATCTGGTTACAAATTGACAGTGCCCTGCTGCATCCGGATTCCGGGCTCCCGGCTAGTGAGGGGTGTGAGGCGTTCCAACGGACGCTGCGCACATCCACTTCACAGGAGTCCATCATGTCGCTGCATCGCATCTCTTCGATCTCTCTCGTCGCCCTGTCTGCCGCGCTGACCGCCTGCGCCGGCATGTCCTCCGGGGGCAAGGGGGCCGCCATGGCCACGCCGTTCACCCAGGACGCGCTGCCCGACGCCGTCAAGGTTCCTGCCGGTCACCGTGTGGCCTGGGAGACCGTCGGGGTGGGCGAGATCACCTACGAATGCCGCCTCAAGGCCGGCTCTCCCGAGACCTACGAGTGGTTCTTCGTGGGCCCGAAGGCCGACCTGATGTCCCGCAGCGGCAAGGTCGTGGGCCGCTACTGGGGGCCGCCCGCCACCTGGGCCGCGAACGATGGGTCCAGCCTCACGGGCAAGCAACTGGCGATCGCCCCGGCGGGTGCGGGTCACATCCCGATGCAGCTCGTGCAGGCCAACCCCGCGATGGGCGCCGGCGAACTGCAGGGTGTGAGCTACATCCAGCGCGTCGCCACGCGGGGCGGCGTGGCGCCCAATCTGCCGTGCGCGTCGTCCTCGCTCGGAGGGCAACAGGTGGTGAAGTACCAAGCGGACTACATCTTCTGGAAGCCCGTGTGACCGGGGGACATTGTTGGGAGGCGCTCAGGCCCGCAGGGACCCGTTCCTAGAATGGTCCGTTGGTCAGCCTGATGCGCCTTGTGAGCGGAGAGCCCATGCCCCAGAACCCCGATCCGGTCGACTACGAGGCCGCTCTCGAAGCCTGTGCCCGCGGCGAGCGCTTTGCCCTGCGCGTGATCTACGAGCGAGAAGGGCGCTGGCTGTTGGGCGTGGTTCGGCGCATCGTGCGGGATCCGGCCGTGGCCGAAGACGTGTTTCAGGACGCGATGGTGCAGGTGTGGACCCGTGCGGGCACCTTCGATCCGGCGCTCGGATCGGGTCGCGGATGGGTCTACACCGTGGTGCGGCACCAGGCCCTCAAAGCGGTACGTCGCTCGAACACCGAGCAGTCGCTGGAGCCTGAACAGCTGTCCGGCCTGTCGGACATGCGGCAAGCCATGGAAGCGGCCGTACCTGACGACGGGCTGGACACCGACCGACTGGAGCATTGCCTGGGGCGGCTGGAAGCGGACCGGCGGGCCTGCGTGGTCCATGCCTTCGTGGACGGCTACACCCATGACCAGATCGCCCGCCGGCTCAAGGCCCCGCTGGGGACCATCAAGTCGTGGATCCGACGGTCGCTGCTCGCGCTCAAGGAGTGCATGGCATGAAGCTCGATACCCCTGAAGACCGCACGGCCGCCGCGGGCGAATACGTGCTCGGCACGCTGACCTCGGCGGAGCAGACGGCGTTCGAGAACGCCATGGCCGGTGACGGCGGGTTGCGGGCCGAGGTGGGCTACTGGCAGGATCGGCTGTTGGTGTTGACCCGACATTGCGAGCCGGCTGAGGCCTTGCCTCCGGGCGTGTGGGGACGCATCGAGGCCCGTCTGCGCGAGATGGCTCAGTCCCGGCAGGGCGTGGGCGACCGCCCCCCATCGCGCTCCGCACCGTTCGCGCCGTGGTGGCAGCGCTTGGTGCTGTGGCAGGGGGTCTCCGGGCTGGCCTTGGCGGCCGTGGTGACCCTGTCCAGCGTGCTGGTCTGGCGCGAGTCGGTGCGCTCTGCGCCCGACGTGCGTTATGTGGCCGTGCTGCAGGATCCCACGGGAGGGGGCAACGGATGGGTGGTGGACATGACCCAGGTCTCGGGAGCCTCTGGAGAGTTGCGTCTGGTGCCGCTGCGTCGTGACTTGGCCGTGCCTCAGGATCGCGTGCTGCAGTTCTGGACCAAGGCCCCCGGCGCGCCGGGGCCGCGCTCGCTGGGGCTGGTGCCGGCAGCGGGCGTCACGTCGCTGCCGCTGCAGCGCGTGCCCGATCTGCAGCCGGATCAGTTGTTTGAAATCACTCTCGAACCTCCTGGAGGTTCCACGGTGGGGCGTCCGACGGGGCCGGTGCTGTTCATCGGACGGGCGGTTCGGCTGACCAGTTGAAGTGCCTCACGCAGGCGCGTCTCGCCGGCCGACGAAAAAGGGGTAGGTGCGCTTTCAACTTGATCTAGAGCATTTTTGTGGCACTCTCCATCGGGTAGCTTCGCCCGCAATGTTGTCCGTTACCCGTCTTTCCTGTGCCCGTGGAGACCGCACGCTCTTTGCCGACGTGTCGTTCTCGCTCGCCGAGCGCGAATGGCTTCACGTCAAGGGCCAGAACGGGGCCGGCAAGACGACGCTGCTGCGCGCGCTGGTGGGTCTGGCGCCTCCGCAGGACGGCGAGATCCTGTGGCGCGGCGACAAGGCCCCCTCGGAAGCCTTCCGGCGCGACCTGATCTATCTGGGCCACCACGCCGCGGTCAAGGAAGAACTCACCCCGCTGGAAAATCTGCGCCTGTCCGCCTCGATCGACGGCGCGAGCCTGTCTGAGCGAGACGCCTTGGCGGCGCTGATCCGCCTGGGCCTGCGCGGTCGTGAATCGCTGCCGGTGCGGGTGCTGTCGGCCGGCCAGAAGCGCCGCGTGCTGCTGGCCCGGTTGCTGACGCGCCCGGCCAAGCTGTGGGTGCTGGACGAGGCCTTCAACGCGCTCGACACCGCCGCTGTGGCCCTGCTGGGGGAACTGGTGCAGGCCCACCTCGACGCGGGTGGCTTGGCCGTGCTGACCAGTCACCAACCGCTGCCCGTGACTGGTGGCCGGGAGCTCGTGCTGTGAACGCCGTCCTGGCCATGGCCCGGCGCGACCTGCTGCTGGCGCTGCGCCGCCGCAGCGAGGTGCTGACGGCGCTGTTCTTCTTCATCATCGTCTGCAGCCTGTTCCCGCTGGGCATCGGCCCGGAGCCGGCGCTGCTGCGCAAGATCGCGCCCGGGGTGCTGTGGGTGGCGGCGCTGCTGGCCACGCTGCTGGGTCTGCCGCGCATGTTCGCCGCTGACCACCAGGACGGCACGCTGGAGCAGGCGGCGCTGTCGCCGTCGCCGCTGGGGCTGCTGGTGGCGGGCAAGATCCTGGCGCACTGGCTGGTCAGCGGGCTGCCGCTGGTGCTGCTGGCGCCGGTGTTGGGCATCCAGTTTGACCTGCCGGCCGAGGCGTTGGGGGTGCTGGTGATGTCGCTGCTGCTGGGCACGCCGCTGCTGAGTCTGATCGGTGCCATCGGCGCTGCGCTGACGCTGGGCGTGCGCGGCGGCGGGGTGCTGCTGGCGCTGCTGGTGCTGCCGCTGTACGTGCCCGCGCTGATCTTCGGCGCCGGGGCGGTGGAGGCGCACATCGCCGGCATGGACATCGTCGGCCACTTCTCGCTGCTGGGGGCCATGCTGGCCGTGGCGGTGTTCTTCGCCCCGTGGGCGACGACCGCGGCGCTGCGCGTGGCGCTGGAGTCCTGACCCGCATGCGCCGCCCATGACAATGGCTTCTGCCACCATGAACGACAAGCTCCGACCCCCACCCCCGTCTTCCCTGTCCGGGAAGCTGTTTCACTACGCCAGCCCGGCGGTGTTCTATCCCTTGGCCGGCAAGCTCATCCCCTGGTTCTGGGCGCTGACGGCGGTGTTCGGCATCGCCGGGCTGTACGTCAGCTTCTTCGTCGCACCGACGGACGCGGTGCAGGGCGAGGCCTACCGCATCATCTTCGTGCACGTGCCGGCGTCGTGGATGTCGATGTTCATCTACCTCGTCATGGCGTTCTGGGCCGGGGTGGGGCTGGTGTTCAACACCCGGCTGTCGGGGATGATGGCCCAGGCGCTGGCCCCCACGGGCGCGCTGATGGCGGTGCTGAGCCTGTGGACGGGCGCGCTGTGGGGCAAGCCGATGTGGGGCACCTGGTGGGTGTGGGACGCGCGGCTGACCTCGGAGTTGATCCTGGCGTTTCTCTACATCGGCTTCATTGCGCTGCAGGCGTCCATTGACGATCCGCGCCGAGCCGACAAGGCCGGCGCCATCCTGGCGCTGGTGGGCGTGGTGAACGTGCCCATCATCTATTTTTCGGTGAAGTGGTGGAACACGCTGCACCAGGGCGCGTCGGTGAGCCTGACCAAGTCTCCGTCGATGGCGCAGACCATGTTGTGGGGCATGCTGCTGATGGCGCTGTGCTTCTGGATGTATTCGATCGCGGTGGCGCTCACGCGGGTGCGTGGCGTCATCCTGGAGCGCGAGGCTGCAACGGAGTGGGTGAAGCATGCAGTGGCATAGCGTCGGCGAGTTCTTCGCCATGGGCGGTCGCGCCTTTTACGTCTGGGGCAGTTTTGGCGCCTGCCTGCTGCTGATGGTCATCGAGCCGCTGGTGGCGGCCGGCCGCGCGCGCGCCGCCCGCGAGGCCCTGCGCCGGGAACGCCTGGCCGAAGAACTGGATCGGAACCCGTCATGAAACCCCGCCACAAACGATTCGCCCTCATTGCCGGCGCCCTGGCGTCGCTGGGTGTGGCCGCCGCGCTGGTGCTCAACGCGCTGGACTCCAACATCGCGCTCTATGTGACCCCGTCCGAAGTGGCCGCCGGCAAGGCGCCGCAGGGCAAGGCCTTCCGCATCGGCGGCATGGTCAAGGAGGGCACGTTGCAGCGCAAGGAGCTGACGGTGCACTTCGTCATCACCGACACGGCGCGCGAGATCCCGGTGGCCTACACCGGCATCCTTCCCGACCTGTTCAAGGAGGGCAAGGGCGCGGTGATCCAAGGCCGGCTGGGTGCCGACGGCGTGTTCACGGCCAGCGAGGTGCTGGCCAAGCACGATGAAAACTACATGCCGCCTGCCGCCGAACACGCGGTGGAGCAGGCCAAGCGGGCCGAGAAGTCCCTCAAGCCATGATTCCTGAACTCGGTCATTTCGCGCTGATCCTGGCGCTGTGCGTGGCGGGCCTGCAGGGCGTGCTGCCGCTGGTCGGCGCCCAGCGCCATCAGACCCGCTGGATCGCCTTTGCGCGGCCGGCCTCGGCGGCGACCTTCGGTCTGATCGCGCTGGCTTTTGCCGCGCTCACGTGGTCGTTCTACACCAACGATTTCACGGTGGCCTATGTGGCAGGGCACTCCAACACCGCGCTGCCGACGATGTATCGGCTCTCTGCCGTGTGGGGCGGCCACGAGGGCTCGCTGTTGCTGTGGGTGCTGATGCTGGCCGGCTGGGCGGCGGCGGTGGCGCTGTTCTCGCGCCAGTTGCCCGACGCGATGGTGGCGCGGGTGCTGGGCGTGCTGGGCCTGGTTGGCTGCGGCCTGCTGGCCTTTGTGCTGCTCACCTCCAACCCCTTCGAGCGCCTGATCCCCGGTGCGGAAGAAGGGCGCTCGCTCAACCCGCTGCTGCAGGATCCGGGGCTGGTGTTCCACCCGCCGCTGCTCTACATGGGCTATGTGGGCATGTCGGTGGCGTTTGCGTTCGCCATCGCGGCGCTGCTGGCGGGCAACCTGGACGCGGCTTGGGCGCGCTGGTCGCGGCCCTGGGTGACGGTGGCCTGGGTGTTCCTGACCCTGGGCATCGCGCTGGGCTCGTGGTGGGCGTATTACGAGCTGGGCTGGGGCGGCTGGTGGTTCTGGGACCCGGTGGAAAACGCCTCCTTCATGCCCTGGCTGGTGGCCACCGCGCTGGTGCACTCGCTGGCCGTGACGGAAAAGCGCGGCAGCTTCAAGAACTGGACCATCCTGTTGGCGATCGCCACCTTCTCGCTGTCGCTGCTGGGCACCTTCCTCGTGCGCTCGGGCGTGCTGACCTC
>CAYRBG010000131.1:0-7952 GCA_964422355.1 uncultured Sphaerotilus sp. | reverse complement strand
GCATGGGCAACGCCATCGAAGTGGGGCTGTGCTGGATCAACAGCTGGTTCCTGCGCGACCTGCGCACACCGTTCGGCGGTTCGAAAGCCTCGGGCATCGGGCGCGAGGGCGGGGTGCACTCGCTGGAGTTCTACACGGAGTTGAAGAACGTGATGATCAAGCTGTGAGGACATGGCGATTCAGGACGCGGCGCTCCCGCGTCCTGACGACTCCAGGCCCTCAGGGGTCGGTTGCCACCCAACGCAGATCCAGCACATGCGCGGCGTCGGGGGCTCCGTCGGCTCTCGCGTCGCCCCCGGGCCCAACCGGCGCCTCGCACGGAACACACGTCACACGCTCGCGCCGACGCGCGGCCGCGTCCGATCGGTCCTGCGGCAGGCCAGGGTAGGCCTCGCCGTCGGGCCGCCAGTCGTGCAGGGTGACCTGCAGGCCGTCGGTCCGGTCGGGACGGCTGAGTTGCAGCACGACGGGCGCCTGCGACGGCAGGCTCGGATGCAGCCCCAGCCGTGGCACAAACGCCCGGTAGCGCAGCCCGCCGACCCGCAAGGGGCCGAGGCGATCGCGTTCGTCACGCATGGGCAGCGGTCGGCCGGCCGCGGTGATGCGCCAGTGCACGCCGTCGGGTTCTCGCGGGCGCAGCCTCAGTTCGACGCGGGCCGTGCTGGCGTCGATGAGCCGGGAGGTGCCTCCCTGTGCGGGGCTGGCGGCGTCTCCCAGCAGGGGCCAGAACTCCAGGGCGCCCCAGACTTCCAGCGTGGCCCCCGGCAGGTCGACGTCGGCCTGGTGGCGAAATTCGTCCTGCCGCAGCCGGTCGGTCAGCATCGGCCCCAGGCCCAGGCCGGCGTCGTCCAGCGTCGCCAGCACCTGCTCCAGGTCCTGCTGCAGGTGGAAGGGCAGCGCAAAGCGATCGTGCAGCTCACGGCCCCAGTCGATCAGTGGGGCGTCATCGGGGTGCAGCGCCAGCAGGGCGACGATGGCCCGCAGCAGGCAGGCGATCGCGGTGGCCCGCTCCGGCGAGTGCTGCATGCGCAGCGCGCGGAACTCCACCAACCCTTGCCGCCCCCGCTGACCACCGAAGGGGCAGCACAGCTTCTCGACGTTGATTTCGGCGCGATGGCTGTTGCCGGCGGCATCGCTCAGGAACGGCGCCAGCGCCTGCCAGACGCCCTCGGCCGTCGGCAACGGCCCGCGCTCGACCAACGCCAGCGCCAGACGCAGCTCGTCCAAAGCATCGGTGCCCCGCTCGTCGCTGCGCACCGACTGGCCGCCCACGCCCACGAAGTCATGGCTGAACAGGTAGGACAACGCGGGGTGCCGGTTGAAGAACCGCACCAGCCGGGGCAGCAGCCGAGGGTCGCGCACGAAGGGGCTGCTCTCGGGCGATGGCCCCCCGAGCGTGATTTGCCCACCGCCGCCCGAATCGGCCACGGCCCCGTTGAAGTGCAGCCGATACGGGGACAGACCGACGCGGTCGGCGGCGGCGTAGATGAGGCTGCTGCGCTGCAGAAAATCGACGGCGCTGAAGCTCGGCGCCGCGTTGACTTCGATGACGGCCGGGTCCGGGGTGACGGTGGTCAGTGCCAGCGTGGCGTCCCAGGGTGGCAATGCGCCGGTGAAGACCAGCCTCGTCCAGCCCTGCTCGCGGGCACGGGCTTCGGCCTCCCGAAGCGCGGTGAGAAAGGCGGCCACGTCGCTGCCGAAGTCCGGAAGCACGATCGTGGGCACCGGATCCGGGCGGAGCTCGTCCTCGCCCCCCTCTGGGATGGATCCTTCGGGTGCATCGCATGCGTCGGGCTCGGAGGGCAGGGTGTCGGCATCCCCCGCTGCGATCGGGTCGGGCGGGCCGGACCACAGCGGCCGCCCGTCGCGGCGGCGCATCACGCCGTAGCACCAGCGGGGATGGTCCTCGCCGGGATACAGCCGCCCCTGCGAACGCAACACCAGGCAGCCCGGAAAGTGGGCTTGGAACACGCGCACCAGCTCGCACGCCAGCGCCTCCTTGCCCTCACCCAGCGCGGCACTCAACCACTCCGGGGTGTTCTGCCAGCGGTCGGTGAACGTGGGCTCGGAGCCGACCCAGATGTCCAGACCGCGCTCCGCCAGTTTTGCGTCGTGCGCGGCGACCTCCGCTTCGAACTGCTGCATTTCCGCAGATGACCCTGTTTCCTCTTGCGTCTCCATGTGCGCTCCCTTGCCTTCAGCGCCGATCACCACCAACGTCAACCTAGCACCAAGCATGCCGGAGCAACACCGAGGCAAGCCCTGCCCAGCGAGAATCGGCCCATGGCACAAGGCAAGCGCATTTCAGCGGACATCGGCGGCGACGCCCTCCAGCTCATCAAGGACATGGGCGCGGCGGCCAAGCGGGCCCGCATCCGGGCCGGTGAAGGCCAGTCGGCTGCAGCGGCCCGTCTGGGCGTCCACGTCCAGACGATCGCCCGGATCGAGTCGGGCGAACCGGGGGTTTCCGTCGGACACATGGTGGGGCTGCTCGCGCTCTACGGCGTGGCCGTGCACCTGCCGCCGGCCCCCGAGGCGGAGTCGCCTTGAGCCCGTATTCATCCCTTGCGGATGGCCGATTCCAACCGAACGCGGAGGACCGCCCCATGCCTGAAACCACCTTCCACATCCCCGCCCTGAAGACGCAGGACGATGCCGATGCCGTCATGTTCGAACTGCAGGACCTGCCGTGTGTCAGCCAAGCCGACGTGGACCTGACGCAACAGACCGCGTGGGTGAGCCACACATCGATGATCGCGCCGGAGGACATCGCCGCCGCACTGGAAGAGGCCGGCTACGCGGCCACGGTGCGCTGACCCGAGGCGACTCCACTGTATGGCCGCAGACTCAGCGTGACCTCACGCTCACCCCGTCGGCCACCTCGGCCGGCGGATAGACGATCACTCCCTCGCCGGGGCGCAGCCCCTCGCGCACCCAGGCCTGGGTGCCGTTGCGTCCGCCCAGGGTCAACGAGCGCAACCGTGCGCGCCCCCCGTCGACGACAAACGCGGCAGCCGCATCGCCGGGTTCGGCCGCCGCCGGCCCCCCAGCGCCTCCCGGCCGCGGAAACACCGCGCTCACCGGCACCATCACCGCGTCGTCCTGCACGCGGGTGAGGATGCGCACGCCCACCCGGTAGCCGTCGCCCAGGGCCGACCACTGCTCCGGCGGGCTGGTGAGGTCGATCAGCACGTTCACGCGCTGTTCTTCCACGCCCAGGGCCGACACCTTGGTGAAGGCCGCCGGCTCCACCCGGCGCACCCGGGCCTGCAACTCACCCGGACCGCCCCAGCGGTCGATGCGCACGGCCGCGCCGGGCGCCAGGGCCAGCGCGTCCGGCGTCAGCAGCTCGGCCAGCACTTCCAGGCGCGAGGTGTCGCCGATGTCGAGCAGCGGTGTGCCGGGAGCCACGGTGGTTTCGCTGGTCTGCGCCACCTTGAGCACGCGTCCCTGGATGGGCGAGCGCACGACAAAGACCGCGCCGCCGCCGGACTGGCTGACCTGCAGGGCGGCGTGCGCCACTTCGAGGTCGTGTTCGGCGACGTGGCGCGCCTGGTCCGCGGCGGCCAGGCCCTGTAGGGCAGCGGCGGCGGTCAGGCGGTCGTTGTCGAGCTGGGTGGGGGAGATGAAGCCTTGCCGGGACAGCGCCTCGCTGCGCTTCAGGGCGGTACGCGTCTGCTCCAGGACCACCCGCTGCTGGCCGGCAGCGGCGGTCGCGCGAAGAACGGCGGCCTTCGCGCTTTCGAGGCGGGCCTCCAGGCCGGAGCGGGTCCGGGCGTCGAGCATGGGCGCGGGTTGCGGCGTGATCTCGGCCAGCGCCTGGCCGGCCGTGACCGTGTCCCCCTCCCGCAGCGCGATGCGCGCCAGGCGCCCGGCCAAAGGGGCGGTCACGGCGTAGCGTTCGCGCAGTCGGGTGCGGCCGTCTTCGACCACCGCCTGTTCGTAGCGGCCGGTCGTGGCCTTGGCCGTTTCCACAGCCACCGGCTTGGGGGCAAAGGCCCAGCCCAGCAGGGCCACGACCGCCACCGCGGTGGCGGCGAAGATCCAGGTGGTGCTGCGTTTCATGTCCATCCCTCCAGGGCCTGCACGCGGGGGCAGGCTCGATTCGTCGTTCGTGTCGGCATCGTCAATCCCGTGTCTTCAAGGCGGAAACCATGTCGATGCGGTGGATGCGCCGCCGCACCACCGCCGCACTGGCCAGCGCCGCGCCGACGATGGCCAGCGCGGCCATCGCATAGGTGCGCGGCTGGATCACCACCGGAAACTGGAACTGGTCGCTGCGCAAGGCCAGCGTCGTGCCGTGCACCAGCAGCCAGCCCAGGACCATGCCCAGCGGCAGCGCCACCGCGATCTGCAGCGCCATCTCGCCCAGCAGCAGCGCCGTGACCTCGCCGCGCGTGAAGCCCAGCACCCGCAGGCTGGCCAGCTCCCAGGCCCGCTCGGCCAGCGCGATGCGCGCGTTGTTGTAGACCACCCCGACGGCGATGACGCAGGCGAACAGCGTCAGCACGCTGCTCATGATGCGGATGTTGCGCGCGGTGATCTCGCGCATGTTGCGCAGCATCGTCGCCTTGCTGAACGCGCCGCTGATGGCCGGCACCTTCTGCGTGGCGGCCAGGAATTCGGCCTCGCGCCCGCGTTCGAGCGTGAGCACGAAGCCGCTGGACAGATCGCCGTCGCCCAGCGCGCGGTTGAGCGCGTCGCGGCGGATGTAGGCGTTCAAGCCCATCATTTCGGACACCACGCCGTCGACCGGCAGCGTCACGCTGCGGCGGCGGACGGTGGGCAGCTCCAGCGTGGCGGCGTCGCCCACGCGCAGGCCGAGCTTGTCGGCCAGGCGGTCGGTGAGCAGCAGACCCTCGCCGGTCAGGGGCACCACCCGGCCCTCGACATCGACGATGCGGTACAGGTCAGGCACGGCCGGCATGGCACGCACCAGCAGGCGCTCGCGGCGGTGGCCGGCCACCAGCGTGCCCTCGACGAAGCGCGAGGACTCCACCGCCAGCACGCCCGGCAGCCGGGCCAGTTGCAGGCGCACCGCGTCGTCGGCCGGCTCGACCAGCCACACCGACACGTCGCTGCGCATCTTCAGCACGAACTCGGTGTCGACGATGACGTCGATGGCGTCGCGGAAGAAATTGCCCAGCACGACGATGGCCACCGCCGCCGCCACGCCCGCGATGCCCAGACCGGTGCGCAGGGGGCGGCGCTCCATCTGGCGCAGCACCATGCGCAGCGCCGGAGACAACCCGCGCAGGCCCAGTCGCTCTGCCAGGGTGCGGCGGTAACGGCCCGGCGCCGGGGGGCGCATGGCCTCGGCCGGGGTCAGGCGCACCGTGGCCAGGATGGCGCCCATCGTGCCGGCCACCGCCGTGCCCAGGGTCACGCCGCCGGCCACGATCACCAACGCCGGATCGATGCGGTGCACAAAGCGCGGAAAGTGGAACGATTCGCCGTACAGCGCCAGCAGCCCCCCGCCCAGCCAATGGCCCAGCATCACGCCCAGCACCAGCCCGACCGCCGAGATGAGCCCCACCATCGCCAGGTAGTGCGCGGCGATGCGGCGGTGCGTGTAGCCCAGCGCCTTGAGCGCCGCAATCTGCTCGCGCTGCGTGGCCACCAGCCGGCTGACGACCACGTTGAGCAAAAAGGCCGCCACCCCCAGGAAGATCGACGGCAGCACCGTGCCGAGCACGCGCTGTTCCTTGATTTCGTTGTCGAGCATGGCGTGCGAGATCTGGTCCTCGCGCCCCCGCGGTTCCGCGCCGCCGTAGGGCGCAAGCAGCTCGCCCAGCCGCCGCGTCACCTCGCGCTCCTCGACCGTTCGCACCGAGGGCGGCGCCAGTCGCACGGCCGCCCGGTTGAAGGCACCGTCCATGTCCCAGGCGGCGGCCAGCGCGTCGTGGTCGACCCAGAAGATGCCGAAGCCGCGCTGATCCGGCATGCCGAACAGCCCCGCGAAGATGAACTCCGGTGAAAGCGCCCAGCCCACGACGCGCAGCGTGCGCTCCCGGCCATTGACCAGCGCCCGCACGGTGGCCCCCGGCTTCAAGCCCCGCGCCTGGGCAAACCCCTTGGAGATGACGGCGTCCAGCACACCGTCGCCTCCGCCGTTTCCACCTGCCGCACCACTGCGGTCGCGCTCCGCGCCGACCTTCCCATGCAGGGACCGGCCGGCCACGATCGTGAGCTGGTTCAGCCGGGGCGGCTCGCGCCGGTTCACGCCGATGAGCTGGCCCAGCACCGGGTCGCTGCTGCCCGGCACGGTGATGCGCACCACGTGTTCGATCGTGGGCTGCACGTCGGCCACGCCGGGCACGGCGCGCAGGCGCTCCACCAGCGACAGCGGCGCCCGCTTGACCGTGACGAACACGTCGGCGAAACGGCCGGAGGCGTAGAAGGCGTCGCGCGCGTCCGCCAGCGAGTCCACCGCCGACAAGCTGGTGATGAAACCGCCGATGCCGCTGGCCACGACCAGGGCGATGGTCAGCGCCTGGCTCCACATCAGGCGCAGGTCGCGCCAGAGCTTGCGGTCGAGGGCGCGCATCTCAGTCCTTCACCACTGCAGCTCCGCCGGCGACCGCTTGTGCGCGTTGACCTCGATGCGCTGGATGCGCCCATCGCCCAGGTGCACCACCCGGTCGGCCATGCCGGCGATGGCGGCGTTGTGCGTGATGACGACCGTCGTGGTACCGAGTTCGGTGTTCACGCGCAGCAGGGTCTCCAGCACCATGCGGCCCGTGGCCACGTCCAGCGCGCCGGTGGGCTCGTCGCACAGCAGCACCTGCGGCCGCTTGGCGATGGCGCGGGCGATGGCCACACGCTGCTGCTCGCCGCCGGAGAGCTGCGACGGGAAGTGATCGGCCCGCTCGGCCAGCCCCACCTGCGCCAGCGCATCGGCCACCGGCATCGGGTGCGCGACGATGTCGGTCACCAGCGCCACGTTCTCGGCCGCCGTCAGGCTGGGGATGAGGTTGTAGAACTGGAACACGAAACCCACGTGCTCGCGGCGGTAGCGCGTGAGACCGGCGTCGTCGGTGGCGGTGAGTTCCTGCTCGCCGTACCAGAGCCGGCCGGCGGTGGCGGTTTCCAGCCCGCCCACGATGTTCAGCAGCGTGCTCTTGCCGCTCCCAGAGGGGCCCAGCAGCACGATGAACTCGCCGCGCCGGATGTCCAGATCGACGTCCCGCAACGCGGGGACAGCCACGTCGCCAGCCTGGTAGGTCTTGCACAACGCCTGGATCCGAAACACCAAGCCCGCAACCGACGCGGACTTGTCGGAGGGGGAGGGCGCTTCAAACGCCATGGGCGACGGCGACGCGTCGGGTTCGGGATTGACGCGCGATGGCACGGTCATGCAAATGATGCTGCGCCGGGTCGCGCCATGCGATCTTGACCGCGCTCAAGCTTCGCAAGTGCGCCCATTGCCCATATACTGCCCCCCAGTACCTAAACACCATGCCCCATTCCCCCGAAGACAAGAAGAAGGCCCTGGCCCGCGTGCGTCGCATCAAGGGTCAGGCCGAGGCGCTGGAGCGTGCGCTGGAGGCCGGCGCGGACTGCGCGCCGGTGCTGCAGCAGCTCGCGGCGCTGCGGGGGGCGGTCAACGGCCTGATGTCGGAGGTGATGCAGTCGCACATCCGCGAAGAACTCGCGGTGCAGCCCGCCACGCCCGAACAGCATGCCCAACTGGCCGAAGACCTGACGAATCTGGTGCGTTCCTACCTGCGGTGAGCGGCGTGTCCGCTCTGCCGTGTCTGTTTCACCGACCGGAGAGTGCCCATGAAATCCCGCGCCGCTGTGGCTTTTGAAGCCGGCAAGCCCCTGCAGATCGTCGAGATCGACGTCGCCCCGCCGAAGAAGGGCGAGGTCCTGGTCAAGATCACCCACACGGGCGTGTGCCACACCGACGCCTTCACCCTCAGCGGAGACGACCCCGAGGGCCTGTTCCC
>CAYRBG010000130.1:0-8174 GCA_964422355.1 uncultured Sphaerotilus sp. | reverse complement strand
TGATGGACTACCTCAAGACGCAGGCGCCGTTCTGGAAGAAGGAAACGACGCCCGAGGGGGCCCACTGGGTCGACGCGCGGGTGAGCGACGACGATGCGTTGAAGCGTTGGGGACTGGACTGCGCGTCCAACGCCTGACACTGCGTTCGATCCCATACGGATGTCCCGCGGTGCTGTCATCCGGTGGTCTGCTTGTCGGTCGCAGGCTCACATGCCCTTGAACAGGTGCGCATACAGCCGGCTGACCACCAGCTTCTCCGGCCGATCGCGCAGGTGCAGGGTCAGCTTGCCGGCGTCGTCCCGGCGGGCCTGGGCGATGGCGCTGGCCCGGACCACCACGCTGCGGTGGACCTGCCAGAACACGTGCTCGTCCAACTGCGGCAGCAGCTCCTTCAGTGGGGTGCGGATGAGGTGTTCTTCCGTGGCGGTGACGACGCGGACGTACTTGTCGGCCGCCTCGAAGTACAGCACCGATTCCACAGGCACCAGGTGCACGGTCGAGCCCACGTTGGCCTGAATCACTTCCAGGCGCGGCGGCCGGGCGGGCGATGGGGCGGCGTGGGTCAGCAGCGCCCGGAGTTGAGCCAACACGGTCTCCGTCGTGGCCGCCGGTCCTTCCGAGGCCGGCGATGCGGCCGAGTCTCGGGGTGGCGAGGGCGATTCTGTTTGGGGCGGGGCCAGGCGCCGCTGCAGGCGCTCGACGCAGGCGCTCAGGCGGGCCGTGTCGACGGGCTTGAGCAGGTAGTCGGCGGCTTGCGCCTCGAAGGCCTGCAGGGCGTATTGATCGTAGGCGGTCACGAACACCGTCAGCGGCAGGGGGTGTCCGTCCGGCCAGTCTTCGACCAGGGCCTGGGCGACCTCCAGGCCGCTGAGCCCGGGCATGCGGATGTCGAGAAAGCACACGTCGGGACGCTGTGTCAGGGCGGCGCGGACCGCCGCGTCGCCGTCGCCGACGAGGGCGACGATCTCCAGCTCCGGCCAGAGCCGCTTCAAGTCGGCGCGCAGGCCTTGCGCCAGCAAGGGCTCGTCTTCGGCGATCAACGCGGTGGGCGGGCGAGGCATCATGATGAAGCGGGCGCAGACATGGGCAAGCGGAGGGTGGCCAAGACACCGCCTTGATCGTCCGGTGCGTTGGTCAGCGTCAGATGGGCGCTCGGGCCGTGCAATGCGGCCAGGCGTTCACGCACCTGGGTGAGACCAAAGTGCGTCGCATCGGTCGCGGAAGGCCGGTCGATCGGGGAGGGCGATCGGACGGAGCCATCGGGGAATTCCGCGGGCAGGCCCACCCCGGTGTCTCTCACGGTGAGCTGAAGCGTGGGGCCGTCGCGGCGGGCGCTCACCTTGATCCACCCGCCCGCCACCTTGGGTTCGATGCCGTGACGGATGCTGTTTTCCACCAGCGGTTGCAGCAGCAAGGGGGGCACCGGCACGAGGCGCAGCTCGTCGGGCAGGTCGAAATGGACCTGCAGCCGCGGTCCCATGCGCATGGACATCAGGGCCAGGTAGTCCGACAGGCGCTTGAACTCGGATTCGAGCGGATGTTCGGCGGCACGGGAGCCGTCCAGCGTGGCGCGCAGGAAGGCGATCATGTGGTCCAGCATGTCCTGGGCGCGTGGGGGATCCAGGGCAATCAGCACCCTCAGATTGGCCAGCGTGTTGAACAGCATGTGCGGCTCCAGCTGGGCCTGGAGCATGCTCAGCTTGGCGAGCGTGAGGTCGCGTTCGGCGCGGATCAGTCGGGCCTGTTGACCGGCGCTGCGGCCCCGCAGATAGAAAAAACCGGAGAACCCGGCACCGATGGCCGCAGACTTGAGGAGGTCCACCTTCAGGCTGCGCAGCCCTTGGCGGTAGGGCCCGTAGAGCTCAAAGCCGTTGATCAGGTCTCCCAAGGCGGTGCCGACGGCAAAGCCCAGCGCGCACCCCAGGACAGGCAAGCCCAGGCCCCAGGGGCCTCGCGGCCAGTGGTTGTCGGGATCGATGCCCACCACGAAGCGGCCCATGTCGACGATGGCCCAGGTGCTCAAGGAAATCGTCACCCAATACACCACATGCTTGCGCGCCACCTCAACGTCCGTGTTTTCGTTGACGAGAGACAGCAGCACGAAGATGAGGGCGTTGACCAGCAGCACCAGCGCCCCGCGCCGGGCGAACGCCACGGGGTTGGGTTTCAGGAAGGGGGTGACGGCCGGGTCGCTCGTCCAGTCCGGGGAGGTCCAACGCATGGCGGCATTGTCGAGGGAGTTCGGGGGGCGCCCATCAGAACGCCCAGGTGGCGGCCAGAACGGCCTGACGGCGCGTCGGCAACTGTCGCAGCAGGGCGCCTTCCGGCCCGCCCATCACCCGCCAGGCGGCGTTCACGCGCACCCGGTCGCCTTGCCATTCCAGGCCAGCGGTGATCAGGTGACCGCCGTCGGCTGGGGTGTACAGCGTGTCCACCGTCCACTGCCAGGGCTGGGGTTGCCAGGACAGGCGGAGGTAGACCTGATCGCGGTGGAGCACCGGGCGGTCCAGCGGCGAAGCTTGCCACGCCAGCTGCCCGCCCAGCCCGGTCCGGGCGGATGCGGGCAGACCAGGCAGGGAGGCGGTGGCTTGAAGCTGCATGTTGCGCTGCGACCAGTCCCGCCATTCGCTGCGGGACAGGGCCGTGCCGTCGTGCCAGGCCTCGAAGAGCAGGCTTTGCCGAGCCTCGCCGGTCCACTGCAGGCCGATCAGCCATTGCGAGGCCGGCCCCTGCGTCGTCACGGTCCAGGCGTTCGACATCGTCCACGCGTCATGCCGTTGCATCAGCCGGGCCGAGGCGTGCAGTTCAAGAGCGTCCGTGGCCACCCAGGCGGCCGCAGCACCCGCACTGAGACCGGTGTGGTGCCCCAGGCGGCCGAAGAGGTAGGTGTCGACGACGCCATCGCGGTGGTAACCCCTCGCGGCCAGGGCGCTTTCATCGGCGAAGCGCTGCGTGTCCGCGGGGGCTTGGGTGGTGTGCGGGTGCACCCAGACCAGCGCCGTCGAGCGGTCGGCGCTGAAGTGTTCGACCTGGATCAAGGAACGGCCTTCGGGCGTGACGGTCAACAGCGTGCGGCGCGCCTCCTGCTGGACCACGTCGTTGGGCCGAAAGCCGTAGCCTACGTCCCAGGTGACGATCTTCTTGCCGGCTGAAAATTGCCAAGCATCCAGGTCCCGGCTGACGTAGAGCTCGTTGGCGCGGGCGTGGGCCGACGTGGTGCCGCTTTCGTTGCGGTGGGCGCTCAGCAGGACGTTGTGTTGCACCGACAGCGTCGGCCAAGCCGGTGCGTGCCAGTGGCCGCGCAGCTCGGCGTCCAGCACCTCGGCATTGCCCGGCAGCGTGGCCAGACCCGGGGCGAGTTGGGCGGAAGCGGCCAGGGGGCCCCGGTTGTTGCGGCCTGCGCGGTCGGCGTGGGCGCGGATCTCGCCGCTCCATGCCGTGGTCACGGCCGATCGAGGCAGCTCGATCGCATTCTCCTGGGCTTGTCCAGGTGCAGGCCAGACCACGGTCCCCAAGACCAGCCCGTTCAGCGCACTCAGGAGCATGCGTCGAGTGAGGTGAGTGCCCACGGCTCAGTCCAGCGCCGGATTGCGGGCCAGGAACATCGGGTTGAGCCAGGCCTCGGGCACTTCCCGGGCCCGTCGTGACACGTAGCGCACCCGGGTTTCCTTGTGGGTGCTGAGCTGGTCGAGCAGCACCATCGCGTCCACCCGGGTCGGGGCCGAGGGGCGGTCCATCACGAAGCGGGCCTGCTTGGCGAGCTTGTCGGACTGCACGTACAGGTCGGCGCGGATCGGCTCGTGCCGGGTCTTGCCGATCCACAGTTCGATGCGTGCATAGCTCACCCCCTTGCGGACAGCGTTGAGGGTCAGGTGCAGGCAGGACCGGGATGAAGCTTCGTCTTCGCAACGCTCTTCGCCGACCACCTGACCGCTGTAATCCTGGGACCAGCTCAGGGTGGCGATGTCACCGGTGGAGGCATCGCCCAGCAGCTTCTGCGACGGCGTGATGCGCATCGGGCGTTGGCTGCCGGGCAGCAGCATCCAGAAGTCGTCGCCCAGCATCAGCACCTTCTGGCCCGCCTCGGCCGGCGAACGCATGAGCACCAGCGACTTGCGGCCGGCCTGCACGAACACGGTGTAGCGGCGCTCCTTGTCGACGCTGCCGTCACGACCGAGCACGGTCACTTCGGTCTCGACCTGCAGGTGGTCGGCATCAGTGCGGTAGCGGTCGGCGTCCTTGAGCAGGGCGGACACCTCGTCGGCCGCCCGGGCGTGCCCGGCGATGAGGCCGAGCAGGGCGATCTTCACGGCGACGACGGTGGCCCCGATGCAGATCTTCTTGAGGGTCAGGCGAGACATGACGGGTTCCTGGGTGGATCTGGATTTCGGGTGGGGGTGTGGCGACGCGGGGCCTGGGGCTCAAACGTGGGCCAGGGCGTCGGTGATCGGGCGGCGCACGGTGCGGTGGGCGATCACCGCCGACGCCAGGGTGGCCAGCAGCACCATCGCGGTCAGGGCACCGGCATAGAGCCACGGATTCATCTCGATCTGCAGCGGGTAGCCAACGCTGCGCCCCGGCGGCGGTGGCATCTCGACCGGGAAGATCAGCAGGCCCACGCTCACGGTCAGCGCCAGGGCGGCACCGAGCAGGGCGCCGCCGCCGCCCAGCAGCATGCCCTCCAGCGCGAAGCTGCGCGTGAGCTGCGCCGGCAGCGTGCCCATTGCGCGCAACGTGCCAACCTCGCGGGTGCGCTCGATGATCGCCATGGCCATCGCGTTGGTGACGACGAAGACGACGATCACCGCAATGATCAGCCCCAGTGCGCCGAAGATGCGGTTGTAGAGCGCCTTGACGCTGCGGTAGAAGGGGGCCTGGTCGATCCAGGTCTGGACTTCCAGGCCCGGCAGGGCCGCTTGCAGGCGCGTCTGAGCCGGCCCCGTGGCCTCCAGGCTGCGCAGGAACACGCCCAGCGACGACACCCGCTCGGTGACCAGCAGCCGCTGCGCCGTGGCCACGTCGGTGTAGACAAGGCGCTGATCGATCTCGGGAATGCCGGTGGCGACCACACCCTCGACCGTCACGTCCACCGCATTGAGTGCGCCCTCGGTGGTGGTGGCCATCAGCGTCAGGCCGCTGCCCGGTTGGGCCTTGAGGCTGCGCGCCAGGCCTTCGCCCAGCATCACGGTCTGATGCTGGCCCGAGCTCAGCACGCGGCCTTGCTTCACGGTCAGGAACGGCCCCTTGATGGCGAACTCGGCGTCCGGATCGATGCCGGCGGCCATCATCACGGTGGACTTGTCGCCGTTGCTGATCAGGCCGCTGAACTGCACCCGCGGCAGCACCTGGCGCACTTCGTCGAGGGCCAGCAGCCGGGCCTTGAGGTCGTCGACCCGGTCCAGGCCATGCTGCAGCGGGGTGTCCTCGTCGCCGTGGAACTGGGCCGGCTGTCCGACGACGAGGTGGCCCGTCGTGCGTGCCGACGACTGGGCCAGGCTTTCGTAGGTGTAGAGCGCGAACCCGCCGGCCAGCAGGATGGCGGCGGTGCCCAGCGCCGCGATCGAGACGGTCACGGCCGAGCGGCGGCGGTTGCGCAGCGTGTTCAGCCACGCGAAGCGGAGCCAACGGGTGGTCATGCGGGGGCTCCTTCGACGATCTGGCCGTCGAGCAGGCCGATGACGCGGTCGCAGCGGCGCAGCAGGCGCGCGTCGTGGGTGGCGATCAGGAAGGCGGCGCCCTGGGCGTGGCCCTGTTCGCGCATGAGGTCGAGCACCTGATCGGCGGTGTGGGAGTCGAGGCTGGCGGTGGGCTCGTCGGCGATCACGAGGCGCGGGCGCTTGACCAGGGCGCGGGCAATGGCCACGCGCTGGCGTTGGCCACCGGAGAGGGCGTCGGGTCGATGGCGGGCGTGCTCGTTCAGCCCGACGGCGCGCAGCACCGTGTCCACGCGCTGCCGCCGTTCTTCGGCGGGCACACCGCTCAGGAAGAGCGGGTAGTCGACGTTTTCGGCCACGGTCATCACCGGCACGAGGTTGAAGTTCTGGAAGACGAAGCCGATGGCCGAGCGGCGCAGCAGGGTCGCGGCGGTTTCGTCGAGCTCGCCCACATCGCGGTCTTCCAGCAGAACCCGCCCTTCATCTGCGCGGTCGATGAGCCCGGCGATGTTCAGGATCGTGCTCTTGCCGCTGCCCGAGGGACCGGTGAGGGCCAACATCTCGCCGGGCCTCACCGACAGATCCACGCCCTGCAGGGCGGGCACCACGTGTTCGCCGAGGTGGTAGGTCTTGTGCACGCCGCGCAGCGTCAGGACCGGGGCGGGGGCGTTCACGGCTTGTCCTTCGTCGGGGTGGCCGCGGATGCCGCTGGGGCCGAACGGGCCTGCGCCGCCAGCTTGAGGAAGTGCTGTTCGTCGGCGACCCGGCCGTCGGACTGGGCGGCGGAAGCGGCGCGGGACCAGACGGCAGCCTTGAACGGCGCCGGGGACCTCTCGAAACCCGGGTGGCTCAACACTTCGTTCAACAGCTTCTGACCCCGTTCCTTGCGGTGGAACATCTCCGGCAGGCTGAGGAAGGTGCTGGCCGCAACGAAGCGGGTTTCCAGATCGACGGACACCCCTCGACGGATCGCTGCGGCGTGATCCGGGCCGAGCAGGGCCAGGGCCTTGTCGATTTCGGCCAGGCCGTCTTCGGTCAGGCTCATCTTGCGCCACGGCAGCAGGGTGGTTGTGGCCAGTCGGCTGTGCGACGCGCCGTAGTACGCGCGCAGCAGCGGGTCACCGGGGTGGGCCGCCACCTGTTCGGCAAAGTAGGCCTCGGCTTGGGTGATGGCCGAGGCCGAGCCGGCCATGGCGGTCTGGTTCAAGCGCTGACCCGCCTCGATGACGGCATCGGGCGCCAGGGCCGCTGCCGATGCGCAGAAGCTGCCGACGGCCAGCGCGACAGCCAGACACACGGAACGGACGAGGGATGGCAAGGGGCGGTGGGACACGGGGCTCTCCGGGTTGCGTCGATGTCCCAGTGTTTCCTCGGCGATCGGGGCCTTCCACAGCGGTGCGACGAACGGCATCTGCGCTTCGCGAAATGCAGCGGAGCAACACCTGTGGGGGGCGGGCGATCAGGGTTTGATCTGGATCGAATTCCCCATGCCCCGCCCTCTTGAAATGCGCCCGCTCCCCCTCAAGTCCTCCGCAATCGGAGGTTTCATCCCATGCGCATCGACAAGTTCACCACGCTGCTGCAACAGGCCCTGGGCGACGCCCAAAGTTTGGCTCTGGCGGCCGACCACCCCTACATCGAACCCGCCCACCTGCTGAAGGCCTTGCTCCAGCAGGAGGACGGCCCGCGCTCGCTGCTGCAGCGGGCGGGTGTCAACCTGCGGGCCCTGGAAGACGCGATCGAGACGGGCCTGTCCCGCATCGCTCCCGTTCAAGGTGCCCAGCTCCAGCCGGGCCGCGAACTCGTGGCCCTGCTGCAAGGCGCCGAGAAGGAGGCCACCAAGCGCGGCGATCAGTACATCGCCAGCGAAATGGTGCTGCTGGCCTTCTGCGACACCAAGACCGACCTGGGCTTGGCCGCCCGCAACGCTGGCCTGACCCGCAAGGCGCTGGAAGGTGCAGTGGACGCCGTGCGTGGCGGCCAGAAGGTCGACAGCGCCGAGGCCGAAGGCCAGCGCGAGGCGCTCAAGAAGTACACCCTGGACCTGACGGAGCGCGCACGTGCCGGCAAGCTCGACCCCGTCATCGGCCGTGACGACGAGATCCGCCGTGCCATCCAGGTGCTGCAGCGCCGTTCCAAGAACAACCCGGTGCTGATCGGCGAGCCGGGCGTGGGCAAGACGGCCATCGTCGAAGGCTTGGCCCAGCGCATCGTCAACGGCGAGGTGCCCGAGTCGCTCAAGGACAAGAAAGTCCTGGTGCTGGACATGGCCGGTCTGTTGGCCGGCGCCAAGTACCGCGGCGAGTTCGAAGAGCGCCTGAAGGCCGTACTCAAGGAAGTGAGCCAGGACGAAGGCCGCATCATCCTGTTCATCGACGAGCTGCACACCATGGTGGGAGCCGGCAAGGCCGAGGGGTCCATCGACGCCGGCAACATGCTCAAGCCTGCCCTGGCGCGTGGCGAGCTGCACTGCATCGGCGCGACCACGCTGGACGAATACCGCAAGTACGTCGAGAAGGA
>CAYRBG010000129.1:0-8316 GCA_964422355.1 uncultured Sphaerotilus sp. | reverse complement strand
CGTCCACCGATGCGCGCATGGACGAGGTCGGGCGAATCGCCACCGGCTACGTCTACTACGTTTCGCTCAAGGGCGTGACGGGGGCGGGGCACCTCGACACCGACGCGGTCGCCGCGATGGTGCCGCGCATCCGCTCGCACGTGAGCGTGCCGGTGGGCGTCGGTTTCGGCATCCGCGACGCCGAGACGGCCGTGGCCGTAGCACGGGTTTCTGACGCAGTCGTGATCGGTTCCCGTATCATCCAACTGATTGAAAACGAGCCGAGGGACCGCGTGGTGCCGGTCGCGGCCGATTTCCTGCGCGGCATCCGCGCAGCCCTTGACACCCTCCAAGGAGCATCTGCATGAGCTGGCTTGACAAACTGTTGCCCCCGAAGATCCAGCAGACCGATCCGGCCGATCGCCGCACGGTCCCCGAGGGCCTGTGGGTCAAGTGCCCTTCGTGCGAGACGGTGCTCTACAAGAGCGACCTCGAAGAGAACATCAACGTCTGCCCCAAGTGCAGTCACCACCATCGCATCGATGCGCGTTCCCGCCTGGATGCCTTCCTCGACGCTGAAGGGCGTTACGAGATCGGCCAGGAAGTGGTGCCGGTGGACTCTCTCAAGTTCAAGGACAGCAAGAAGTACCCCGACCGCATCAAGGAAGCGATGGAGGCCACCGGCGAAACCGATGCGCTGATCGTCATGGGCGGCTCGGTGATGAGCATTCCGCTGGTCGCCTGCTGCTTCGAGTTCGACTTCATGGGCGGCTCGATGGGTTCGGTGGTCGGCGAGCGTTTCGTGCGTGGGGTCGAGACAGCCATCGAGCAAAAGGTTCCGTTCGTGTCCTTCTCCGCCACCGGTGGCGCGCGCATGCAGGAAGGTCTGCTGTCGCTGATGCAGATGGCCAAGACCAATGCCTCGCTGACTCGCCTGTCCAAGGCCAAGTTGCCCTACATCAGCGTGCTGACCGACCCGACCATGGGTGGTGTCTCGGCAGGTTTTGCCTTCGTGGGCGACATCGTGATCGCCGAGCCGAAGGCGCTGATCGGCTTTGCCGGCCCGCGTGTGATCGAGAACACTGTGCGCGAGAAGCTGCCCGAGGGCTTCCAGCGCGCCGAGTTCCTGATGCAAAAGGGCGCAGTGGACATGATCATCGACCGCCGCGAGTTGCGTGCCACCGTGGCCCGCAGCTTGGCCATGCTGATGCGCCAGAGCGCGGATGCCGTGGCCTGATCCCGTCTGAGTGCCTGCGGGCCCAGGCCCGCTGCATCCCAGGGCGTCGCAAGACGCCCTTCGTTTTTCACTGAACCGAATTCTTCCGATGAGCCGCAGCCTGAACGAGTGGTTGGAACATTGCGAGCGTCTGCATCCCGTGGGCATCGACCTCGGGTTGGACCGGGTGGCTCAAGTGCGCGACCGATTGGGCCTGCGCTTTGATGCGCCGGTCATCACGGTCGCAGGCACCAACGGCAAGGGCTCGACCTGCGCGATCATGGAAAGCGTGCTGATGCAGGCGGGCTATCGCGTGGGGGTCTACAGCTCGCCGCATCTCGTGCATTTCGAGGAGCGCCTGCGCTTGCAAGGGTCGCCTGTGGATGCGGCCTTGCTGCCGGAGCATTTCGAGGCGGTCGAAGTGGCGCGCGGCGACGTGTCGCTCACGTACTTCGAATTCACGACGTTGGCTCTGCTGCGCTGCATGGCTGCGCGGCCCCTTGATGCCGTGATTCTGGAAGTGGGTCTCGGGGGGCGTCTGGACGCGGTCAATGCGATCGACCCTGACTGCGCCGTGATCACCAGCATCGATCTGGATCACATGGATTTCCTGGGGCCGGACCGCGAAAGCATCGGCCGTGAGAAGGCCGGCATCATGCGTCCGGGCCGCCCGGCCATCGTCGCTGATCCCGTGCCGCCCATCAGTGTGGTGGCGCATGCCGAGGCCATCGGGGCCGACCTGTGGCTGCAGGGGCGGGACTTCAACTTTTCCGGTGACCGCCAGCAGTGGTCGTGGGCCGGTCGAGGCCGGCGCTGGCATGCGCTGGCCTACCCGGCCTTGCGTGGAGCCAATCAGTTGCTCAATGCATCGGGGGCGTTTGCGGCCCTGGAGTCGCTGCGTTCCCGCTTGCCGGTGACGGCGCAGGATGTGCGCATGGGCTTGGCCAACGTGCAGTTGCCCGGTCGTTTTCAGATCGTGCCGGGCCAGCCGGCGCTGGTGCTCGATGTGGGGCACAACCCGCACGCGGCGGCGGTTCTGGCGCAGAACCTGGATCAGATGGCCTACCACCCCCGCACCTTCGCTGTCTTTGGCGCCATGGCCGACAAGGACGTGGCGGGACTGGTCGGGCCTTTGCTGCCGCTGGTGGAGCAGTGGCTGTGCTGCGATCTGCCCACCCCTCGTGCGGCTTCGGCCGAGGCACTGGTGACGGTGCTGAACGGCGAGTTCGAGCGACGTCGGGGTTCGACCGCGGTGGTTCCGGGCGCGCAAGCACGGTCGTTCGCAAATCCGAGCGAGGCCTTGTCCCTGGCGCTCGCTGAGGCGGACCCCGCTGATAGAATTCTGGTCTTTGGATCCTTCTACACCGTGGGTGGTGTGCTGCAGCAGGGGCTGCCCCGACTGGGTGCGGCACACGTGCAGAACCGGACGGAAGGTGACTGAAACTCTGCAACGATGGGTCTGCTCTCCTTCTTCCGACGTGATGCCGGCGCCGACGCTGCGCCCCGGGCGCGCCGCGCGATCCCGCCGCGCGATCCCGCCACGCTCGAAAACCTCAGGCACCGTGCCCGTCGGCGTTTGCTGGGCGCTGCTGTGCTTGTCGTTTTGGCGGTGGTCCTGATTCCGTGGGTGCTCGACAGCGCTCCTCGGCCGCCCGAGCAATGGGCCGGTGACGTGAGGGTGTCCCCTTCGGCCCGCGTGTCGAGCGATCGCTCGTCGGGGCCGGTCGTGCGTGAGGCGGCTCCTGCAGTGGCAGCTGCTGCCGTGGTGGCTGCCGCCGCGGCCAAGTCGGCCACAGTGCCCGCTCCGGCGGCCTCGAAGACGGACGCACCCAAAGGGGTGGTCAAGCCCCGTGAGTCTGAGAAAGTGGCGGCCAAGGACGAGAAAAAGGTCGAAATCAAAAAGCCCGAGGTCAAGAAGCCGGAGGCCAAAAAACCGGATTCCGAAATCAGCAAGTCCAGCCGCTACGTGGTTCAGGCCGGCGCCTACGGAGACATGGAGGCTGCGCAGGCCGTGCGTGACCGCATCTCCAAGCTGGGGCTGCATTCGGTCTACAACACGACCGACACGCCCACGGGCAAGCGCGTCCGTGTCCGCTTGGGGCCGTTCAATCGCAAGGAAGATGCTGACAAGGCTGCGGCCAAGTTGCGCGCTGGTGGTCTGGGTGCGACCGTGCTGACTTGGGAGTCCAGCCGATGATGGACGCGCTGCACTGGCCGGATTGGCTGATCCTGTTGACGCTGGCTGCGTCTGCGGTGGTCGGTCTGATGCGCGGGCTGGTGTTCGAGGTGCTGTCGGTGGTGAGCTGGGTGGTGGCCTGGGTGGGTGCCCAGTGGTGGGCCGGATCGGTGGGGGCCTGGATGGGGCTGGGCGAGTCCGGCACGCTGGTTCCGCGCACGGTCGGGTTCGGCGCCGTCTTCATCGGGTTGCTCGTGCTGTGCCGGCTGCTGACCTGGCTGATTCAGCAGATTGTTCAGGCCACACCGCTCGTGGTGCTGGATCGGCTCTTCGGGACAGCGTTCGGTCTGTTGCGGGGGGGCGTCATGGTGCTGGCCGGGGTTCTCGTGCTGGGGGTGACCCCTCTGGCCCGCCAGGAAGGTTGGGCCGATTCGGCCGGGGTGCGCTGGTCGCGAGCGGTTTTGGCCGTGGTGGCGCCTTCGTGGTCATCGAGCGAACCTTCGACCTGAACCCGTTGCCGGGGTGCCGGCCGGGATGGATTCAAACGGAATGTGATGTGTTTTGCGGTGCCCGTCGGGGCCGCAGATCAGGAGTGAATTGAGATGTGTGGCATCGTCGGTGTGATTTCCGCAGCGCCCGTGAACCAGCTGATCTATGACGCTTTGCTGCTGCTGCAGCATCGCGGTCAGGACGCGGCAGGGATCGTGACCGGCATGGGAACCAAGTTCTTCATGCACAAGGCGCGTGGCATGGTGCGTGATGTCTTCCGCACCCGCAACATGCGTGCGCTGCCCGGCCAGATCGGCCTGGGGCAGGTGCGCTATCCGACGGCCGGCAACGCCTATTCTGAAGAAGAGGCGCAGCCGTTCTACGTCAATGCGCCCTTCGGTCTGGTGCTGGTTCACAACGGCAACATCACGAACGCCCATGCGTTGAAGAAGGAGCTGTTCGCGATCGACCGTCGCCACCTCAACACAGAGAGCGACACCGAGGTTTTGATCAACATCCTGGCCCACGAGCTGGAGTTGGCTGCGCGCGACCTGCCGCTCACGCCGGTCGAGATCTTCAAGGCCGTGCGCAACGTGCATCGCCGGGTCAAGGGCTCGTACGCGGTGATTGCGCTGATCGCGGGGCAGGGGTTGTTGGCGTTCCGTGATCCCTACGGCATCCGTCCGCTGTGCCTGGGCAAGGTCGACGGCGAAAAGGGTCCCGAGTGGATGGTGGCCAGCGAGTCGGTGGCCCTGGAAGGCACCGGCCACCAACTGGTGCGTGACATCGAGCCTGGCGAAGCGATCTTCATCAGTGAGAAGGGTGAGGTTTCCAGCCAGCAGTGCGCGGAGTCGCCTTCGCTCAACCCCTGTGTGTTCGAGTACGTGTACTTGGCCCGCCCGGATTCCGTCATCGATGGTGTGTCGGTCTACCACGCCCGCCTGAACATGGGTGAGACGCTGGCACAGCGTGTGATCAACATGGTGCCGCCGGATGAAATCGACGTGGTCATCCCGATCCCGGAATCGAGCCGCCCGTCGGCCATGCAGTTGGCGCAAAAGCTCGGCAAGCCCTATCGCGAAGGCTTCGTGAAGAACCGCTATGTGGGGCGTACCTTCATCATGCCTGGCCAGTCGGTGCGCAAGAAGAGCGTGCGCCAGAAGCTCAACGCGATCGGCATGGAGTTCAAGGGGCGCAACGTGCTGCTGGTGGACGACTCCATCGTGCGCGGTACCACCAGCCGCGAGATCGTGCAGATGGCCCGAGAGGCTGGTGCGGCCAAGGTCTACATGGCCTCGGCGGCTCCACCGGTGCGGTTCCCCAATGTTTATGGCATTGACATGCCGACCAAGACGGAGCTGATCGCGCACGGCCGGACGCTGGAAGAAATCCGCGAGTACATCGGCTGCGATGCGTTGATCTATCAGGATGTCGATGCGATGAAGCGTGCCGTCGCGGAGCTCAATCCGGGACTGGCCGGCTTCGAGGCGTCATGCTTTGATGGCCACTACATCACTGGCGACGTCACGGCGGAAGACTTCGATGCCATCCAAACGCAGCGTACCTCGCAGCCGCAGGACGAGGATTCTGCTGGTGATCGAACTCGCCTGACCCTGCAGAACTCGTCCAACTGAGCGGGCCTCCTTGCCCAGGACACAACGACAGCATTCCGATGAGTGACACCCCCGCGGGCCAAGACCCCAAGAAGTTACCCAGGATCGACTTTCCGGCCGATGTGCGTCCTGAGACGCTGGCAGTGCGCGAAGGACTCCCCGGCACACCGTGGGGAGAAAACTCAGAGGCCCTGTTCCTGACCAGCAGCTTTGTGCATCCGGATGCCGCGACCGCAGCGGCCCGCTTTGGTCTGGAAGAGGAGGCGTTCGTCTACAGCCGCTTCGGCAACCCGACGACCATGATGATGGAGCGTCGCCTGGCGGCGCTCGAAGGCACCGAGGCTTGCATCGCCACGTCCAGCGGCATGGCGGCGATCATGCTGCTGGTGATGGGCCTGCTCAAGGCGGGCGACCACATCGTCTGCTCACGCAGCGTGTTCGGTTCAACCATCAAGCTGCTGCAAGGCGAATTCGGCAAGTTCGGGGTGCAGACCACGTTTGTGTCGCAGACCGACGTGGCCGAGTGGAAGGCGGCGCTGCAGCCCAACACCAAGCTGCTGTTCGCGGAGACGCCCAGCAACCCGCTGACCGAGGTCTGCGACATCCGTGCGCTGGCCGACATCGCCCACGGTGCTGGGGCATGGCTGGCGGTGGACAACTGCTTCTGTTCTCCGGCCCTGCAGCAGCCCGCGAAACTCGGGGCGGATTTTGTCATCCATTCGGGCACCAAGTACCTGGACGGGCAGGGCCGTGTCGTGGCGGGCGCCATTTGTGGCCCGGCGGCCCACATCGACGGTCCGCTGATGTCCGTGATGCGCTCGGCCGGCATGTGCCTGTCGCCGTTCAACGCCTGGGTCGTGCTCAAGGGGCTGGAGACGCTGTCCATCCGCATGCGTGCTCAGGGCAAGAACGCGCTGGAGCTGGCCAAGTGGCTGGAAGCCCAGCCGCAAGTCGCCAAGGTGTATTACCCCGGCCTGCCGTCGCACCCTCAGCACGAGCTGGCGATGCAGCAGCAGGGCGGCAACGGCGGCGCCGTGGTCAGCTTCGTGGTGCGTGGTGACACGCCCGAGGCCGCGCGTGCCAGCGCCTTTGCGGTCATCGACGCCACGCGCATCTGCTCGATCACGTCCAACCTGGGCGACACCAAGACCACCATCACCCATCCGTCGAGCACCTCTCACGGTCGTCTGACCGAGGAGCAGCGCCTGGCCGCGGGCATTACGCAAGGCATGATCCGCGTAGCCGTTGGCCTGGAGCACGTGCTGGACCTCCAGAACGACCTTGCGCGCGGTCTGGCCCTGATCTGAATCCAAGTCCCATGTCTCAAGTTCGCACCCGATTCGCTCCGTCGCCGACGGGCTTCATCCACCTGGGCAACATCCGCTCGGCCCTGTATCCGTGGGCCTACGCGCGCGCCACGGGCGGCACGTTCGTCCTGCGCATCGAGGACACCGACGTCGAGCGCTCCTCGCAAGAGGCCGTGGACGTCATCATCGAGAGCATGAAGTGGCTGGGTCTGGACCACGACGAAGGTCCGTTCTACCAGATGCAGCGCATGGCCCGCTACAAGGAGGTCCTGGCGCAGATGGTGGCCCAAGGCCTGGTCTATCCCTGCTACATGAGCGTGGCCGAGCTCGACGCCCTGCGCGAGCGCCAGATGGCCAGCAAGGAAAAGCCGCGCTACGACGGCACTTGGCGCCCGGAAGAGAACAAGGTCCTGCCGCCGGTGCCCGAAGGCGTGCTGCCCGTGCTGCGCTTCAAGACCCCCAAGGGCGGCTCCGTCGTCTGGGAAGACAAGGTCAAGGGCCGCATCGAGATCAGCAACGACGAGCTGGACGACCTGGTCATCGCCCGCCCGGACGGCACGCCCACCTACAACTTCTGCGTGGTGGTCGACGACATCGACATGGCGATCACCCACGTGATCCGCGGTGACGACCACGTCAACAACACGCCTCGCCAGATCCACATCTTCCGCGCGCTGGGCAAGGAGCCGCCGGTGTTTGCCCACCTGCCGACCGTGCTCAACGAGCAGGGCGAGAAGATGAGCAAGCGCCACGGCGCCAAGCCTGTCACCCAGTATCGTGACGAAGGCTATCTGGCCGACGCGGTGGTGAACTACCTGGCGCGTCTGGGCTGGAGTCACGGCAACGACGAGATCTTCTCGCGCGAGCAACTGGTGGAGTGGTTCAACCTCGATCACCTGGGGCGAAGCGCCAGCCAGTTCGACGAGGCCAAGCTGCGCTGGGTGAACGCCCAGCACATGAAGATGTGCGACAACGCCGTGCTGGCGGGTCTGGTGGCAACGCAGATGCAGGCCCGTGGCTTGGCGGTCATGGCCGACGAGCGTCTCGCGGCCCTGTGTGCGCTGTTCAAGGACCGTTGCTCGACCACGATCGAGCTCGCTGACTGGTTGTCGATCTACTTTGCCGATGTGCCGCCTGCTGAGGCGGATCTGGCGCAGCACGTCAACGAGGTGTCCCGCCCCGCGCTGTCGGCCTTGGCCACGCGACTGGACGCCCTGGAAACCTGGGAGGCTGCGGCCATCAACCAGGCGCTCAAGGACACCTTGGCCGAGTTCAAGTTGAAGATGCCTCAGTTGGCCATTCCCGTGCGCGTGCTCGTGTGCGGTCGCCCTCAGACACCTTCGGTGGACGCTGTGCTGGCACTGTTTGACAAAAATACTGTGCTCAAACGCTTGCAAAGCGTCTGAAACCATCGCATAATCTCATTCTCGCTTGAACAACGAAGCGCAGCGAAAACAAAGGCAAATGCCTGAGTGATCGCAACCCGAATGGGGGTATAGCTCAGCTGGGAGAGCGCTTGCATGGCATGCAAGAGGT
>CAYRBG010000128.1:0-8364 GCA_964422355.1 uncultured Sphaerotilus sp. | reverse complement strand
TGCGGCGGCAGGCTCGGCTTGGGCAGGTCGGCCAGCGAGGGAAGGGCGGGCAGGCTCGGCAGCGAAGGCGCGTTCTTGGGCAGCAGGGCGCCCAATGGGCCCAGCCATTCGGCGGGGCTGTGGCTCTTGCCGGTGAGTTGCTGCGTGATCATCATCTGCACCGGCGGCAGGCGACGGGCCACCTGCAGCACGGCCTTGCGCACGAGGCGGGCGGGGCTGCGGTCGTCGGTGTAGAGCTTGACCAGGGCGTTGGTACCCAGGTAGATCGGCATCGTCACGCGGCGGTGCTCGCTGTCGTAGGCCTGCAGCACGTCCTGGCTGAAGGGGTCGCGGCCGATGCGCTGGGCCTCGCGCATGTGGCGGGTCAGGGCGTCCACGCCGTACAGGCCGAAGTTGTAGCCGTGAGCAGTCACGGGGTGCATGCCGACGGCGGCATCGCCGATGAGCGCGCAGCGCGGGCCGGCAAAGCGGTGGGCGTACACGGCCACGAGCGGGTACAGGTGACGCTGGCCGGCGAGTTTCATGTTGCCGAGCCGGCGGTGGACTTGCTCGGTCACGGCCGAGGCGAAGTCTTCGGGCGAGCGCTCCATCCAGCTCTTCGCGTCTGGCGTGGGCACGGTGACGACAGCCGAGCTCTGCTGGCCGTTGAGCGGCAGCAGGGCCAGGGTATTGCCGTGGCGGAAGCACTCGTGGGCGCAGGCGTCGTGCGGCTGGTCGTGGTCGAGGCGGGCGACGATGACGCTGCGGCCGAAGTCGCGCGAGCTGGCGCCGATGCCCAGGGCACGGCGGGTGGTCGAAAAGCGGCTGTCGGCGGCGATGATCCAGCGCGCCTGGAGCGTGCGGCCATCGGCCAGGCGGGCGCCGGCTTCCTGGGTGTTGCTCCACACCTGGTCCACGCGCTGACCGCACAGGATGGTCACGCCGGGCGTGACTTTGGCTTCGTCCCAGGCGACCTGACGCAACCAGTGGTTGGACACGAGGAAGCCCAGGGGGCCGTCATGGGTACGGCGGTCAGCCTCGAAGTGCAGGGCCCAGGGGTCGTCGCCGTCGCTGACCTTGGCCGACTGCAGCGGGGCGATGTCTGCGTCCTTCAGGCGCTGCCACAGGCCCAGCGACTCCATCACGCCGCGGGCGCGGTGGGTCAGCGCAATCTCACGGCCATCGGGTTGGGGCTGGGAAACGACCTCTTCCGATTGGCTTTCCAGCACGGTGGAGGTGAAACCGGCACGACCCAGGGCGACGGCCAGGGCCAAGCCGGCAGGGCCGGCACCGACGATCAGGACATCGGTGTCAGGGGAGGAGGAATCGTTCGCAACGGAGTTGGAGGCGGGAGTGGTCGGGCTCATGGCAAGCCTTTGTGTTCTTGGACGGAAAGGGGGCACCTTAGCGGCACGCCGATATTGTGGACTTGACCGGAGTCAGATCGGAAAAAGTGGCCAATCTGAAGCTTCTGTGTTTTAATGAAACACGTTGTAAGCAGTTGTTTGGAGTCAGACCGCTGCCCGCAGTTTCCGGTTCCCCCGCACCGAGCCGATCCCCGTGGACGGCTCGGGCCTTTCCAACCCGACCTCTGGTCGGGTTCTTTTTTTCTGCAGGGCAGGGCGCGCCTCGGCCCTCCAGCGGCACCAGGCGCCGCTGGCCGTGTGCAGCAGCACCAGTCCTGGGGCCGTTCCGGCCGCCGGGTCGTCCACAAAGGCGCGAAGGCGCTGGTGCAGGGCCGGTTCGTCCTCGGGGTCCAGCGGTTCCCAGGTCACGGCGACGGGCACGCCCTCATGCAGACGCATCAGCGTCAGTCCTTCCTCGCGCACCCAGGCCCCGACCGCGTGTGCCGTGCCGTGGGCCTGGACCAACAGGTCGGACCACTCCAGCATCAGTGCGCTGCGCACCCGTGTGACGGTGATCTGCCTTGCGGCGAGCTCGGCGTGCCAGCGGCGGACATCGGTGTTGGGGCAGGCGGCGGCCAACCACTGGGAGCCCGACGATCCAGCGGCCTGCGGCAGCCCGCAGAGAAACACGGACCAGTCGCCGTGGCCGGTGTCGCGGCGCAGGGTCTGGAGGACGCGCTCGCGCGCCATTTCGGCATGCTCGGCTTGAACGAGGCTGTGCAGCAGGTGCTCGTCGGCCAGGATCAGTTCGGCCCGCTGCGGGCCCCAGGGCATGTCGTCGGCGAGCTGCAGAGCGTCGAGGGCTGCATGCAGGGCGATCCGGTCTCCGCCCTGGCCCAGGGCTTCGGCCTCGATCCGGGGGGACCAGCCGGCCGACCAGCGCACCACGCGGCAGTCCTTCAGGCCGAGGTGCAGGCGCAGGCTACTCGTCCAGTGCCACGGCACGGCAGGCCTCCTGCAGTTCGACCAGACCCTGTGCCACGGCGTCGAGCGCGGCTTCACGCAGGGTGGGTGGGGCTGCGCCGTCGGTCAACGGCGGCCGCCACTGATGCACCTGAACTTCGCCCAGGATGCCGGTGTGGTCACAGGCGTCGCATCCCGGCGCCTGGGCCAGCATCCAGCCTTCGTCGCGGACACGTTCGGGATCGAGCCCGCAGCGGCGCAGCTCGCGTTCATTCCACGGTGCCGGTCCGGCGCAGTGGGGGCAGACCTTCGGCAAAGACCGCCGTGCCAGCGTTCCGCGCCACACGCGCGTCAGCAGCGCGTCGTGGCCGGGGCCGCACCAAGCCTTCAGCCGGTCTTGGGCGACGGGGGCGGAAGTGGCCGTCACCCCGGCGAGGAGGGGGGTGCCTTGGGCGGCACGGTGCACCGCCCAGCGGGCCAAGGCGCCCTCGTCCAGGGCCTCGATCACGATGAGCGAGGGACGCAGGGTGTCGACGAAGGTGTCCAGCCGGGCCAGGGCACGGCGGCGCTTGAGGGCGTCTGGAGGCAGGCGCACCGTCCAGGGGGGGGGCGTCGGCGGCGAGGCGTCTGCGTTTGAGGGGGCCGCATTGGATGCGTCGGTGCGAATGAGCAGCAGCGGTCCGGCTTCGACCGGCATCGGCAGGCGAGATTCTGAGATCCAGCTGTGGAGCTGCCCGCGCAGGGCGCTGGCCTCGCGCAGGGCCAGCACGACCAGCCCGCCGGACGGGTGAGTCAGCGCTGCGCGCATCGGCGCCGGCACGGCGGAGTCACCGTTGGCGCTGTTCTTCCGCGTGGGTGGGGCGGTGTCTGCAGGCAGGCGAAGGAGCACGCGCGGCGGAGCGCCTTGCTCGCGGCTTTCGTGCACTGTGCAGCGCACGGTGCGCCCTTCGACCGGCAGTTCCAGTGCTCCCACGTGCAGGCCGCCGAGCGAGCTGGCGTGGGGTCGCGCATAGCGGCGCAGGATGTCCAGGGTGCGCTCAGGGGTGACGTCGGAGACCTGGTGGCTCTCAGGCACGGGGGTCCAGCGGCCGGCGGTGCGCGCCATCCAGCCCTGGGGCGGCTGCCACAACAGCAGGTCGGCCTGCTGTTGCAGCGCCCACCGCAGCGGTGCTCGCATGGCCAGGGTGTCGGGCAGCGTCACGGCAGCCCCTTCGGTGTGGGCCGGGGGCCGCCACAGGGGCTCTTCTTCGGTCAATCGGCGCCAGTAGGCCAGCACCGCGTCAGCGGGGGCCACGAACCAACGGGTGCGGGGCCGACCGGCCTGACGCAGGCGGGTCTCCAGCCACCAGCGGGTGCCGCGGTCGAAGGGGTCGGCCAGCACGAGGTCGGGGCCGCCGTCGTCGCGGCGCAGGGCGATGCACAGTCGGGCGAGGCCGTCTTCCGGCCGGATGAGCGCCAGGTCCACGGCGCGATGGGGGGCGCTGGCCAGATCCACCAGCGTCATGCCCGATCGGGCCGACAGCCAGTCGCGGTAGGCCGCGTCACGCACGGGGGCGTGGGCCGGTTCGGGCAAGACCACTTCCACGGCAAAGCGTTGCGCCAACGCATCGCGCGAGCGTTCGCCCTGAAGCAGGGCCTTCTGCAGGGGCACCCCTCGGGGGGAGGGCCGGTCCTCTGCGGAGGTCGCAGGTTCCGACGAAGCTGGGCGCCGACACATCGAATTCATGGCGCCGATGGTGCCCGATGCCGCCCGGCTTGCCGATGCCTGGGCCGGTGTTCGCGGGCCTGGAACCGGGGGCCGATGCGGCCCTCAAGCGAGCGGCGTACTGCGCACACAGGCGCAGAACTGAGAGAGCCGGCAGATTTGGAGCTGGGCCGGCCAGAGCTGGCCGGCCCGTGGGACAAACTCAGGCTCGCAGTGCCCGGCGCGTGGTCCAAAGGGCTGAGGCGATGAGCAGGACGTACAGCGTCAGGCTCCACAGCTCCATCGGTACGCCCAGCAGATCCACCTTGGCGTCGGCGCAAGAGGCGCGCACCTCGAACACCTCGGGTTGCCAGGCGTCGAGGCCCAGACCGGAGATGATGCGATCGGCCAGCGTCAGGTCGCAGGAAGCGGAGTGGGAAGCCACCTGGTTTTGATAGAGCGCTGTGGCCACCCCCGAAGCACCGATCAGGGCCACCAGGCCCGCCGATGCGGCGGTCAGGGCCCCGCCGATGCGCCCGCCAAACCGCGCCCAACCGCTGCCCAGCAAGGCCACGGCGGCCATGGCCAGGAAGATCACCCGCTGCAGGATGCACCACGGACAGGGCTGCTTGTCGAGCACGTGCTGAAAGGCAACGGCCCCGGCCACCGCGGCGAGGCACACGACGGCGATGGCAACCAGCGCCGTCGATGCAGGAAACGACGGGCGGCTCACTCGACTTCCGCGATCAGTTCGATCTCGACGCATGCGCCCAGCGGAATCTGCGCCACACCGAAGGCACTGCGGGCGTGGACACCCTTTTCCGGACCGAACACCTCGGCCAGAAGCAAGGAGGCGCCGTTGGTCACGAGGTGCTGCTCGGTGTAGTCCGGGGTGCTGTTGACGAGGCTCATGACCTTGACGATGCGCTTGATGCGCTCCAGGTCACCGACGGCCGCCTTGAGCGTCCCGAGCAGGTCGATGGCGACCGCTCGGGCGGCCTGCTGGCCCTCTTCGGTGGTGAGGTCCTTGCCGAGTTGGCCGACCCAGACCTGACCGTTGCGCTTGGCAATGTGGCCGGACAGGAAGACCAGGTTGCCGGTCTGCGCGAAGGGGACGTAGGCGGCGGCAGGCACCGCGATGGGGGGGAGTTCGATGCCCAGGGCCTGCAGGCGTTGCTGAATGCTCATCTTCGGGGTCTGAAAATGCCTTGAAAGGCGGCGGCGGGATCGTACACCGCCCGAGATCGCGGGGCCCTGGTGCGCCGCCGATGTCCGATGCGGACGGGGAGGTCTGCGGTGGTCCTGAGCACGGAAAGCGACGGAGGGGCTCGCCGATCGGCCACGGTTCTGGCGGCCGTGCTCGGTGTTCTGGTGGGCGCAGCGTTGCAGATGCAGCAGTCCAGCGTGTGGGGGCTGTGGGCGCAGGCGAGCGCGATCGGGCTCTCGCTGGCGGGACTGGCCGGAGGGGCGCGGCTCTCCCGCCGTCCCCTCTGGGAGACACGAGCCCGCAGTGCGCTCTGGGGCGTTTGGCCGATCATCGGGTCCGGCCTGGCGGGCGTCCTGATCGGTTGGGGCGTCACCGACGCGCGGGCCCAGTGGCGCCTGTCGGAAGAGCTGCCGACCGAGCTGGAAGGGGTGCCCCTGGTGCTCACCGGCCGCATCACCCAGTTGCCGCAGTGGATGGCCGACGGTGTGCGATTCGAGTTCGTGGCCGAGCAGGTCGAGGCCGACGGCCTCTCGACCTCCGCAGGTGTGGACGCGGCCCGCCCGGAACGGCTCCGACGTGTGCCTCGACGTCTTCTCGTCACTTGGGTCGCTCCTTCGGAGAGCGCCGCCTCGCGCGGCGCACCGGTCGATCTCACCGCGGGACAGCGATGGCGCTTGCCGCTGCGGCTCAAGCGGCCGCATGGGCTGGTGAATCCACATGGGTTTGACCGTGAGCTGTGGCTGTTTGAGCAGGGCTGGCGGGCCACGGCGTCGGTGCGCACGGGCAAATCCGCGCGGGCTGAGAAGTTGGCCTCGGGCGTCTGCTGTGCCGTCGAACGGTGGCGCGATGCCGCGCGTTCGCGGTTGCGGGCTCACCTGGGGACAGGGCCGGAAACCGGTGTCCTGGCCGCGTTGATCCTGGGGGACCAGGGGGCGATCGACAGCCGGGACTGGACGGTCTTCCGCCAGACGGGCGTCGCGCACCTGATGGCCATCAGCGGCCTGCACATCACTGCGCTGGCTTGGTGGGCGTCCAAGATGGTGGCCTGGGCCTGGCGCCGGCATCCGCGCTGGGCGTTGCGCTGGCCGGCTCCTTGGGTCGGAGATGGGGTGGGCCTGGTGGTGGCCATGGCCTACGCCTGGTTCGCGGGATGGGGTGTGCCGGCGCAGCGCACGGTGTGGATGCTGGCCGTGTGGGTGCTCGGGCGTCGCATCGGTTGGCGCTGGCCGGGGCCGACCGTGGCATTGCTGGTGGCGGGTGTGGTGGTGGTGATCGATCCGTGGTCGGTGCTGCAGGCCGGGTTTTGGCTGTCGTTTGTGGCGGTCTGGCTGTTGATGGGGGCAGGCGCCGGCCAAGAGGAGAGGCGCAGCGATGAAGGGCCTTTGTGGGGCCGATGGCGTCGGGCCGTGCAGGAGGCCTTGCACACCCAGTGGATCGCCACGGTGGGCTTGGCGCCCTGGACCGTGTGGCTGTTCGGCCAGTTCTCCTGGGTGGGACTGCCGGCCAACCTGCTGGCTGTGCCCTGGGTGACGATCGGTGTGACGCCGCTGGCGTTGGCCGGCCTGTTGTGGCCCCCATGCTGGGAGGCCGCTGCGTGGCTCGTGGGCGGGCTGCGTGGGCTGCTGACGCAGGCCGCGCAGTGGCCCTTGGCGTCACAAACTTTTGCCGCGAGCCCATGGGGATGGTCGGCGTTGGGCGGCTTCGGTGCGCTGCTGGTCGTGTTGCCATTGCCGTGGCGCGTGCGAACCCTGGGCGTGGTGCTGCTGGTGCCCATGCTCTGGCCTGCGATCGAGCGGCCCGCACCTGGCACCTACACGCTGATGGCGGTTGACATTGGGCAGGGCAATGCGGTCTGGATCCGCACGGCCACCCATGACCTGCTTTACGACACCGGACCTGCGTGGGGGACCCAGGCCGACGCGGGCGATCGGGTGCTCGTGCCGCTGTTGAGTGCGCAAGGGGTGCAGCGGTTGGACGCCATGGTGTTGTCGCACCGCGATAGTGATCACACGGGAGGTGCTGGTTCGGTGTTGCACGTTGTTGGTGCAGAACTCTTGTATTCGTCGCTGGAGGCTGGGCATCCCTTGCTCGCCTTGGTTCACCATGCACCGTGCGTGGAGGGGATGACCTGGGTGTGGGACGGCGTGCGGTTCGAGTTCCTGCACCCGACGGCCCAGGCGCTTCAGGAGGCAGAGGCCTTTCCCGGCTGGAAGCCCAATGCACGCTCATGTGTGTTGCGCATCGGTGGCGATACCGATGGGGCGTTGTTGGTTGGCGATATAGAACGTGAGCAGGAGCTCACGCTGTTGAATCTGAAAGAACGCGCAATGCATGCCGAGGTCCTGCTTGTCCCGCATCATGGGAGCAAGACCTCGTCGAGCGCGGCGTGGTTGAGGGCAGTTTCACCCCGTTGGGCGGTTATTCAGGCCGGATATCGAAATCGGTATGGCCACCCCGCAACGGAGGTGTTACAACGCTATAGAAATGAGGGAATCGCCGTGATTCGTTCAGATTTGTGCGGGGCTTGGCGCTGGGACAGTGCAACGGGCCGCGGCGAATGTGAGCGCGTGCGGCGTCGGAGATATTGGCATGCCCCGGTTCGGGGCAGTGGCCCTGAAGTTGCTAATCCGGAAGAAGTCGAGTCAGCAAAGCCATGAGACCCATGTTCGATGAAATGTATGCCGAGGGCGCGGTCACCCGCGATCACTACCAAACCTACGGTCGATGGCTCTCCGATCAACCCGATGACGTGATGCGTCTGCGTCGGGAAGAAGCCGAGATGATCTTTCGCCGCGTGGGCATCACCTTCGCGGTGTATGGAGACAAGGACAGCGGTGAGGGCACCGAGCGCCTGATCCCCTTCGACCTGATCCCGCGCGTCATCCCCGCGTCCGAGTGGCGCGAGATGGAAAAGGGCCTGCGCCAGCGCGTCACTGCGCTCAACCGCTTCATCCACGACGTCTATCACGACCAGGAGATCATCAAGGCGGGCATCGTCCCGATCGAGCAGATCCGCAACAACGCCCAGTTCCGCCCCGAGATGGTGGGCGTGGACGTGCCGGGCAACATCTACTCGCACATTGCCGGCATCGACATCGTGCGGGCCGCCAACCCGGACGGCTCCGGTACGTACTACGTGCTGGAAGACAACCTGCGCGTGCCCAGCGGCGTGAGCTACATGCTCG
>CAYRBG010000127.1:0-8390 GCA_964422355.1 uncultured Sphaerotilus sp. | reverse complement strand
GATGGCGGGGCCGGAAGTGGGTGACCACAGAAACTCGTGATCCATTTCACGACGCCGGACGCGGGACCGCCCCGAACCGGCAAAGTCGGCGCAAGATCCGCAGACAAGAGAAATACAGAAACAGGGCGGGTGCGCCGGAGTGGTATGGGCACACCAAGAGATTGAAGCCGGGCCTGTGGGTCGGTTTGGGTTGAGTTGTGCGTCGAGTGTGATTGCGTGACTTGACGGATAACGCCGCTGTGGATGTGTTATTCGGCGCACTCCGATGTTATTGGGCAGAGGGGTACGGTGCACAACAATTTTGGTTTCAAATGCCGACGATCCCAAAACATATCTTCTGGATGGCACGTGCCCTTGAACAAGGCCTTATTCAAGGCGTCGAGAATTGGGCTCAAGATACGCAGAAAAGAAGCGACTGGTTGAATAATGACCAAGATGCGCAGCACGTTATCGCAGGCACGATGCTTGTCGGCTGTTTAGCCTACGCTGAAGGTAAATTGGGACGTCGCTGGTGGGACAACATGAACAGCACCGCCGCAAAAAGAGACTTGGATATTCTTTGGGTCGTAAGAAATGCATTCGTTCACAAGGATTCCGTACCTAAAGACCTGTTATCTACATCCCCGGCGGACATTGCCAACATCAGGGCTTACTGCCAAGACCTTGAAGACGGAAAGATTCTGGACGACAAGGGGCACGTCTATCCCGTGTATATGGAATTGATTGGGGATCGTGTCCTTTTGAAACACAACGCTATTGGCATCTTCGCGAGATTATTCGAGACGGCATATCGGGCGTTCAAATGAAACCTAACATGGCGCTCGACCTCGCTCCCTTCGGTCGCTGGTCGCTTCGCGATAAAGCGGCGCGGCGCCGATCAGCTCTATCTATGTTAGGCAGCTATGAAGACTCCTGATTGCCCTCGCTTGCTATACAAATACTTTCCGCCAGAACGCGCGTCGGCGCTTGACAGCGCCACGCTCCGCTATACACCGCAAGGAGACTTCAACGACCCCTTTGAAGGTCGTCCAGAAATCACCGAGCTGAGCACTGATGAGCAAGCTCTCGAAACTTTCGCCGCTGTTTTTCCGGAAGAGGCGAAGCGCGGGTACGAACAACTGCCAGAGCCAGTTAAGGCGCAGATCCCGTTCGAACAGTTCATGGCACTCCTATCCCAGATTGCAGAATCAAAGAAGTCGGAGCTGTTGCAGGAGTTCAGGAAGCTTACGCCTCTCGCCAAGGGCTGGTTCCATCAAAAATTTGATGAGCATATTGGCGCCCTGTGCCTATCCGAGGTGCCAGACAGTCTGTTGATGTGGTCACACTACGCGGACAGCCATACGGGGTTTGTTCTCGAATTCAACGCACATCATCCGTGCTTTCACGAGCGAAAATCAGAAAGTGACGAGTTTAGGCACCTGCGGCGTGTTTTGTATCGCGATGCGCGACCGAGCGCTCCCCTCAGTGAAATGGAGGGGACCGAATTCTTCCTAGTCAAGAGCGCCCATTGGTCCTATGAGAGGGAGTGGCGAATAATGAGGGCGCTCTCAGAAGCACAGTCGGTGGTGCCTTGTCAGCCGTTCCCCATACACCTGTTCAGCTTTCCTAGAGATGCTGTGGTGAGCGTCATTCTTGGAGCGCGTTCAACGAAACATACTGAACAGACGATACGCACCATTTTGCGGTCTCATGAGGCGTATGGCTCAGTAGTGCTGCGGCGAGCTGTCCCCAACGATTCGCACTTTTTATTGAACATAACGCGTGTATCCGATTAATCGTTCATTCAACGGGACTGGCCTTTGGTTGGCCCGTATATTCGATCGTTACAAATGCGCTTGATCTCCAATGAAGAGCTCGCCTGAAGACGAAATCTCTGAAACCAGATCAACTATCGGCCTTTTTCTCGTGGGTGGGTTGATGATTGTTTTGGCCCTATTTTATGACCCCATCGGAAGCAACCCGGACACCGGCCTGATCACTCTGAACACGGTGCAAGCTAAATGGCTGTTGGGAATCATGGGTGGATTGTTTGTCGCGGGTGGCATTTATTCGGCGATCAAGATGTGGCGAACGAGATGAACCAAAGTCTGGCCTCTTTCCCCTGCCGACGAATCGTTGAAAGGATCGCGCGCAATGTGCGCACGATCCTTCCTGCCCTTCTGGTGGGCGTTTCCGTCCCCTCGCCGGCGCAGCCTACTGATGCGGGCGCCATGGCCCCCATTCGGGCTTGGGCAGCAGCAGGCGCAGAGCCGCTCCTGGCTGAGCCGCCTCCGGTGGCCGCGACCCATCCGCTGGTGGCGGCCATCGTTCCGCTGCCGACAGGCAAGGCCGCCATCGCCATCTCGGGCGCGGTCCGGCCGGGGACGCATGAAATCGTCGCGCGATCCAAACCCTTCACGTGGTCCCGGGAGTCCAACTTCGGCGCGTCGGTGGAGGACTTCAGGTTCAGTGCGCCGGATCGCATCGAGTTGACCTTTTCCGCCCGTGACGGTTGCGCCCGCAGGTCATCCACCCACAAATTCGCCCTGCGCCGCGGAGTCTGGCTGGTGACCGGCTTGGAGGAGTCCGTCATGCGCTGCACGGACCATGGCATCGAGCAGGACTGGACCGAGTCGGCGAACTACCTCACCGGCAAGGCCGTACGAACCACGTTTGCACCGTCGAAGCCGGCGAAGGTGACGCAGGGGCAAGCCTCCCGCCGAGCCTTTCCGCTTTCAGAGTTTCCGCCGCCAGGTCCGGAGCGGGCCTACGCTGAGATGCAGTGATGCGCCCCCACTGCTGGTGGCGAGCCTGGTGTTCTGGACGCGGGTTCGGTAGCCTTTATTCCGGGCCTGGACCGATCTCCGCGCGAGCCGATGCACCTTATCCCCTACGTCTGCGTAGACGAAACCCCCTTCACGATCACCCCCGCCGAGGTCCGCGCCCGTTGGGGCCGCCCGATCGCCGACGGCCGCAACGCCGTGGCCCTGAACGAGCTGGACTACGGCCGCATCGTCTTCCGCTTTCAGGACAGCGGGCGGCTGGAGGAGGTGACGCAGGAGGCGCCGGTGCTGCACCTTGTCCCGGACGGCGTGGCGGTGCCGTTTGCCGCGCTGCACGGCTTTGTGCACACCCAGGACCCCGGCGCCTTCCAGCGCGGGGGTTATCTGATCAGTCCGCGCTATGGGCTGGCCTTCGTGCCCGACGAGCCCTGCTGGGTGACGGCGCTGGCGCGGCATTGCATCGAGACGTGGCGGGCGTTGTCGCCCCCTCCGGACTAGAAGGCCCACTTTCACGCCGCTTGTTGGTTCCCCGCCAGTCTCTGAACTCAGGCAGGATCCGCCGTCAAGAATCGCATCGCCAGGCCGCCATGAAAAAATTCCTCCGCGAGAACCCCACCATCGCCTTCGGTCTGGGCCTGCCGGTCCTGCTCGTGGTGCTGTTCCTGGCGGTGTCCGGCCTCCCGACCCTGCTGGTGGCGCCCGCCCGGTTTGACGTGATCTACGCCACCGGCATCAACACCTACAACAGCGCCCAGCAGGGTTTCCAGATCGCCGTGGTGGGCGATCGGGTGAAGGTCAACTACCTCGGCAACACCCAGCCCTACCAGACGCCCCAGCTCTGGCGCTTCACCCCCAAGACCGGCGCGGTGAAGGAGATTCCGCTCCTCCTCCCGCCCGGTCTGGCGCCCAACACCGGCAGGCCGCCCGAGGCGTCGACACCGCCCGCGGTGACGCCGATCGAGCTGCCCGATCTGGCCGCGCTCAAGGTGGATTCGTCGAGCCTGGCCCCCGACGGCTACCGGTTCAGCACCGGTGAAGACGGCTACGCCGGGCCCGGCTTTCCCGGCCTGTTCTACGGCTCGCGCTATCGCCTGCAGGCCGAGCTGGTCAAGGACGGGCGCAGCATCCGGCTGCCCAACACCGAAGGGGCCTACTACGGCAACTCGGTGCGCTTCATCGGCTGGGTGGTGGCGCCATGAGTTCGCTGCTCGTACTGGTGGTGCTGCTGGCCGTGGTGGGAGGCGGCGCGTGGGGCTGGCCGGCGGCGGCAGCGCTGTTCGGTGTCCGAGGCGTGAACGACAAGGCCAGCGCGCTGACGAAGATCACCGAGCTGATGCGCACCTACGACATCTCCCCGGCCGAGGTCGCGGTGGTGTTCCGCGACCCGTCGTTGAGGCCTGCGGTGCCGGCCCCGCGCAGCAGCGGCGAGGTGGCGCGCACGCTGTTCATCTACCTGGGCGCCATCTTCATCCTGGCGGGCATCGGCACCTACATCGGCATGTTCTGGGACCGGATGGGCAGCGTGATGCGCATCGTCGTCACGCTCGGCGTCGGTTACGCGCTGCTGATCGTGCTGATCTCGGCCCTGCACGAGCGCAAGAAGTTTCCCAAGCTGATCCTGCCGCTCACGCTGGCCGCGGCGGCCATGCTGACCGGCGGCTGGTTCGTCTTCATCCACGAGATGTTCCCGCGCGGCGACAACTGGCGGCTGGCCGTGCTCAGCGTGTTCGGGGTGATGGCGGTGCATCAGGGCCTGCTGTTCGCCCGGTATGCGCAGACCGTGCTGGCCTTCACCGCGCTGGTGTTCGTCTACGGCTTTCTGGCCGTGGGGCTGGACCTGCTCGATGTGCCGGCCGGCCTCAGCGCGTGCATCCTCGGCGCTTCGCTGTTCCTGGTCGCCACCCGGCTGGAAACCTCGCGGCACGCCAGCCTGGCCGGGGTGGCCTACCTGATCGGTGTCGGCTGGCTCAGCACCGGCATCTTCGACCGCGTGGCTCTGGCCTCTCACCCGCACTGGGCCGCACTGATCACCGGCGTGTGCCTGATGTCGACAGCCTACGGCCTGCACAAGGCGGGGCGGCAGCTCCGTCTGCCGGGGCTGGGCTACCTGATCGGCTCGGCGCTGGCCTACGCCGGCCTGTTCGACCTGGTGCAGAAGACGCCGGTCGAGCTGCTGTACTTCGCCGTCACGGCCGCCATGCTCTACGTCTGCGTGCGCCTGCAAAGCCGCGCCCTGCTGCTGACCACGGTGCTCGCCATGCTGGGCTACATCGGCTGGTTCACGGCGCAGCACTTCGTCGATTCGCTCGGCTGGCCGATCTCGCTGGTGCTGATGGGCGTCGCCTTCATGGGGGTGAGTGCGCTGGCGATGCGGGTGAAGCGGAGGATGAGCCCTCTTCGGGGCGAGTGAATGCCGGCGGGCCTCAATCAGGTGTTTTCAGCCATGGTCGGCCCCGCGGCGCGCGGCTAGCATGGCCCGCCGTTTCAACCTTGCGGCGTCGATTCATCCGATTCCGGCGCCCCGCTGAGCCTCACCATGGACATTGCACTGGTTTCCGATGTGTTTCCTTCCCCGCGTTCGCCCGCCGCTGCGCGGCTGCAGGAGCTGGCCCAGGCCTGGGTGCGCCAGGGCCACCGGGTGACGGTGATGGTGCCGGCGCCCGAGCTGAGCGAGCTCTCGAAGGTGGAGGAGGTCGATGGCCTCCGGGTGGTGCGTCTCAAGGCGCCGCAGACCGAAGGGCTGACGGGGCTTCGGCACCTGCTGGCCGAGTTCCGCATGCCTTTCCACATGCTCCAGCACCTGATGAAGTCGCCGCTGGTGGACGAGCGCTGGGACGGGGTGGTGTGGCATTCGCCGTCGATCTTCCTGGCGCCGATCGTGAATTGGCTGCGCGAGGAGTCGGGCTGTCCCAGCTACCTGATTCTGGGTGAGCGCTTTCCGGACTCGGCCGTCGATGCCGGCCGGATGCAGCAGGGACTGGTCTACCGCTTTCTCAAGCTGGTGGCCAGGCAGCAGTGTCTGGCGGCCGACACGATCGGGCTGGTCCGGCCCGACGATGCCGTTCACTTCGAGGAGTGGAAAGCCAAGCGGCGTGGGCACCTGGAGGTGCTGGCCGATGGAGGCACCGATCGTGCGGAGGCTGCGCGGCAGATCGTGGATGCCTTGTCGGCCGGTTTGACCCCTCAGGGCGCCGTCGGGCTGGCATGACGCACGGGCTGTCGCGCAGCGCTTGAAAATCCCTCACTCGGAGGGGTTTGGCGTGCGCCGGGCCGGCAGGAGTGCGGTTCAGCACGGAAAGAGTGAGGTCTTTATGTGGCAAAGGATGCAAATTCAATAAAATCACAACCTTCTCTACGACACCATTGACCAGGGATGAAAACGCTTCGACTTGAAGAGGGGTCCCCTTTCTCCTGCGCCCCTTCCCACCGCGATCGGGTCCTGGATGCCATGGCCCGGTGCCTGGAGCGGCAGGGCTACGAGGCCACGACGATTGCCGATGTTGCGGCCGAGGCCCGGGTGTCCAAGCGCACGTTTTGCGAACAGTTCGAGTCCAAGCAGGACTGTGTGATGGCGCTGTACCGCCGGGGTGCCGCGGAGTGTCTGAGTTCGGTGCGGGAGGCCGCGTCGGCCGCGCCGGCCGAGGGCGATCGCCTGGAGGCCGGGTTCCGCGCCATGTTTGAACACTTTGCACGTCATGCGGCCCGCTCCAAGGTGGTGATCATGGGCATCATCGGGCTGGGCGAGGTGGGCCTGAAGCTGCGCGAAGAGGGGCACCGGCAGTTGTTGCGTCTCCTGTCCGAGCACGCCGGGGTGTCGACCGACGAAGTGCCCCCGAGCGAAGCTCAGGGCCTGCTGGGTGTCTTTTGCGACTGGACCCTGAGTGCCTTCGCCTCGGATTCGGCGCAGACCTTGCCTGAACGCGCCGCGCGGGCCGCACACGTGTTCCGGGCCGGATTGGCGGCCATCCGCATGCCGCAGCCGGCGTGATGGACAGAGGGTTCTTGCGCTCCGTCTAGGAGCCTGCCGATTTTGCGGGCTTTCCCGTGAGCCGGCCGTTCGTGCGCAGACGCACAATCGGTTCACAAGGCTTTACATGGGGAAAACAAAAAGATGGTTCGCTTCGCGACCCGCACCACCCCGGCATCGGTGCACCGCAGACGCTTGTTGGACGGCATGGCCCGCAGTCTCGTGAAAAGGGGCTTTGAGGCCACGACCATTGCCGACATCGCTGCAGAAGCCCGCGTTTCCAAGCGCACGTATTACGAGCATTTCCTGTCCAAGCAGGAAGGTTTGGTGGCGCTGTACCAGCGGGGCTACAAGGAGTGCCTCGACGGCATGCGCAGGGCGGCCGACGAGGCGCCGGAGGGTGCCGATCGTCTGGAGGCGGCCATCCGGGCGATGTTCGAGCACTTCCGTGTGAACGCGCCGCGCGCCAAGGCGGTGTTGCTGGGCATTCTGTCGCTGGGCGAGCAGGGCTTGAGCATTCGCGATGAAGGCCAGCGGGAGCTCGCGGCGCTGCTGGCGGGGTGCCTCGATCCCTCGCTTCCAGAGGGACCGGTCCCCGCACTGAATGGCCTCATTGGCGTCGTGAATGATTGGCCGCTGCAGGCCTTCGTCAACGGCACGGAAAACGAGCTGCCGGGACGGGCGGGTCAGGCCGCCGCCATCATCCGGGCGTCCTGGGCGGCGGCGCAGGCCCAAGGGGCCTCGGCGTCCTGAGGACCTGTGCTGGCCCGGCTGGGTCGTGAATTGAGTCATGACCGAGGGCCGGATGCGAGCACAAGCCCGGCGGGTGGCGTGCGGCTGCGGTACACCGGCGGTCAGGTTCACCTTTTCGGCTGCCCTCATGTCTTTCCGGCGCTCTCCCGTGCTCTCCCGTTCTGCCGCCGTGCAACGCGTGCAGGATCGACTGCAGCGCGATTCGTTTCCCCGCCTGCAGATGTCCCTGATCGTGGCGGCCACCGGTGGGTTTGGATTGCTGACCTCGTACGTCACGCTGCAGCTCGGGCTGACGAGCATGGCGGTGCGTTACCCGTTGGCCTTGGGTGTGGCCTACCTGTTCTTCCTGTTTCTGCTGTGGGTGTGGCTGCGGGCGCGGGAGGCCGATGTCGATCTGGGCGATCTGGTGGATGCGGCCGACCTCGTGCCCACGCCCCGGTCCGCTGGGGCGTCCAAGGGCGGCCCCGACATCGTCAGCGGGGGTGGTGGCGACTTTGCGGGCGGAGGGGCCTCGGGGGCGTTTCGGGCCTTTGCACCGGTCACTCCGGATCACGGTGGGGTGGGGAGTTCGCTGTCGTCGGTGGCTGGTGACGCGGTCGATGCGGTGTCCGATGCCGACGAGGTGGCCATTCCCTTGGTGGTGATCGTGTTTGCGGTGGGCATCGCTCTGGCGTCGCTGTATGTGATCTACGCTGCGCCCGTGCTGTTGGCCGAAGTATTGGTGGACAGCGGCGTGTCTTACGCGCTGGTCCGCCGCCTTCCGGAGGCGGACCGACCGCACTGGCTGGCCAGCGCGTTTCGTCGGACGGTGCTGCCGCTCGTGGTGACGGCGGTGTTTGTGAGCGTGCTCGGCGCGGTGATGGCGTCCGTCGTGCCGGGCGCCGTGTCGATCGGGCAGGTGATGCATC
>CAYRBG010000126.1:0-8410 GCA_964422355.1 uncultured Sphaerotilus sp. | reverse complement strand
CATCCGCGACGTGATCGCCTTCCCCAAGACCCAGCGCGCCCAGTGCCTGCTGACCGGCGCACCGAGCCTGGTCGACGAGAAGCAGTTGCGCGAGCTGCACATTCGTCTGCGCAATGCGCAGGCGGCTGTGGCCAAGGCCTGAGTGCCTCGCATCTGAATCCGCTTTGGAACAGGGCCTTCGGGCCCTGTTTGTTTTTGGGCCGGGCGCCGCTTGACGACCGGCATGGCGAGTGGGGTCAAGTTCGCGCACCCTGCGGCTCATGTCACATGAAGATCCAGCCCCATCGTCCCCGTCGCAGAGGCCTGGGTTCCACGTGGGCGGACTTGCGCTGATCGTGTTGGCCGGGTTACTCGGCAGCGTGTCGTCGCAGGCTTGCGGCACACCGTGGAGCCTGTGGAAGGCGGGAGTGATGTTGGGCAGCGTCCTCGTCCTTGCCGTGTGGGTGGATCAAGGTCGACTGGGGCACCGTTCGAGCGGGGTGGAACACGCCGTCATCGTGGCGACGGGCGGTGTGGTTCTGGTGGCGGCCCACAGCGGACCCGTGGTGCTGGCCTTGGCTGGGGCGGCGTGGGGGCTGTCGAAGGTCCCGCGTTCTTCGGTCGGAGACGCTGTGGTGTGGGCGCTGGGCGCCTGGCTGACGGTGGCGGCGACGGATGCGGCTCAACGCGGTTCGTTGGGGGTCATCGCCGCCGTGGCTGGTGTCAGCGTGGGAGCTTGGGCGGCTGCGACGCGTTGCTGCGCCAGCGCTCCGAACTTGGCCTCGGTGTCAGGCTGGGGCTGGATGCTCGGTCTGCTGGCCCACGCCTGGACAGCCTGGTGGTGGTGGATCGACTGGTTGCCTTCGCAGGCCTGGTGGGCGCTGGGTTCGCTGCCGGTGTGGTTGTTGGCTGGTGCAGGTGCCTGGGTTGGTCAGGGGCGACCGGGCGCCGCTTCGGGTGCGGTCGGGAGGGCCGTCGCTTTGCTCCATGCGGTTGCGGCAGTGGTGCATACGGCGCTGTTGCTGGCTGCCTTCGCCGCGGTGGCGATGTTGCGCTGAGGCCCAGCGATCCGGCTAAAGTCAAAGGGTGACAGCTTCTGCACCTGACCCCAAGATGAACCTGTCGGTTTCGCTCTCCGCACCGGCGGTGTCCCGCCCACCCAAGATTCCGGTGTCGGTGCTTGTGGTCATCCACACGGTGGATCTGCAGGTGCTGTTGCTGGAGCGGGCCGACCGTCCCGGCTATTGGCAAAGCGTGACCGGATCGCTCGATGATTGGAGCGAGCCGCCCTTGCAAGCTGCGGTGCGCGAGGTCGAGGAGGAGACGGGCATCGTGATCGGGGCCGGTGGCTTGTCCGAGGCGGTGCTGAGCGACTGGGACCGGCAGAACGTCTACGAGATCTATCCGCAGTGGCGCCACCGTTATGGGCCGGGTGTCTCGCAGAACACCGAGCATGTGTTTTCGCTGCAGGTGCCGGCGGGGACGTCGGTTCGGCTCGCGCCCCGGGAACACCTGCGGTGCGAGTGGCTGCCTTGGGCGGAGGCTGCTCGGCGCTGCTTTTCACCCAGCAATGCGGCCGCCATCACCGAACTGGCCCAACGAAAGAGGGAGACCACTCCATGAGCACCGGCCGTCGAGGCGGACGCATCCACCGACCTTGGGCACCTTCGGGATGGCGCTCGATGGAACCTGAGCAAGGGGCGGGCGAGTCGGGGGAGCGTGCGTCGGCGGACCGCCTGCGCATCGTCACCTACAACATCCACAAGGGGGTGCGCGGCATGGGGCCGTCTCGCCGCCTGGAGATCCACAACCAGGGCGTGGCTGTGGCGGCGCTGCAGGCGGATCTGGTGTTTCTGCAGGAGGTGCGGCTGTTCCACCGTCGCGACGCTCGGCGTTTCGACCACAGCCATTGGGGATGGCCGAGCCAGGGGCAGGCCGAGTGCCTTGCCCCCGATGGCTATGAGGCCGTCTACCGCACCAACGCCGTGACCCGCGATGGCGAGCACGGCAACGCCCTGCTCAGCCGTTGGCCCACGGGTGAAGTGGGGCACCACGACGTGTCCGATCACCGCTTCGAGCAACGTGGACTGCTGCATGTGGTCGTGCACTGGCGGGACCGGCCGATTCACGCCGTGGTGGCCCATTTCGGGCTGATCCATGCCAGCCGGATCCGGCAGGCCGAACGGCTTGGAGCGTATCTGCAGGAGCAGGTGCCGCACGATGCTCCGGTCATCGTGGCCGGAGACTTCAACGACTGGGGCGAGCGGCTGGATCCGGCGATCCGCGTCTGCGGCCTGCACCGGGCCGGTGTGGATGCGCAGGGGCGTTCGCCGCTGACGTTTCCGTCGCGCCTTCCGCTGTTTTCGCTGGACCGCGTCTATGTGCGGGGCCTGCGCTGCACTGGGGCGATTGCGCCGCGCGGTCCGGTCTGGGCACGCCTGTCCGATCACCTGCCCCTGGTGATGGAGCTGGAGGCGGTGTGAGCTCGCGGGCCGATGCCATGGCCACCGTCGAAGGGCGTTGGGGTCAAGGCGCGTCTGCTCACACCTGGCGCAGTGGGCATGAGCTGACGCTGCATCGCGGCGGGGAGGCGCTCTTCCCGGCCATGATCGAGGCCATGGACGCCGCGCGCCATCAGGTCTGGCTGGCGACTTACATCTTCCACACGGACCCGGCGGCACTCCGGGTGGTGGACGCCCTGGAACGGGCGGCCAAGCGCGGGGTACGCGTGCGGGTGGTGGTCGACGGTTTCGGCTCCCGCGAAACCTTGCCGTGGCTGAGCACCCGACTGCGCGCCGCCGGCATCACCCTGACCGTGTTCCGGCCTTTGCAGAGTTGGGTGCACTGGTTCCAGCCCGACCAGTTGCGGCGCCTGCACACCAAGCTCTGCGTGGTCGACGGCGAGGTCGGGTTCGTCGGGGGCATCAACATCATCGACGACCTCTTCGACCTGCACCATGGCCGGCTGACCCTGCCGCGGCTGGACTATGCCGTGCAGGTGCAGGGACCGGTGGTGTCGGTGATGGACGAGGCCGTGCGGGCCCTGTGGTCGCGCGCCTGGCTCGGGAGCGACTGGCGAAGCGAGGCCCAGACCCTGGCCCGCGACCCCAAGCTGCTCCGGCGCTGGCGGGGTGTCGTCAAGGGCCTGCGTTTGCCCCGCAGCGCCCGGTGGGAGGCTCGGGCTTCTGAACCGGCCGCAGGAGGCGCCTCGGCGGTGTTTGTGCTGCGCGACAACTTCTCCCGCCGCCGGAGCATCGAGCACGCCTATGTCGAAGCCATCCAGTCGGCCCGGCAGCGGATCTGGTTGGTGACGCCGTATTTCTATCCCGGGCGGGGGTTTCGCCGCGCCTTGTGCGATGCGGCGGCCCGTGGCGTGGAGGTAAAGCTGCTGCTGCAGGGGCGTCCGGACTACCGCATCGCCGCCGCAGCCGCGCGGGTGCTGTACGACGAGCTGATGCGCTCGGGTGTCCAGATCTTCGAATACGTGCAGGCCTTCCTGCACGCCAAGGTCATGGTGGTGGATGAGGCCTGGGCCACGGTGGGCAGCTCCAACATCGACCCGCTGTCGCTGCTGCTCAATCTGGAGGCCAACGTCGTCATCAGCGATGCGGCGTTCAACGCCACGCTGGCGAACGACCTGATGCAGGCCTGGGAGGCGTCCGAGGCCATCACCCTGCAGCGGGTGCATGCGCGCGGCTGGGCCAGCTGGTTGCGCCGCTCGGTGATTGGTGGTGTGGCCCGGGCCTACCTGCGGGTGGCCGGGTTCACCGGCAGGTACTGACGATCCCAACGAAAAAAGGGGGACGAGAGTCCCCTGTGTGTGGCCGTGGTCTGCGTCACTGCGCGGTGCGCAGGGCTTCGATTCGGGCCTCGATGGGTGGGTGGCTGGCGAACAGGGCCATCAGGCCGCTGCCCTTGCCGGTGATCCCCATGGCCTGGACCGACTGCGGCAGGTCGTTGGAGTCGATGCCCCCCAGGCGGGCCAGGGCTCGGATCATCGGGGCGCGGTCACCCATGAGTTGGGCCGCCCCGGCGTCGGCACGGTATTCGCGGTAGCGCGAGAACCAGGCCACGATCATCGTGGCGAGAATGCCCAGCACCACCTCCAGCACCATCGAGGTGATCATGTAGCCGATGCCTGGGCCGCGGTATTCCTCGTCGCGGTTGCCCTGCAGGGCGCGGTCGACCACGAAGCCCACGGCGCGCGACAGGAAGATCACGAAGGTGTTGGTCACGCCCTGGATCAGGGTTAGCGTCACCATGTCGCCGTTGGCGACGTGCGCGATCTCGTGGCCGATCACGGCCTCGACCTCGTCGCGGGTCATGTTGTGCAGCAGGCCGGTCGAAACGGCCACCAAGGCCGAGTTCTTGAACGCGCCGGTGGCGAAGGCGTTGGGCTCCCCCTCGTAGATTGCCACTTCCGGCATCTGGATGCCGGCGCGCTCGGCAAAGCGGGCCACGGTGGAGACGATCCAGCGGTGGGCGGGGTCGGGCGAGTCGTTGATGATCTGCGCTCCGGTGCTCATCTTGGCCATCGTCTTGCTCATCAGCAGCGAGACGAAGGAGCCGCCGAAGCCCATCAGCAGCGAGAAGCCCAGCAGGGCCCCCATGTTCAGGCCGTTGGCGGCGAGGAAGCGGTCCACCCCCAGCAACCGGGCACTGATGCTCAGCACCAGCATCACGGCGAAGTTGGTCAGCAGGAACAGGGCGATGCGTTTCATGGCGTCGAAGTGAACGTCGATGGGCGGTCCACGACGGACCGTGGGAGGAAGATGAGGGCGCAGGCCGCGCCTTTCAAGCCTTGGCAGCTTCGGTCATCTTTGCCCCCCGAAGTTCCTGGATGGTAGGGCATCCCCCGACCCTCAAGGGACAGGGGACCGCAGAGGCGGTGCGCGGGCGCGTTCAGCCCACGTTGGCCGGGGCGTGCTGCAGGCCCAGGCCGCCCATCAGTTCCGACAGATCGGCGATCGGGGGCGAGCAGGTCTGGTCGTGACAGACCCAGGCCTGGGTGATTCCGTTCTCAGGCCACGGGTGGTCAAGGGCACCCGGCAGAGCGAGTCCAGGGTCGGAGGTGGCCACCACCAGCGTGTGCAGCGGCGCGTGTCGCAGCACGGCGTCCCGCCAGGCGTCCGCCTCCGGGCCGCGAAGCACGACCATCGCAGGCGGGCAGGCCGCTTCCACGGCCGACTGAAGCAGCCGCGACCAGCCGCCCGGATGACGCGCAGCGTCGGCCGCAAACAGTTCCAGGGTGCGCTCGGCGGCGCGCAGCCAGCGCGGTTGCGCGCACAGCAGGCCGAGCCTGAGCAAGGCGCCCGCCGCCACCGCGTTGCCGCCCGGCAGGGCCTGATCCTGTGCCGGCTTGGGGCGGTGGATCAGCGGCTCGTGGTCGTGGCGGGTGAAGAAGAAGCCGCCAGCGTCGGGGTCCTCGAAGTGGTTCAGCAGGGCATCGGCCAGGGCCTGAGCCCAGCTCAGGTCCTCGGGGCGGAAGTCGGCCTGGATGAGAGTGAGCAGCGCGTCGAGCAGGTAGGCGTGGTCATCGAGCGTGGCGTCATGGCGTGCCCTCCCCGCGCACCAGACGGCCAGCAGCCGGGGGGCCGCCCCGGGGGCGGGGGGCACCCAGAGGTGCTTCCTCACGAAGTCCAGGGCCCGCCGCGCAGCCCGCAGGGCGTCCTGCCGGCCGGTCACGGCGGCAGCCTGTGCCAAACCCTGGATCGCCAGGGCGTTCCAGCCGGTGAGCACCTGCCCGTCGCGGGCGGGGCGGGGGCGGGCGCTGCGCACGCGCAAGAGCTTCAGTCGCGCCGCGTCCAGGATGTTCTGCAGCGCCGGCAGGGGTTGGTCGAGCGTGCGCGCGAGCTGGACCGCCGGGCGCACGACGCGCAGATGCCAGTGGCGGTTCTCGAAGTTCGGGCCGTCCAGCAGGTTCCAGTGCGCGGCGGCCAGGTCCCATTCCAGCGGGGTCAAGGCCTCGCGCAGCTCGCTCGCGTTCCAGACGTAGAAGCGCCCTTCCGCACCTTCGCTGTCGGCATCCATCGACGCCATGAAGCCCAGGGCTTGACCGTCGTCCGGGTTGGGCCGCAAGGGGGGAATGGGCTTGGGTTCGTTCGAGGTGGTGGCGTCCTTGTTCGCGGCCGGCTCCACGTCGGGCCACACGCCCTGCATTTCGCGCAGCATCCAGTGCACGGTGGCATCCACCACGTGGGCAAACAGCGTCTCGCCGGTGTGGGCCAGGGCTTGGGCATACAGGCCCAGCAGGAGGCCGTTCTCGCCGAGCATCTTCTCGAAGTGGGGGATGTCCCAGCGCGCGTCGACGCTGTAGCGGAAGAAGCCTCCGCCCAACTGGTCGAACAGCCCGCCCTCGGCCATGGCCCGCAAGGTCTGCAGCACGGACTGGCGGGCCCCCTCGTCCGGGGCACTCAAGGCATGCTCGAACCACCAGACCAGATCGGTGGGATGTGGGAACTTGGGCGCATCACCAAAGCCGCCGTGCTGGGCGTCGTGGGTCTGGCTCAACCAGCCGGCAGCGGCCGCCTGGGCCGGCCCAGCCAGGGCGGCGCGCAGGCGAGCGGGGTCCATCGCTTGACCCTGGGCATCGCGTGCGGCGCTGGGCAGGCGCTTGTCCAGCGCTTCCCGCACCGCCTGGTTCTGGGCCTCGATCGAGCTGCGTTTGCCGGCCCAGGCTTCGTGAACGGAGGCCAGCAGGTCGGTGAAGGCGGGGCGACCGTACTGGGCGGTGGGCGGGTAGTAGGTGCCGCTGTGAAACGGTGTGCCGTCGGGCGACAGGAAGACGGTGAGCGGCCAGCCGCCGGATTTGCGGGTCAGCAGCTCGTGGGTGCTCTGGTAGATGCGGTCCAGGTCGGGACGCTCTTCGCGGTCGACCTTGATGCAGACAAAGTGCTCGTTCATCTGTGCGGCCACCGCCTCGTCCTCGAAGGACTCGTGGGCCATCACGTGGCACCAATGGCAGGAGGCGTAGCCGATGGACAGCAGGATGGGCTTGTCCTCGCGCCGGGCCTGCGCCAGGGCCTCGGGGCGCCAGGGTTGCCAGTGCACCGGATGGTGGGCGTGCTGGAGCAGGTAGGGCGAGGTTTCGCCGGAAAGAAGGTTGGCCATGGTGCAGAACCCGCGCGGGTCGTGGATCAAGGCCGCGCGGGGCGGCGATGTCTGCACTATGAAGGGCCCGGACCAAGGCCGGGCCCCCTCCATCCATCAGCAGAGTGTTTTGCTGCGGATTGGCCGGGAGGGTCGTGCCGGGCGTTTCAGCCCTGCAGCTTCCAGTTCAGCGTTTCGCCCGCGCACAGCGGCTTGAGCTGGGCTTCGCCGAAGGCCAGGGTCTCGGGCAGGGTCCAGGGCTCGCGCGTCAGCGTGACGGTACCGGTGTTGCGCGGCAGGCCGTAGAAGGCTGGGCCGTTGAAGCTGGCGAACGCTTCCAGCCGGTCCAGGGCGCCGGCGTTCTCGAAGGCCTGGGCGTAGAGCTCCAGCGCGCTCAGCGCGGTGTAGCAGCCGGCGCAGGCCGCGGCGTGCTCCTTGAGGTGGGCCGCGTGGGGCGCGCTGTCCGTGCCGAGGAAGAAGCGCGCGTTGCCCGACGTGGCCGCCTCCACCAGGGCTTCGCGATGCACCTCGCGCTTGAGCACCGGCAGGCAGTAGTAGTGCGGGCGCAGTCCGCCGGTGAAGATGGCGTTGCGGTTGTAGAGCAGGTGGTGGGCGGTGATCGTGGCGCCGGTGAACGCGTCGGCTTCGGTCACGTACTGCGCCGCTTCGCGGGTGGTGATGTGCTCGAACACCACCTTCAGCTCCGGGAAGTCCTTGCGCAGCGGCGTCATGACCTGGTCGATGAAGACGGCTTCGCGGTCGAAGATGTCGATGCTCGGGTCGGTGACTTCACCGTGCACGAGCAGCAGCAGGCCTTCGCGCTGCATCGCTTCGAGCGTGGCGTAGGTCTTGCGGATGTCGGTGACGCCCGCGTCGCTGTTGGTCGTGGCGCCGGCCGGGTAGAGCTTGAGTGCGACCACCCCGGCCGCCTTGGCGCGGGCGATTTCCTCGGCGGGCGTGTTGTCCGTGAGGTAGAGCGTCATCAGCGGCGTGAAGTCCACGCCGGCCGGCACGGCGGCCTGGATGCGGTCGCGGTAGGCCAACGCCTGTTCGGTGGTGGTCACAGGCGGGCGCAGATTCGGCATGATGATCGCGCGGCCGAACTGGCGCGCGGTGTCGGGCACGACCGCGTGCATGGCGGCGCCGTCGCGCACGTGCAGGTGCCAGTCGTCGGGGCGGGTGAGCGTGAGGGTGGTGGGCGTGGTCATGCGGGAATTGTCCGCGAGGCGCACGCCCTCAGGAAGGTCCGTTCCGCTGAATCGGCCCAAGCCGTGGTGTCAGTGCTGCAGGATCTTGGAGAGGAAGTCCTTGGCCCGCGGAGAGCGCTCATCGGGTTTGCCGA
>CAYRBG010000125.1:0-8426 GCA_964422355.1 uncultured Sphaerotilus sp. | reverse complement strand
ATCACCGCGAAGGCATCACGGCGTTCATCGAGAAGCGCAGGCCGAACTTCACGGGATGCTGAAAATGAAAACCCGCCGAAGCGGGTTTCAATTCAAGAGTGGGAGCTGGCTTGGAGCCTCCTGCGACGGGCCATCAGTGCGATGGAGCCCAAGCCTGCGAGCATCATGGCGTAGGTTTCAGGCTCGGGAACTGCCGAGGTGTAGTTCACGGCCACGAAATCCTTGGCCTTATATGTTTCCAGGGTGTAGGCGAGGCTACTAACTCCTGTATGTTCTGGATCAACCAAAATGCCGGTGCTTGTGGTTGTCAACGTCACAGAAGTGAAAGGCGTCGCGGACAGGAAACCAATAAATGTTTCAGGAGAGTCCTTTCCTACCGTCGTATCGATCTGAAAGGATGGGCCACCAGTTCCCAGAGAAACCAAGAGGTGAGAGCCAGGATATGCGCTATCAAACCCCAGATTCCAAAGCGTTGCACCAAAAGCAGTGACGGCTTGGGAGAAGGTAAAAGTGGTCGACGCATGATTTCCCCAGCTACCGCTGCTCGGCACATAAGACGTCACGGCGTCATAGAACCAGCCGTCGCTGGATACGCCCGTCGTTGTCGTCGAGGTCACGTCCAACCCCTTGTAAGTCACTTTTCCTAGGCTGTTGACCATCAGTGTGGAGCCTATGGTCAGTGCCGTGCTGCCGGAGAAGGGGGCGGTGACGAAGGTGTTGCCATCGGAAGTGTTCAAGTCCGTTACAGGAACAGCCGCATAGGAAGTGACAGCGCCTGCGGCGAGTGCACAAAATGCAAGTGCTCTGAGTTGGAGTGACGGCATGGTGTTGCTCTCAAAGTAGGGTTATTGATTAGGGCCGTTTACTGCTGAGTATCAATAGGTTCCTCTGAACGTGAAATAGTGTCCATCCCCGGGGCATGGGGTGGGGGCCGGTCATGGGTCGAGGCGCGGGGGGATGCGACAGGGCTCTCTCCGCGGTGCTCGACGATCAACCCGTATTGCGCAACCCCGCCGCCACCCCGTTGATCGAGATGTGGATCCCGCGCTGCAGCCTTGCGTTGACGGGATCCCCATCCTGCCGCTGCCGATAGCGGCGCATCAGCTCCACCTGCAGGTGGTTGAGCGGATCGAGATATGGGAAGCGGTGCTCGATCGAGCGCGCCAGCGACGGGTTGCTTGCCAGCCTTGAGGGCTCGCCGGTGATGAGCGTGAGCACGTCGTTGGTGCGGCGCCATTCGGCCTCGATGGCGGTGAAGATCTTCTTGCCGAGCTTCTTGTCTTCGACCAGCTCCAGGTAGCGTGCGGCGATGGCCAGGTCCGACTTGGCCAGCACCATGTCCAGGTTGGACAGCAGGGTGCGGAAGAAGGGCCACTGCTTGAACATCTTCTGCAGCAGGGCCAGGCGGGTGTCGCGCTTGGCATCGCCCTGGGCGTTCAGGTAGGTCTCGATGGCCGAGCCGAAGCCGCACCAGCCCGGCAGCGCCACCCGGCACTGGCCCCAGCTGAAGCCCCAGGGGATGGCGCGCAGGTCTTCGATGGCGCGCGTGGCTTTGCGCGAGGCGGGGCGTGAGCCGATGTTGAGCTCGGCGATCTCGCGGATCGGCGTGGCGGCAAAGAAGTAGTCGGTGAAGCCCGGGGTCTCGTAGACCAGGTGGCGGTAGGCGGCCATGCTGGCCACCGAGATTTCCGCTGCGGCGTCCAGGAAGGCCTTGGGGGCCGTGCGGCTGGGGCTGAGCAGGGTCGATTCCAGCGTGGCGGCGACCAGGGTTTCCAGGTTGCGCAGGCCGATCACCGGGTGCGAGTACTTGGAGGCGATGACTTCGCCCTGTTCGGTCAGGCGGATCTGGCCGTTCACCGTGCCGGGGGGCTGGGCCAGGATGGCCTGGTAGCTCGGGCCACCGCCGCGGCCTACGGTGCCGCCGCGGCCGTGGAAGAGGCGCAGCGTGATGCCGTGGCTGTCGTTCAGGCCGCGGAACAGTTGCTCCAGCGCCACCTCGGCGGCGTAGAGCTCCCAGTTGCTGGTGAAGAAGCCGCCGTCCTTGTTGGAGTCGGAGTAGCCCAGCATGACGTCCTGCTCGCCGCGCCCGCAGGGCCCGGAGCGCTGCACCAGCTCCGGAATGCCGGGCAGCGCATAGAACTCCCGCATGATTTCGGCGGCCCGGCGCAGGTCGCCGATGGTTTCGAACAGCGGCACGACGATCAGGTCGTTGACGGCGGCGTCGCTGTCCAGCCGGCCGCGCATCAGGCCCACTTCCTTCTGCAGCAGCAGCACCTCCAGCAGGTCGCTGACCTCTTCGGTGTGGCTGATGATGTAATGGTGCAGCGCTTGGCGGCCGTAGCTGCCCAGCATCTCGCGGGCGGTTTCGAAGATGGCCAGTTCGGACTGGGCGTGCTCGCTGTAGGCTGCACCGATCACGCGCAGGCCGCGGGCGTCGTTGAGTTGGCGCAGCAGCACCTCGCGGCGCTCGGCCTCGTTCAGGGCCAGGTAGTCCGGCACGATGTCGGCCATGGCCAGCAGCTCGGCGACGACGAGCTCGTGCTGATCCGAGCTCTGGCGCAAGTCCACCGTGGCGAGGTGGAAGCCGAAGACCTGCACGGCGCGGATCAGCGGCGCCAGGCGCATGCCGATCAGCGCTTCGGCGTGGTGGAAGCGCAGCGAGGCTTCGATGGTGCGCAGGTCGGCCAGCAGTTCGTCGGCGTGGGCGTAGGGGGGCTGATCGGCCGTCGGCAGAGGGGCCTCCGTGCCGGTGAGCTCGCGCAGCGTTGCCGCTAGGCGGGCGTAGATGCCGATCATGGCGCGCCGATAGGGCTCGTCCATGCGGTGCTCGTTCTGGTCGGGCGAGCGGGAGGCCAGCTCGACCATCTCCGGCGTGACCTCGGCCAGCAGCAGCGACATCGACAGCTCGGTGCCCAGGGCGTGGATTTCACCCAGGTAAAAGCGCAGTGCGGTCTCGCTCTGGCGGGCCAGGGCCTCGCGCAGCGTCGGCGCGGTGACGAAGGGGTTGCCGTCGCGGTCGCCGCCGATCCAGTTGCCCATGCGGAAGAACGAGGCGATGTCATAGCCGGGCAGGGCGCGCTCCACCTCTTCGTACAGCCGGGGTACCTGCCGCAGGAAGGTGGACTGGTAGTACGACAGCGCGTTTTCGATCTCGTCGGAGACGGTCAGCTTGGTCTGGCGCAGCATGCGTGTTTGCCAGAGCTGCGTGACGCGGGCGCGCAGCAGGGCTTCGTTGTCGGTCTTTTCGCGCTCGGTGTGCAGGGCATCGCGCTGGGTGATGAGTTCGGCGATGGCGCGCTCGGCGTCCAGGATGCTCTTGCGCTGCACCTCGGTGGGGTGGGCGGTGAGCACCGGGGAGATGTAGGCGCGGTCCAGCGTCGAGGCGATGTCGGCGGCGCGGATGTCGGCCTCGGCCAGGCGCTCGAAGCACATGGCCAGCGAGCCTTCCTGCAGGTTGCCCAGGCGCTCGTGGATCTCGCGGCGGCGCACGTGGTGGCGGTCCTCGGCGATGTTGGCCAGGTGCGAGAAGTAGCTGAAGGCGCGGATCACGCTGACCATCTGGTCGATGGTGAGGTTCTTGAGCAGGCGGTCCAGGGCCTTGCCGGCGGTGGCGTCCTGCTTGAGGCGGTAGGCCACCGAGAGCTGACGCACCTTCTCGACCAGCTCGAAAGCGGCCTTGCCTTCGAGATCCCGGATCACGTCGCCCAACAGGCGGCCCAGCAGGCGGATGTCCTCGACCAGCGGGCGGTTTTTCTCCGCGGCGTCGCGGGCATCCGGGGTCTTGGGCGTGCGTGTGGCGTTGGGGCTGCGGGTGCGGGTGGACGTGGGCATGCGGTCGGACCTTGCAGGAACGGGATTGAACATCGTAATTGACCCAAGCCAGACCTGTGCCATCGGTGATGGGGCAGGTGTGGGTGACAATCCACGCCATGAACACTTTGCCCGCCACCTGCATCATCGCCACCCGTGAAAGCCGCCTCGCCCTGTGGCAGGCCGAACACGTCCGAGACCTGCTGAAGTCCCGCATGGGGTGGTCGGTGGAGCTGCTGGGCATGACCACCAAGGGTGACCAGATCCTTGATCGCGCGCTGTCCAAGGTGGGCGGCAAAGGCCTGTTCGTCAAGGAACTGGAAACGGCGCTGGAAGAAGGGCGCGCCCACTTGGCCGTGCACTCGCTCAAAGACGTGCCGATGGACATGCCGCCGGGCTTCGTGCTGTGCGGTGTGCTGGAGCGTGAAGATCCGCGCGATGCCTGGGTGTCGAGCCGCTACGCCTCCATTCAGGACTTGCCGCAGGGGGCTTGTGTCGGTACCTCCAGCCTGCGCCGTGTGGTGCAGCTCAAGGCCCTGCGTCCGGACCTCGACGTGCAGCCCTTGCGCGGCAACCTCGACACCCGCCTGCGCAGGCTCGACGAAGGCCAGTACGACGGCATCGTGCTGGCGGCGGCCGGCCTGAAGCGCCTGGGCTTGGCGGACCGCATCCGGGCGGTGATCGAGCCCGAGGTGATGCTGCCCGCGGCCGGTCAGGGTGCCCTGGGCCTGGAGGTGCGCGAGGACGCCACTGCCCTGCGTGAGGCACTCTCGACCTTCATCCATGCACCGACCTGGTTGGCCGTGCACGCCGAGCGTGCAGTGTCCCGTGCCTTGGGCGGAAGCTGCAGCATGCCTCTGGCGGCGTTTGCCACCTGGACCGACGCCGGTCTGCGCCTCGAAGCCCGTCTGGGTGATCCGACCGACGCCAGCCGTCCCATGCTGCGCAGCGAGCGCTGTGTGCCGGTGACGTTCGCGGCCGAGGCGGATGCCCTCGGACAGGCCGTGGCGCAGGAGCTGCGCCAGGCCGGTGGCGAAGAGGTCCTGCAGCGCCTCGTTCATGCCTGAGGGCCTGCGGCCGCTTCTGGTCACCCGTCCTCAGCCTCAGGCCGACGAATGGGTGTCCCGCCTGAATGATCTGGGCGTGCCCGCGCAGGCGCTGCCGCTGCTGTGCATCGAGCCTTTGCCGTCCGACGACGGGGAGCTGGTTTCGGCATGGCAGCGCTTGGCGGGACAGGATCTGGTGATGTTCGTGAGCCCGAACGCGGTGTTGCGGTTCTGGGCGTCCTCGGCGGCGCGGTCGTGGCCGGCTTCCGTGCGCGCCGCTGCCACGGGATCGGGGACCGCCGGCGCGCTGTTGCAATGCGGGGTGCCGCCCGAGGCGATCGACCAGCCGCTCGGCACGTCCGATCGATTCGACGCGGAAACCCTGTGGGCCCAGGTGCTGGGGGCCCGCGACTGGGCTGGTCGGCGTGTCCTGATCGTGCGCGGCGAAGACGGGCGCGACTGGTTGGCCGAGACCTTGCGCCAGGCTGGTGCCGAGGTCGAGTTCCTGGCCGCCTACCGCCGGTGTGCCCCGCCGTGGAGCGACGGCGAGCGTGAAAGGCTGGCAACGGTGCTGGGCAATCCGCACGCGGTTTGGCTGTTCAGCAGCTCCCAGTGCATCGACCATTTGATGGATGCACTGCAGGAGCGGGGTGCCGCCGCGCTGGACGCGGCCCGGCATCAGGTGGCGTTGGCCACGCACCCCAAGATTGCAGACACCGCGTGGCGGGCCGGTTGGCGCGACGTCCGAGCCGTGTTGCCCGATGCGGGTGTGATCCGCGAGGCGTGGCGGGGCTTGTCCGCCGCTGCGCGGTAAATCCGGGACGGAGTCCCCCATCGATACAATCGAGCCGCTCATCCAGGCTGTCATCGACGGCTTGGCGGGTGGTTTTCGTTGCCGAGTCTTGCCGTGAACGATACGAACTCATCTTCCGACCACGTCCCCGATCCCGCTTTGCCGACGCCGACGGGGGCGGTCGAGTCCCGGGCGGTGGTGTCGACGGCGCCTCCATCACCCGGTGCCTCTTCGGTGCCTCCCTCGCCTGAGAAGCTCTCTAGCGTGGGGCGAGGGGATCCCCCTGCACCGAGTGGGCCCGTCCATGTCGGTGGCCTGCCGGGCTGGGCGTGGGCCGGTGCGGCCGTGCTGACCGCGCTGGCGGCCGTGACCACCTGGATGAGCTGGGAAACCCGCCAGCAGGTGCGCACACTGGAGCAGGAGCTGGTCAAGCGCCAGCAAGGCAGCACAGAGCAGTCGTCTGAAGCCAAGGTCCTGGCCAAGCAGGCCCAGGACTCGGCCCGCGAAAGCGCGGCCAAGGTGTCGCTGCTGGAAGAGCGTCTGGCCGAGGTGGGTCTGCAGCGTGGGCAGTTGGAGGACCTGATCCAGTCGCTCTCCCGTTCGCGCGACGAGAATCTGGTCACCGACATCGATTCGGCCATCCGTGTGGCCATGCAGCAGAGTGCGTTGACCGGTGGGGCCGAACCTCTGGCCGCTGCGCTGCGCACGGCCGACGAGCGGTTGTCGCGCGTCAATCAGCCGCGCCTGGAGCGTCTGCGTCGCGCGCTGTCGCACGACCTTGAAAAAGTGCGTTCGGTCAGTGTGGCCGACCTCGGCATGCTGACCTCCAAGCTGGACGAGGCGGCACGTCTGGTCGACGAACTTCCCCTGGTTTCGGTGGCCTCTCCCGAGCAGGGGACTTCGGCGCCGAAGGCGTCCGTGTTGCGCCCGGCGGCAGCGCGCACGCCGGGCAAGGTCGCTTCAGCGGCTGACGCGGCGTCGGCTCCGGATTGGTGGAGCGGGGCGCTGACTCAGTGGCAGGTGCCGTTGGCGGCGGTGTGGAAGGAGCTGTCTTCGCTGGTGCGCGTTACCCGCATCGACCGCCCGGAGGCCATGCTGGTGGCGCCCGATCAGGCCTACTTCGTGCGCGAGAACCTGAAGCTGCGCCTGATGAACGCCCGTGTGTCGCTGATGTCGCGGCAGTACGAGGTGGCCGAGGCCGATATCCAGGCGGCGCAGATGGCCATTCAGCGCTACTTCGATCTGCAGTCGCGTCGCACCCAGACCGCCCTGGAGCTGCTGGGACAGGTTGCCGCGCAGGGCAAGCAGGTGGTCATTCCCCGTCCGGACGAGACGTTGGCGGTGATCGCCACGCTCACCGCTTCCCGCTGACTTCGAGGAGCCGTGGCCGTGCGTTCCGTGTTCTGGTTCCTTCTTCTCTTCGTGGTCGCCGTGGTGGCGGCAACGGTCTTTGGTGCCAACGACGGTCTGGTGTCGATCTACTGGGCGCCCTGGCGCCTGGACGTGTCGCTGAACCTGTTCCTGCTGGCCGTGCTGGTCTCGGGGGTGTTGATCTACGCCGTGACCGGCGCATTCAATCGCCTGATCGGCTTGCCCGAGCGGGCTCGGGCATGGCGGGTGCAGCGCCGCGAGCGTGCGGCGCAAGTGGCGCTGCATGAGTCGCTCGCCATGCTGTTTGCGGGGCGGTACGGGCGCTCCCACAAGGCAGCGCAGCGAGCGCTTGAGCTGCAGAGCATGACGCCCGAGCTGGACCGCGACATCGAGTTCGGTGCGCTGGCCCACCTGCTGTCCGCCCAGGCGCTGCACCGTCTGCAGGACCGTGAGCGCCGCGACCAGCAACTTAACCAGGCGGTGGCCTTGGCGCAGGGCAAGTCCAACATTTCAGCCGTGGCCGACGGGGCCCGCATGCTCAGTGCGGAGTGGGCGTTGGATGATCGCGATGCCGGCCGGGCGCTCGACCAGCTGGGGCTGCTGCCGGCAGGTGTGGGGCGACGCACGCAAGCCTTGCGCATGCGTCTGCGTGCCTCGCGTCTGGCCAAGCAGCCGCTGGAAGCCCTCAAGACCGCACGCCTGCTGGCCAAGCACCAGGCCTTTGCCCAGAGCGCGGCGCAGGGGCTGCTGCGCAGCCTCGCGATCGAGACCCTGGAAACCGCACGTGATGCCGACCAGTTGCGCCGTCTGTGGGGCCAGCTGGATGCGGCCGACCGCAAGGACGTGTTCGTGTCGGCCCGTGCCGCTCGACTGGCGGTGGGCATGGAGGCGGTCGGCGATGGTCGCGCCTGGTTGCGCCCGCACTGGGAGCGCTTTGCCCAGCTGGGTGACCGCGAACGTGCGGCGATCCAGGAAGCGCTGGTGGAAAGTCTGGCGGGTCTGCCGGCGGACTGGTTGGAGGTCCTGGAGGCCGCCGTTGCGGCCTTCCCCACCGATCCCGATCTGGCCTACACCGTGGGGTGCGCGATGGCTGAGCGTCAGTTGTGGGGGCGGGCCCGCCGCCTGCTGGAAACGGCGGCCACGGCCCCGGGCATCGATCAGGAAGCCCGTCGTCGCTCGTGGCGGCGCTTGGCCAACCTCGCGGAATCGACCGACGATCGCGAGCTGCTTGAGCGTTGCTACATCGAAATTGTGCGCAGCACTTGACGAGGCATCAAATAACGCGTTATAGTTTCTGTCTGCCCTGAACAAGGGCAGGCGTTGTGAAGACAACGTTCCGAGACGGTCACCCGTGCGGCTGTAGCTCAGTTGGATAGAGTACTTGGCTACGAACCAAGGGGTCGTGG
>CAYRBG010000124.1:0-8449 GCA_964422355.1 uncultured Sphaerotilus sp. | reverse complement strand
TGGGCGGCTACAGCCTGGGCGGCGCCGACATGCTGCGCCGCGCCATGGGCAAGAAGAAGGCCGAGGAGATGGCCGCGCACCGCGAGCTGTTCCGCAAGGGTGCGGCCGAGAAGGGCATCGACCAGGACAAGGCCGACGAAGTCTTCGACCTGATGGAGAAGTTCGCGGGCTACGGCTTCAACAAGTCGCACGCCGCCGCCTACTCGCTGCTGGCCTATCACACGGCCTGGATCAAGGTGCACTACACGGCCGAGTTCTTCGCGGCCAACATGACGATCGAGCAGGACGACACCGACAAGCTCAAGGTGTTGCGCGACGACGCCCTGAAGTTCGGCATCCAGTTCGATCCGCCCAACGTCAACGTGGGCATCGCCAAGTTCCAGCCGGCGCCCGGCAAGGAAGGCCGCAAGAAGCTTCTGTACGGGCTGGCCGCCATCAAGGGCACGGGCCAGAACGCGATCGAGGCCATCGTTGCAGCCCGCGAGGGCAAGGGCACAGGCCCGAACGGTGACGTGGCCGGCCCCTTCACCTCGATCTTCGACTTCGCCAACCGCGTGGACCGCAAGGCGGTCAACAAGCGGGTGGTCGAAGCGCTGATCAAGGCCGGCGGTTTCGACACCCTGCACCCGCTGGGCATGGACGGCCGCGCACAACTACTGGCCAGCGTCGGCCTGGCCTTCGAGTACGCCGACACCCAGGTGGCCAACGCCAACCAGGGCGGCCTGTTCGACTTCGGTGACGACCACGCCTCGTCCACCCGCGAGCCCGATTACGTCGAGGCCGAGACCTGGGACGTCAAGACCCGACTGGGCCACGAGAAGATCGCCATCGGCTACTACCTCTCGGGCCACCTGTTCGATCAGGTGGAGGCCGAGGTCCGGCGCTTCTGCCGAAAGAAGGTGTCGGAGCTGGTCGACACGCGCGACCCCCAGACCCTGGCCGGCATCATCGGCGACCTGCGCGTCGTCAACGGCCAGCGCGGCAAGGTCGCCATCTTCAAGCTCGACGACAAGAGCGCCGGCATCGAGTGCGTTGCTGCGGAAGACCTCATCAACGCCCACGGCGACAGCCTGAAGGACGACGAGATGGTCATCCTCACCGGCAAGGCCCAGCCTGACCGCTTCAGCGGCGGCATGCGTTTCAACGTCCAGGGCGTGTGGAGCTTGGCCGAGGCGCGCTGCCGCTACGCCAAGTTCCTGCGCATCACCCTGACGGGGGCCCAGCTTCCTCCCCTCTTGCCCCTGGTTGCGGCCCATCCGGCCCGGCAGGTTCAACTGGAAGAGGGCGAAGTCAGCCAGGGGGTGCCAGTGCGACTGCGCATCGAGCGGCCCTCGGCCGTGGGCGAAGTGGACCTCGGCCCCACTTCACGGTTTTATCCCAACGACGACGCGCTCAAGGCGTGGCGCAGCGGCGTCACCGCCGAAAGGGTGGAACTGGTGTACGACGGAGACCCCTCCGGCGCGTAAAGCCGCGCTTCCGGTCGGAGTCCACGCGCCGAACCACCGCGGAACGCACCAGGGCTACAGATCGACCCGGTGCAGCCGATCCCCAGGACACCCTTATTCTGTCTGGGTGGAACCCCGGGTCGTGCCATGTCGTACCGCTCCGCCTCCGGCTCGCGCGCAGCTTCAGCGCGGCATCCGTCCTTGTGGTGGTCCACCGCAAGCCTGATGGTCCTGGCAATGTGCGCCTTCGCCTGGCCTCGCGCCAGTCAGGCCCAGTTCAGCACGGCACCGACGCCCCTTCAGGCCGGTGAGCTGCCCCCGTCCGAAGCGGCGACCCCACGCGCCTATCGCCTGGAAGGTGCGCGGCACCTGTACCTGTCCTATCCCATGCATGTGCTGCGAGGACGACTGCCGCCACTGCTGCACGCCGTCGCGGTGATCGAGACGTCCATCGACGGCAGCGGCCGGGTCACCGGCATCCAGGTGGTGCGAGCACCGGCAGAAGCGACCGAAGTCGTGCCCTGGATCCGGAAAATGATCGAAAAGGCCCAGCCCTTCCCCGCCCCAGCCAAACTCGGCCGCGTGGCCTACACCGACATCTGGCTGGTGGACGAGCGCGGGCGCTTCCAGCTCGACACCCTGACCGAAGGCCAGCGCGGCGGAGAAACCTCAGACGACGAATGAATGCCGGTGTCTGGCCCGCACCACGTTCAGGGGCCCGGCGCAGCAGAGCCCAGACACGGACGCTAGACTCTTCGCCATGGATTCCCTGGCCCCGTCCCGTCTGCAGCCCCAGGGCCCGGTCGGACTGCTGCTGACCGGCGGTGGCGCCCGCGCCGCCTACCAAGTCGGTGTGCTGCAAGCCATTGCGCGGATTGGCCGCGAATGTGGCGCACCGGCAGCCAGCCCCTTTCAAGTCGTGGCGGGCACCTCGGCGGGGGCGCTCAACGCCAGCGCCTTGGCCTGCCAGTCCGACCGTTTCCACTGGGCCGTGTCCGAGATGGCGGACGTCTGGCACCACTTCCATGTCGAACAGGTCTACCGCGCAGACTCGCTGGGCGTGATGCGCACTGGCGCAAGCTGGCTGACCATGATGTCGATCGGCTGGGCCTTGGCCCGCATCCGCCGCATCAAACCCCGCTCGCTGCTGGACAACTCACCGCTGGAATCGCTGCTGCACCGAATGGTGCAGTTCGAGCGCCTGCCCTCGCTGATGGAACAGGGCTTCCTGCAGGCCCTGGCGGTCACAGCCTCCAGCTACACGTCTGGCCTGCACGTCACGTTCTACGAGAGCCTGCACCCATGGACGCCCTGGACCCGTTCGCAACGCATTTCGGTGCGCACGAACCTCAGCGTGCGGCACCTGCTGGCCTCCGCGGCCATTCCCTTCGTGTTTCCTTCGATCGAGCTGGACGTGGACGGTCAGACGGAGTGGTTTGGCGACGGCTCGATGCGCCAGGCCGCTCCCATCTCGCCCATCGTGCACCTCGGGGCCGAGAAGGTGCTGATCATCGGAGCCGGTCGGCTGCATGAAGAGCTGGACCGGGGACGACACAACCCGCAGGGTTACCCCAGCGTGGCCCAGATCGCCGGTCACGCGCTGTCCAACATCTTCCTGGACGCGCTGTCGGTGGACGTGGAACGACTGGAGCGCATCAATGCGACACTCAGCCTGCTGCCTCCCGAGGCGCGCAAGCTCACTCCGCTGCGCCCGATTCAAGCCCTGATCATTGCCCCCAGCCAGCGGCTGGACGATTTGGCGTCGCAGTACATCGACAGCCTGCCCACCCCCATTCGCGCCCTGCTGCGCGGAGTGGGCATCAACAAGGCCGATCCCAACGGCGGTGGCGCCGCCCTGGCCAGCTATCTGCTGTTCGAGGCACCCTACACCCGCGCGTTGATGGCCATGGGTGACGCCGACACCATGGCCCGGCGCTCGGAGGTTGAATCCTTCTTCGGTTGGCGCTCGCTGCACTCCCCCGAACTGACGATGCGCCCGACGTCCTCCCTGTCCGGACCTGCGCCGCAGCCGTCGCTGGAAGCGCCGCTGCCCGTGCCCCAGATCCGCTGATACGGAAGATTTCAGGGCGCTTTGGTCAACGGCTTCCCGGTCGGGGCAGGCGTCAAGGCGGGAGCTGGCGTGGCCACGTCCATGGCCGGGGACTTGGCCTTGGAGCGCGATTTGACGGCCCCGCCTCCGGTGTAGGGCGCACCGTTGACGGTCAGACCCGCGGTCGAGTACCGCGTCGCATTGCCGGGGCCGATGCCCGAGACGCGGTCGATCAGGTCCACCCAGTCCTTGAAGGCCGCCTTGCCGCGTTCAGCCAACAGCTTTCCGGACATGGAGGGCCCGATGCCCTTGACCGACTCCAGCTCCGCCTGACTGGCCTTGTTGACGTCGACAGCAGCCCAGGCCGAAAGGCCTCCCCACATCAGACACAGGGACAACAGGGCATGACGAATGAGCTTGAACATGACGGCTCCTCAAGGTGTTGAAAGGAGCCTTCACGATAGGCATCGCCCGCACAACGCACATCCCTCACAGGAGGCCCACCACAGCAGCCACCCAGCGGGGGACCCCTCCTTCAGGAGCAGGCCCGCATCAGGGGGGTCAGCCCTGAGGCTGCTGAGCCAGCCACCGGACGTACTTGGCCACGCCGGTGGCCACGTCCGAGAACACGTGGTCACAGCCCGTGGCGCGCAGCCGCCCCAGATCCGCCTCGGTGTGGCACTGGTACTTGCCTCGCAGCGCGTCGGGGAAGTCGATGTACGTCACCAGCCCGTGCTCCACCTGCTCACGCAGGCTCAGCGCCGGCTTGCCTTCCAGCGCGCGGCACGCGTTCACGGTGGCGTGCGCCACGTCGTTGAACGGCTGCGCCCGCCCGCTGCCCAGGTTGAAGATCCCGCTTTGCCCGGGGTTCTGCAGGAACCACAGGTTCACCGCCACCACGTCGTCCACGAAGACGAAGTCCCGGCTCTGCATGCCCGGCGCGTAGCCGTTGTACTCCCCGAACAGCTTCACATGTCCGTTCTGGCGGAACTGGTTGAAGTGGTGGAACGCCACGCTCGCCATGCGCCCCTTGTGCTGCTCGCGCGGGCCATAGACGTTGAAGTAGCGGAAGCCCACCACCTGCTGGCCCTGCGTCAGCTTCGGCAGGTAGCGCCGCACCACCTGATCGAACAGCAGCTTGGAGTAGCCGTACACGTTGAGCGGCTGCTCGAACTCGGGCTCCTCGCGGAAGGTCTCGCTGGGCCCGTAGGTCGCCGCCGAGCTGGCGTACAGCAGCCGCGTGCCTTGCGCCAGACACGCGTCCAGCAGCGTCTTGGAGCAGCGGTAGTTGTTCTCCAGCATGAACTTGCCGTTGTGCTCCATCGTGTCGGAGCAGGCACCCTCGTGCAGGATGGCGTCGATCTTGCCGAGCTCTCCGGCGGCAAAGCGCGTGTAGAACTCGTCCTTGTCGAAGTAGTCCGCCAGCGGACTGCCCAGCAGGTTGCGGTACTTCGGCCCGTCGGTGAGCTCGTCGACGGCGATCACTTCCTTGGCGCCCAGGCGATGCAGGGCATGCACCAGGTTGCTGCCGATCATGCCGGCTGCGCCGGTGACCACGACTCTCATGGCGTTTCCTTTGCAAACAGTTCTTCAAAGCTGCAGCTGGCGGTGCCGAACTTGCCCACCACGATGGAGCCGGCCCGGTTGGCCAGCGGCACGGCCTCGCTCAGGCTCAACCCACACGCAAGCATGGTGGCCAGGGTGGCGATCACGGTGTCGCCCGCGCCGGTGACGTCGAACACCTCACGTGCCTGCGCAGGCACCTGGAAGTGGGTAGGGCGGCCCTGTTCATCGGTCGAGAACAGCGACATGCCCTCTTCGGAGCGGGTCAGCACCAAACCCTGCAGGCCCAGTTGCTCGCGCAGCGCGTGCGCCTTGCGGTGCAGTTCCTCTTCGCTGCTCCACGATCCGACCACCTGGGCCAGCTCGGCCCGGTTGGGCGTGAGCGTGGTGGCCCCGGCGTAGCGGCTGTAGTCGCTGCCCTTGGGGTCGATCAGCACCGGCTTGCCCGCGGCGCGCGCCAGCTCGATCATGCGCGGGATGTGGGTCAGCCCGCCCTTGCCGTAGTCGGAAAACAGCACGGCATCGAACTCGGGCAGCACGCGCTCGTAGTCCGACAGCATCTGGGCGAGCACTTCGCTCTCGGGCTGGTTCTCGAAATCCACGCGGATGAGCTGCTGCGAGCGACCGATCACGCGCAGCTTGACGATGGTGTAAAGCTTGGGGTCACTGCCCAGCACGGTGGACACGCCCTGCTCTTCGAGCAGGTGGCGCAGCTTGCGTGCAGGTTCGTCATCGCCCACCACCGTCAGCAGCGTGCACTGTGCCCCCAGCGTCTTGACGTTGAGCGCCACGTTGGCCGCTCCGCCCAGGCGCTCCTCCTCGCGCGTCACGCGCACCACCGGCACCGGCGCTTCCGGCGAGATGCGGTCCACCGCGCCGAACCAGTATCGGTCCAGCATCGCGTCGCCCACCACCAGCACGCGGGCGCCGGCCATTCGGGTCTTGTCTATCGCAGGGGTGCCCGTTTGGGCGACCAAAGAATGGGTCATGAGTACAAGTCTCTGACAGATGAACCGAAACGAACCCGCCGCCCCTCAGGATTTCACTGGTCTTCCAGACGACGGGGCACGTACGTGTCCCACCCTTGACAGCCGGGACACTGCCAGAAGTAGTGCTGGGCCTCAAAGCCACAGGCGTGGCAGTGGTAGCGCCGCAAGGGCTTGAGAGCCTGAGCCATGGCCTGGCCAATGGCCTGGTTGCATGCCGACTCGGGCTGAACGGCCGACTCCTGCTGCAACTGCAGAGCCGCACTCAACGAGGGATGACGCTGCAGATGCTCCAGCAAAGCAGTCTTTCGGGCCTCGGGCTGAGAGGTCAGGCGCAACCAGGCGGACAACACGTCGGACGAGCCCTGCTGCTGAAGCACCTGAGCCAGGAGATCCCGCGCCGGCTCCTCCATTTGCGCCTGCTGAGCGCTGGCGGCGAACTCCGACGCCACCACCGAAAAAGCCTCGGGCTGGAGACGGGCCAAGTCGGCCCATGCGGACACCGCACCTGCGTGGTCACCTTTGCGCGCAGCCCTTTGTCCCGCCAGCACCAGCGGACGGGCCGCCAATGGCGCGACTTCACGGGCCCGCTGGAGCGCCGCATCGGCCTCTTCGGGCTGCCCTTGGGCATCGGCCTGTTGTGCCAGTTCACACCAGTAGTGCGACATGCGTCCCGCGTATGAACCTGCGGCCGAGGCCTCCAGGCCCCGAGCGACTTCGAGCGCCGCGCGCCAATCGCGTGAACGTTCGTACAGCGTCAACAGCGCACGCCGAGCCTCGCCGGCAAAAGCCGTCCCTTCGAGACGCAGATACGCCGCTTCGGCCCGATCGAACAGACCTGCCTTCATGAAGTCGAGCGCCAAGGCGTGCTGAGCACGATCGCGCTCTGCGGAAGGCAGATCCGCACGACCGAGCAAATGCTGGTGCACGCGAACCGCACGCTCGTAGTCACCGCGGCGGCGGAACAACTTGCCCAGCGCAAAGTGCAGGTCGGCACTGCCCGGATCGTGTTGAACCGCCTCGATGAAGGCGTCAATCGCCTGATCCTGCTGCTCGTTGAGCAACAGGTTCAGTCCCTTGAAATAGGTTCGGGGGGAGGACTCCACCTCCTTGCGCCACTGCCGAGATTCCAGCCGGGCGCCTAACCAGCCCAGGGCAAATGCCACCGGCAGGGCCCACAACAGCCACTGCAGGTCAAAGTCCATCGCGGGGAGGATGCTGAGGTTCGATGTCTGGGGGAGGCAGCACCGTCTGGCGGCCACCGGACACCTCGATCCGCTCTTTGGGCGGCTGAGGCTGGGGCATCTCTCGGGTAGAGCGCCACCACTTGGGCACCATCGCGAGCACGCCGAGCACGGCCCCCGCGGCGAACGCCACCAGCACCACCAACACCATCGGCGCTTGACTTTGCAGTCCGAAGAACCAGTGCAGCGTGGCGGGGTGCTGATTGTTCAGCGCAAACGCGAACAACACAAAAAAGAGGAAGGCTCGAAGGAGCCACATCAATACTCGCATCAGCTTGGGATTCTAGCTGTGCGGTTCATCAAGGCCACGGCAACGAAAGAGGCGTTACTCCGCAGACACAGAACGGCTGCGCTCGCCATGGGCCTCATCAACGGCCTCGCGCAAGGCCTTGCCCGGCTTGAAGTGCGGCACGCGCTTTTCAGGAATCGTGACCTGCTCGCCCGAGCGGGGATTGCGGCCGATGCGCGGTGGGCGGCGTGTGATCGAAAAGCTGCCAAAGCCCCGAATCTCGATGCGATGCCCCCGCGCCAAGGCGTCCGTCATCGCGTCGATCATGGTCTTGACCGCGAACTCTGCATCGCGGTGCGTCAGTTGTCCGAAACGTTCGGCCAGCAGGGTCACGAGGTCAGAGCGGGTCATGGCAAAGGTGCAAAAGAGGGAAGGCGGTGAGCGCTGCGCAAGATGCGCAGCGCCATAAAAAAAAGGCGGCGCAGGCCCCGAAGAACCTGCCCGCCCCTTTCAGACCGATCAGTTGTTGCCTTGGTCCAGCTTGGCCTTGAGCAGGGCGCCCAGGCTGGTGGTACCGGCGCTTTCACGGCTGTCGGCAGCCAGACGCTGCATGGCTTCTTGCTGTTCGGCGCTGTCCTTGGCCTTGATCGACAGCTGGATCGAACGCAGCTTGCGGTCCACGTTGATGATCAGCGCGGTGACTTCGTCGCCCTCCTTCAGCACGTTGCGGGCGTCTTCGACGCGCTCACGGCTGATTTCCGAAGCACGCAGGTAGCCGGTAACTTCGTCGGACAGCTGAATCTCGGCGCCACGGGCGTCCACGGTCTTGACCTTGCCGACCACGGTCGCGCCACGGTCGTTCAGCGTGGTGTAGGTGGTGAACGGATCGGTGTCGAGCTGCTTGATGCCCAGGGAGATGCGCTCGCGCTCCA
>CAYRBG010000123.1:0-8497 GCA_964422355.1 uncultured Sphaerotilus sp. | reverse complement strand
ATGCCACCTCGGTGCTCAACGAGATCCTTCAGACCACGGAGCCGGAACGGTTCACCGAGGCCGAACCCACGCCCGAATGACGCGCGCGTCGCAGGGGCAGGCCGATTCGATGACCTCGGCGGCGTTGCGGAACGCATCGACGGCGGCGGGGAAGCCGCAGCAGACGCTCGCATGCAGGAAGATTTCCTGCAGCTCCTCGACCGTGACGCCGTTGTTCAGGGCACCGCTGCCCGCCATCATCCCACCGAGTCCTTCGGCCCCTCGCCCGCCCCTTCGTCGGCGTATTTCCGCCACCCCGCCATCGCCCCGCGCATGAACTTCACCTGCTGGCCGAAGCGCGTGCAGCCCTTGCAGTAGCTCTGATGCACGCGCACGATCACCCGCTCCAGCCGGGACAGATTGCGGTCTTCCCCCTGGAGCACCAGCTCCGTGGTTTCCTTGCAGGTCAGCCGCAGTTTCATGGCTTGGATCCGAACCAGTTCAGTTGAAGGCACTCGCGCAGCCGCAGCCGGGCGCGGTGCAGCAGCACATACAGATGAGTCGAGGAAATGCCCGTTTCCTGACAGATCTCGTCGGTATCGAGCTCCAGCCACTCCCGCATCATGAAGACGCGGCCCTGCTGGCCCGGCAGATGCTCCATGCAGGTTTCCAGCACCTCGAAGAACTGACGCTGACCGAGCGCGGCGCTGGGGTTGCCCCAGTCGGCCGGCATGTCGGCCCAGTGGCCGTCGGCGGCGAAGAGGTGTTCGTCCAGGTCTTCGCGGTCGTCGTCGGAGGCGGTGGTCGACACCTCGCGCTTGTGTCGGCGGATCTGGTCGATGACCTTGTGCTTGAGGATGCCCACCAGCCAGGTCTTGAGCTGCGAGGCGCCTGAGAAAGCCTGCGGCTTTTCCAGCGCAGCCACCAGGGTTTCGGACACGGCGTCTTCCGCCCAGGCGTCGTTGCGCAACTGGTGCCGGGCGTAGCGCAGCAGGTGCGCACGCAGGGTCTGGACCTGTTCGGCGAAGGGGGACACGACATGGGCCGCAGGCGAGTGCGGCGGACAACCGGATGGCCGCGGAGTGTAGGGAACCCGCGTGACCCGTCACGAACTTTTTCGAGCCTCGAAAAAAAGTCGGCTCGGGTCTGTAAGAGATCGCGCCCCGCCGGCGACCACTGCTCGTGGGCCGCCAACGGCAGCCTGCCCTCCAGGCCCCGTCCCTCGCGGTGCCCCATTTTCAACCGACCCCAAGGACTCCACCATGACCTCGAACCTGAACTCGACGACCGCTTCGTCCTCCTCCACCATGAAGTCTGGCCTGGCCATCGCCGCTGCGGCCGCCGCGCTGTTCGCCATGGGTGTGGCCTCTCCGGCCCATGCCGCGATGGACGGCGCCAAGGGCGACAGCGTGCACTGCACCGGCGTGAACGGCTGCAAGGGCATGTCCGAATGCAAGTCCGCCGGCAACGAATGCAAAGGCATGAACGGCTGCAAGGGCCAGGGCTGGATGTCCAAGAGCGCCGACGAGTGCAAGCAGATGGGTGGCAAGGCCATGAAGGGCTGATCACCATGTACAGGGTGACCTCGATCCAGGGCTTCGGGCTGGGCCTGCGGCCCGAGCATTACCTCGACTTCCACGCCGGCACGCCCGGCATCGACTGGGTCGAGGTCATCTCCGAGAACTACATGGTGCCCGGCGGCAAGCCGCTGGCGCATCTGGAGCGGATCCGGCGCGACCGGCCGGTGGTGATGCACGGCGTGTCGCTGTCCATCGGCAGCACCGACGCGCTGGACCGTCAGTACCTGCGCGAACTCAAGGCGCTGGCCGACCGCATCGAGCCGGGCTGGATCTCCGACCACCTGTGCTTCACCGGCGTGGACCACCGCCACCTGCACGACCTGCTGCCGCTGCCGCTCACCGAGGCGGCGCTGCGCCACCTCACCGCCCGCATCCACGCGGTGCAGGACACGCTGGGCCGCCGCCTGGTGCTGGAAAACGTGTCGAGCTACCTGCGCTGGCGCAGCGACGAGATGGACGAAGCCACCTTCGTCACCGAACTGCTGCGCCGCGCCGACTGCGAGCTGCTGCTCGACGTCAACAACGTGCACGTCAGCGCCACGAACCACGGCTTCGACGCCCGCACCTACATCGACGCCCTGCCGCGCGAGCGCGTGCGCCAGATCCACCTGGCCGGTTTCGAGGACCAGGGCGATCTGCTGGTGGACACCCACGACCACCCGGTGTGCGACGACGTGTGGTCGCTCTACACCCACACGATCCAGCGTCTCGGCCCGGTGCCGACGATGATCGAACGAGACGACCACATTCCCCCGCTGGCGGAGCTGGTGGCCGAACTGGACCGGGCGCGGGCCGTTGCCGTTGCCGCTGCCGCTCAACCGATCGCGGAGGTGGCCGCATGATCCCGTCCGACCCACAGGCGTACGCGCAGCAACTGGCCCGGCTTCAACGGTTCATCGAGGCCGACGAGACGCCCGACACCGACGCGGTCGACGCCCTGTTCATCGGCCGCGACGGCTCGGCGCCCCGTCTGGACGTCTACCGCCACGCCTACCGCGCCCGGCTGACCGAGGCCCTGCGCACCAACCACCCGGTGCTGCACCGCGCGATGGGCGACGAGGCCTTTGCCACACTGGCCAATGACTACGTGGCGGCCCACCCGTCGCACCATCCGTCGATCCGCTGGTTCGGACACCGGCTGGCGGACTGGGCGGCGCGGACCGAGGCCCTGCCGCATCCGGCGTTGCTCGATCTGGCCCGCATGGAATGGGCGCTGGGCACGGCCTTCGACAGCGCCGACGCCAACGCAATGGATCCCGCCGAACTGGGTCGGGTCCTGCCGGGCGACTGGCCTGCCCTGCGCCTGCGGCCCCATCCGTCGGTGCAGTGCCTGTCGCTGGACTGGGCGATCGAGCCCCTGTGGCGCGCCCTCACCGACGACCCCGAAGCCCAGACCGATCCGCCCGAGCCGTTGCGCCACGACCTGCTGATCTGGCGCCGAGGCTTCGACACCCGCTGGCGCAGCGTGCCCCCGCACGAGGCGCACTGGATCCGGGGGCTGCTGGCCGGGAAGAGCCTGAGGGAGCTGCTCGAACCGGAACCGCCCCTCGCCGGATCGGCGCCCATCGACGACACCTCCGACCCTGCGGCCGAATTCACGACCGCGCTCCACCGCTGGCTGGCCGAAGGCTGGCTGACCCCTCTCACTCCTCCTCCAGGAAACCTGCCATGTCCCCTCTGACCGACTCCTTCACCCGCTTCGCCACCGCCGCCGTGCTGCTGGGCTCCGTTCTGACCGCCCACGCGCTGGAGGTGAAACCCTATTCCGCCGAAGCCCTGGCCGCCGCGCAGAAGGCTCAGCAGCCCGTGGCCCTGCACTTCCACGCCGACTGGTGCCCGACCTGCCGGGCGCAGTCCAAGGTGCTCGAAGAACTCAAGACCGAACCAGGCCTGGACGTGACGGTGCTGACCACGAACTACGACCGCGAGAAGGACCTCAAGCGCCAGCTCGGCGTGCGCTCGCAATCCACCTTCATCGTCTACAAGGGCACGAAGGAAACCGCCCGATCCACCGGCGAAACCGACCGCAGCGCGCTGGTGACGCTGCTGAAGTCGGCCCGCTGATCCGAGGATTCGCGCCATGGATGCCGCCCTGTCCCTGCCCCAACTGGCCCTGAGCGTGGCCGCCGGGGGCCTGACGACGCTCTCGCCCTGTGTCTTCCCGCTGCTGCCGCTGGTGCTGGGCAGCGCGATGCAGAAACATCGCGCCGCCCCGCTGGCGATGGCCGTGGGCATGATCGCGTCGTTCGCCGGCATCGGCATGGTGCTGGGCGCGCTCGGCCCCGCGCTGGGGCTCGACGGTGACCACGTGCGCACCTTCGGCGCGGTGCTGCTGATCGGCTTTGCGCTGGTCATGCTGATCCCGGCCCTGAACGAACGCTTCACCCGCTGGATGCTGCCCATCGCCACCCAGGCCAATGCCGGTGCGGCGCACTTCGACAACGGTTCGCTGTGGGGTGCGCTGATGCTGGGCGGCGTGCTGGGGCTGGTGTGGAGCCCGTGCTCCGGCCCTCTGCTGGGGTCGGCCCTGACGCTGGTGGCCAGCGAAGGCGGCGTCGCTCGGGGCGGCTTGGCGCTGGGGCTGTTCGGGCTGGGGGCCTCGCTGCCGCTGGTGGCCGTGGCCTACGCCTCGCGCAGCGGCTTCAACCGCGCGCGGGACGTGGTGCTCGCCCACATCCACAGCGTGCAGCGCGGCTTCGCCCTGCTGCTGGGCGCGATGGGCGTGGCCATCCTGATGGGCGCGGACAAGTGGGTCGAGGCCCGCGTGCTGGGCTGGCTGCCCGATGCGTGGGTGAACCTGACGGTGGCGTTCTGAGGCCACACAGGCGCCGTTCATCACCCGCGTCCAAGACCGACGCTTGCGCTAGAGTGGGTCGTCCATGCCCGCACACCCCATTGCCCTTCTGAGCATTGCCGCTGCGATCGAGGCTGCGGCATGAAGCGTCTGCCCACCCCGGTGGCGGTGCTGCTTGCGCTGCTGGCCTTCGCCGGCAATTCGCTGCTGTGCCGAGCGGCGCTGCGCGACACGGCCATCGATCCGGCGTCATTCACGACGATCCGGCTGGTGAGCGGGGCCGCGTTGCTGGGCCTGCTGGCCTGGATGAACCACGACCGAGCGCTCTCTGGCTCTGGCCATGGCCCGGGTTCGACCCCAACGCCACCGGCGGGGAACTGGCGTTCTGCCCTCGCCCTGTGGATCTACGCCGCCAGCCTGTCCTGGGCCTACATCGGCCTGGCCACCGGGCTGGGCGCGCTGCTGCTGTTCGGCGCAGTGCAGGTGACGATGATCGGCACCGCCTGGTTTCGCGGCGACCGGCTGCGGGGGCGGCAGTGGATCGGGCTGATCCTCGCACTGGTGGGCCTGACTGCGCTGCTGTCGCCGAACACGTCCGATGCGCCGCCCCTGGTCTCGTCGCTGCTGATGCTGGTGTCGGGCGTGGCGTGGGGGATCTATTCGCTGCTGGGCCGGGGGGCGGTCAACCCCGTCGCGGTCACCGCGGGCAACTTCCAGCGGGCCATGGTGCCGTCCCTGGTGCTGAGCGCGCTCACGCTGTCGGGCGCCACGCTGGACCGCACCGGCGTCGGCTACGCCCTGGCCTCGGGCGCGCTGACCTCGGGCGTGGGCTACGCGCTCTGGTACACGGTGCTGCCGCGGCTGTCCGCCACGACGGCGGCAGTGCTGCAGCTGTGCGCGCCGGTGCTGGCCACCTTCGGCGGTTTGCTGATGCTGGGCGAGCCGGTGGGCATGCGGCTGGTGCTGTCCGGAGCTGCCGTGCTGGGCGGCGTCGCACTGGTGAGCCTGCCGCGCTGGCGACGTTGAAACCTACCGGCGCTGCGCCATGCGGCGGGTCAAGTTTCCCGTTGAAGGGGCCCCACCCGGAACGCACCCACCGCGTTAGAGTCAAAAACGTGCTCTTCACGAGGGTTCACGCATGAAACTCACTTTCATCGGCGCGGCGCAGGAAGTCACCGGCTCCTGTCACATGGTCGAAGCGGACGGGTTCCGCTTTCTGGTGGACTGCGGCATGGTCCAGGGCGGCAAGGAGTCGCTGCAGCGCAACCACGAGGCTTGGCCGTTCGACGCCCGCAGCATCGACTTCGTGCTGCTCACCCACGCGCACATCGACCACAGCGGCCTGCTGCCGCGGCTGTATGCCATGGGCTTTCGCGGGCCCATCTACTGCACCGCCACGACAGCCGACCTGCTGTCGGTGATGCTGCTCGACAGCGCCCACATCCAGGAAAGCGAATGGGTGCGTGCGCAACGCAAGCAGCAGCAACGGCACCAGCGCGCTTCATCGGCCGTGCCGCCGCTCTACACCATCGCGCAGGCGCAGGCCAGCCTGGAGCTGCTGCGCGCGGTGTCCTACAACGAAGAGGTCCAGCCCCACGACGACGTGCGCTGCCGCTTCCGCGACGCCGGCCACATCATCGGCTCGGCCATCATCGAGGCGTGGGTCAGCGAGCGGGGGCGCACGTGCAAGATGGTGTTCTCGGGCGACCTGGGTCAGCCGGGACACCCCATCGTGCGCGACACCACGCCGATCGAAGACGCCGACGTGCTGCTGATCGAATCCACCTACGGCAACCGGCTGCACCGCCCGCTCAAGGAAACGGTGGACGAGCTGGTCGAGATCGTCAACGACGTGATGCGCCGGCGCCAGGGCAACATCATCGTGCCGGCCTTTGCGCTGGGCCGCACGCAGGACCTGATCTACCTGCTGACGGACCTGTGCCGCCAAGGGCGCCTGCCGCACCTGCAGGTCTTCGTCGACTCCCCGATGGCCGGCAAGGTCAGCGAGATCACGCTCAAGCACCGCGACGTGCTCGACGCCGACACACAGGCTTTGATCCGCGAACACGAGCGGCACCCCGAGTGGCTGGACCTGCGATTCACGCCCGAGGTCGAACAGTCCATCGCGCTCAACCGCATCCGTGCCGGCGCCGTCATCCTGTCGGCCAGCGGCATGTGCGAGGCCGGCCGCATCCGCCACCACCTGCGCCACAGCCTGGGCCGGCCGGAGTGCGCCATCGTCATCATCGGCTTCCAGGCCGAAGGCACGCTGGGTAGGCGGCTGGTCAATGGAGAGAAGCACGTGCGCCTGTTCGGCGAGGACGTGGCCGTGCGCGCCAGCATCCACACGCTGGGCGGGCTGTCGGCCCACGGCGATCAGGCCGCACTGATGGGGTGGCTGAGCCACTTCAAGACGCCGCCCAAGCGCACCTTCGTGGTCCACGGCGAAGCCGCCACCGCTTGCGGCTTTGCCGAGAAGATCTCGCAGGACCTGGGATGGACCGTGGACGCCCCCGTGAAGGGAACACAAGTCCACCTGTGAGGCAGAGCTCACCGTCGCCGACCCTTCGCACGCGGCTCCACGCGCGCGTGGTGGACTTAGCTGCGGCGTTTCGGCCGGGCCGGACGGGCGGCCGATGGTGCGGCACCCTTGAAAGGTGAGGTGGCCGCAACGGCTTCGGCTGCGGCGGCACGCAGCTTGTCCTTCTTGCTCGGCCGCTTGCCCTTGATGCCCCCCGCCCCTTGCTCGGGCGTGGCCACTTCGGTCGGCTCGAAGCCGGGAATCTGCTCGCGCGGCACCCGCAACTGCTGGCGCTTCTCGATCAGCCGGAAGTGAGCCTCGGTGGACGCACTGACAAAGCTCACCGCCAGGCCCGAGGCCCCCGCTCGGCCCGTGCGGCCGATGCGATGCGTGTAGTCCTCGGTCGAGCGCGGCAGGTCGTAGTTGACGACCACGGGCAGCTTCGGAATGTCGATGCCGCGGGCCGCCAGGTCCGTGCAAATCAGCACCGGCACGCGCTTGAGGGCGAACGCGCTGAGGGCCGCACGGCGAGCACCCTGGCTCATCTCGCCATGCAGCGAAGCCGCTTCAATGCCCGCACGGGCCAGCTTGTCGGCGACATGCTCGGTGGCGTAACGGGTGGCCACGAAAACCAGCACCTGATCCCAGCCGTAGGTCGCGATGAGGTGGCGCAGCAGCGCCGTGCGGCGCGGAACATCCACCTCGATGGCACGCTGGGAGATGTCGGGGGCGTCGGCACCTTCACCGGAACCGTCACCCAATCTCTGCCCCTCGCCACCCACGTGACCCACGCCCCCTGCCGCATTCGACTGCGCACGGGCGTCGGCCTGCGACAGAGCGATGCGCACTGGGTCGTTCAGCAGGCCGTCCGCCAAGGTCTGAACCGCTGCGGGGAAGGTGGCCGAAAAGAACAGGTTCTGCCGCTTCGCAGGCAACAGCGCCAGCACCTCGGCCAGCTCATCGGCAAAGCCGAGGTCCAGCAAGCGATCGGCCTCATCCAGCACCAGCGTGCCCACGGTGTCCAAACGCAGCGCGTTGTGATCGACCAGATCAAGCAGCCGGCCCGGCGTGGCCACGACCACCTCGGCACCGCCGCGCAGCGCCATCATCTGTGGGTTGATCGATGCCCCGCCGAACACCACCGCGATGCGCGGGCGGTGCGTGAGGTGGCGGCTCAGCTCCACCAACCACTCGCCCACCTGGGAGGCGAGCTCACGGGTCGGCACCAGCACGAGCGTCTGCGTGCGGCGGCGCACCCCGGGCAAGGCGGGAGCCAGACGCTGCAGCAGCGGCAAGGCAAAGGCCGCGGTCTTGCCCGAGCCGGTCTGCGCCGCGCCAAGCACATCGCGCCCTTGCAGCGCCGCAGGAATCGCTTCGGTCTGGATGGCCGTGGGCGTCGTGTAGCCCTGCTCTCGCACGGCTTGCACCAGGGCCGGGATCAGGCCGAGGGATTCAAAGGTCATTGGGGCATCCGGGGGTCGGAAGAAAAAGCGTGGGGCCGAGGTCCGTCATCACGGCCCCGGCCCCAGAAGGATTGGATCGCGCCGCAGCCCCGGGGTAGGGACGGCACCGATCGGACGCTCAACGCGCCGCGTTCAACGCATCGCGGGTGGCCTGCGCCAC
>CAYRBG010000122.1:0-8764 GCA_964422355.1 uncultured Sphaerotilus sp. | reverse complement strand
CGGCCACCGTCTACGGCCAGCCCGAGCGCCTGCCCATCGACGAAGCCTGCGCCCTGACCTACACCAACCCCTACGGCATGACCAAGCTGCTGGGCGAGCAGATGCTGCGCGAGCTGGAGCGCTGCAAGCCGGGTTGGGCGATTGCCTACCTGCGCTACTTCAACCCCGTGGGCGCCCACCCGAGCGGCACCATCGGCGAAGACCCGCGCGGCATCCCCAACAACCTGATGCCCTACGTGACCCAGGTGGCCGTGGGCAAGCGCGAGAAGCTCAGCGTCTTCGGCGGTGACTACGAAACCCCGGACGGCACCGGCGTGCGCGACTACATCCACGTGATGGACCTGGCCGCCGGCCACGTCGCGGCGCTGCGCTACCTGCTGGAGGCCCAGAAGTCCGTCACCGTCAATCTGGGCACCGGCCAGGGCTACTCGGTGCTGGACGTGGTCAAGGCGTTCGAGGCCGCCAGCGGCCGCCCCGTGCCCTACCAGATCGTCGATCGCCGCCCCGGCGACGTGGCCTCCTGCTACGCCGACCCGGCCGAAGCCGAGAAACTGCTGGGCTGGAAGGCCACGCGCGGCCTCAAGGAGATGTGCGAGGACTCGTGGCGGTGGCAGAGCCAGAACCCGAACGGGTTCGAGGCGGCTTGACCGACCGACACTCATCCGCACACATGCAGCGAGGGGCCGACAGGCCCCTTTTTCGTTCCGGCAGCACCGCACGTGCGCGGACAAGCAACCTGCGACAATTCCGCCCATGGACACCTCCGACGTCATCGCCTACATGAACCGGGTCGGCGCCGCCGCCCGGGGTGCCGCAGCCGCCATGGCCGCGGCCTCCACCGCCGCCAAGAATCAGGCCCTCACCCTGCTGGCCGCCAAGCTGGAAGCGCACCGCACGCTGCTGACCGCCGCCAACCTGATGGACCTGGACAAGGCCGCCGCCAACGGCCTTGAGGGCCCGCTGCTGGACCGCCTCAAGCTCGACGCGAAGAGCCTGGCCACCGTGGCCGAAGGCTGCGTGCAGCTCGCCGCCATGCCCGACCCCATCGGCGAGATCCTGAACGTGCGCCGCCGCCCCACGGGCATCAGCGTCGGCCAGATGCGCGTGCCGCTGGGTGTGTTCGGCATGATCTACGAGAGCCGCCCGAACGTGACCATCGAGGCCGCCTCGCTGGCCATCAAGAGCGGCAACGCCTGCATCCTGCGTGGTGGCTCGGAAGCGATCCACTCCAACGTCGCGCTGGCCCGCCTGGTGCGCGAGGCCCTGCTCGAAGCCGGCCTGCCCGCCGACGGTGTGCAGTTGGTCGAAACCACCGACCGCGCCGCCGTGGGCCGCCTGATCGCCATGCCGGAATTTGTGGACGTGATCATCCCGCGCGGCGGCAAGGGCCTGATCGAGCGCATCAGCGCCGAAGCCAAGGTGCCGGTCATCAAGCACCTGGACGGCAACTGCCACACCTACGTCGACGCCGAGTTCGACCTGGAACAGGCGCTGGTCGTCACCGACAACGCCAAGACGCAGAAGTACAGCCCCTGCAACGCCACCGAGTCGCTGCTGGTGCATCAGGCTGCTGCGGCCACCTTCCTGCCGCGCATCGGCGAAATCTTCGCCCGCAAGGGTGTGGAGATGCGCTGCGATGCCGCCTCGAAGGCCATCCTGGCGGATGTGCCGGGCGCCAAGGTCGTGGACGCCGTCGAATCCGACTGGGCCGAGGAATACCTCGCCCCGATCATCAGCGTGAAGGTCGTGGCCGATCTGGACGAGGCCATCGCCCACATCAACCGCTACAGCTCGCACCACACCGAGGCCATCCTCACCACGAACCACCCGAACGCCATGCGCTTCCTGCGCGAGGTGGATTCGGCCAGCGTGATGGTCAACGCCAGCACGCGCTTCGCGGACGGCTTCGAATACGGACTGGGTGCGGAGATCGGCATCTCCACCGACAAGTTCCACGCCCGCGGCCCGGTGGGCCTGGAGGGGCTGACCTCGCTGAAGTACATCGTGTTGGGTCAGGGCGAGATCCGCAAGTGAGTGATCCGCGCACGGCCCTGGTGCTGTTCTCCGGCGGGCAGGACTCCACAGCCTGCCTGGCATGGGCGCTGGAGCGCTACGCACGCGTCGAAACCCTGGGCTTCGACTACGGACAGCGCCACCGCATCGAGCTGGACTGCCGCCAGACCGTCCGTGCCGAACTGGCCCGCCAGTTTCCACGCTGGGCGGCCAGGCTGGGTGAAGACCACCTGCTGGACCTCGCGCTGCTCGGCCAGATCAGCGACTGCGCCCTCACCGAGGATCGCGCCATCGAAATGCAGGCCAACGGCCTGCCCAACACCTTCGTGCCGGGCCGCAACCTGCTGTTCCTGACCTTCGCCGCCGCCCTGGCCTACCGGCGCGGTGCCTCGGTGCTGGTCGGCGGCATGTGCGAGACCGACTATTCCGGCTACCCGGACTGCCGCGACAACACGATCAAGGCGCAGCAGGTCGCGCTGAGCCTGGGCCTGGACACCCCGATGACGATCGAGACGCCCCTGATGTTCCTGACCAAGGCGCAGACCTGGGCCTTGACGGATCGGCTCGGCGGCCCGGTGCTCAACGAGCTGATCATCGAGCACACGCACACCTGCTACTTGGGCGAGCGCGGCACGCGGCACGCCTGGGGTCATGGGTGCGGCTCCTGCCCGGCGTGCGCGCTGAGGGCCGAAGGACATCGCACGTGGTCGGCGTCGGCATGAGCAAAACCCTGGTGATCTCGGCGGTCACCCTGGCCACGCTGCTGTTCTGGCTGCTTGGCGCCCACACCCGCTTGGCCAGGCTGCGCCAGCGCCACCAGTCCGCGCAGGCTCCACTGAGCCACGCGCTGCGGCAAAGACAGGTCGTGGCCCTGACGCTGGCCGAAACGGCACGCAGCCAGCCCGACGTCCCCGAGGACCGGATCGATCAGGTGCTGCACGCCGCCCACCAGGCCACTGCAGCCAGCCACCACCCCCATGTGCGAACCCAGTCCGACAGTTTCCAACGCATGGTCGACGCGGAGGAACAGCTCGGGCGGGCCCTGGACAGCCTCGTGCACACACTGCACGATCTCAGCTACGGTGAAGCCCTGCCCCCCGCGATCAGCGAGCTGATGCGCCAGCGGCACACCTTGCAGGGCCAGATCATCTTTGCCGCGCAGGTCTATAACGACGCCGCCTGCGAGTACAACGATGCGCTGCAGATCTTTCCCACCACTGTGGCCGCCCGTCTGCTGCATTTCCAGCCGACCCCGGCCTTTTTGCTGACCACCACCCAACCGCCCGTCCTGATCGGCCAAGAGCCACGCCCCGCCCGCCTCCTGGCATCCGGGCCCGCAGCCCCTCCGGGTGATCTCATCTGAGCGCCGCTCGCCCTCGGATCGCCCCGCCTCTTGAGTGTTCATGAGCGCTTCGTCCTCCCCAGCCGGCCATGCCGCCCCCCCCCTGTCCCGACTGCTGGACCACTGCGCCGATGCCGTTGCCGCCGTGCGGCGCGGACGCTCGCTGACCGATGCCCTCGCAGCCTGCCCGACCGCCATGCGGCCCGGCACACAGGCCCTGAGTTTTGAAGTGATGCGCAGACTCGGCGGCGCCGGCGTGGCGCGCCAGGCTCTGGTGCCGCGCGAGCCCGCCCCCAAGGTCGACGGCCTGCTGTTGAGCGCTCTGGCCCTGCTCTGGCCCACCGACAGCCCGCCCCTCTACGCTGACCACACCCTGGTCGACCAGGCCGTCACCTGTGCCAAGAAGCGTGTGCCGGCTCAGGCCGGCATGATCAATGCCGTGCTGCGGCGCTTTCTTCGCGAACGCAACGAGCGCGTGCCGCAGTGGTGCGCACAGAACCCCATGGCGCGCCTGCAGCATCCCGAGTGGTGGATCGAGCGCACCCGGGCCGACTGGCCCGAGGTCTACGAACCCCTGCTCCTGGCCAACCAGACGCACGCCCCGATGGCCTTGCGTGTCAACGCCCGGCACGGCACGGCCGACACCTACCTGGATCGCCTGAGCCAAGCTGGCCTCACCGCTCACCGCGCCGGCCCGCATGCCTTGGTGCTGGACCACGCGGTGCCGGTCCAGCAACTGCCGGGTTTTGATCAGGGCCACGTCTCCGTGCAGGACCTCAGCGCCCAGATGGCCGCCGACCTCGTCCTCGACGCCGAGGGCCCCCACACTCTGCAGGCCGGAGCCCGCGTGCTCGACGCCTGCGCCGCCCCCGGCGGCAAGACCGCCCACCTGCTGGAACGCCAGGACTTGGACCTGCTGGCCCTCGATGCCGATGCCGAGCGCCTGAACAAGGTCCAAAACACCCTCGATCGACTGAAGCTGCGCGCCGAACTGCGCGCGGCCGATGCTCGGCAAGTCGACACATGGTGGGATGGCCGAGCCTTCGACGCCATCCTGCTCGACGCCCCCTGCAGCGCATCAGGCATCGTGCGCCGGCATCCGGACGTGCGTTGGCTGCGCCGCCCCAGCGACATCGATGCCCTGGCCCAGACCCAGGCCGAGCTGCTGCGTGCACTCTGGCCCACACTCAAACCGGGCGGACGTCTGATTTATGCCACATGCTCGATCTTCAAAGCCGAGGGCGAGCGGCAAATTGACGCATTCCTGCAACGTACCACTGACGCCTTGCAACATCCTGCACCGGGTCATGTCCTGCCCTTGCCCGACAATCGGTCCGATGCCGCCGCGTGGCGGGTGGGAGACGGCTTTTTCTACGCCCGCCTCGACAAGCGCGCCTGACGGCAGCAGCCGGCCCAGGAGGGTCGCCGCCCGTCCTCCCGAACACCAAGCGGAGCAGCTTTTTTCGATCCAAGATGGGCCGCACAACCCTTTCCTTCCACCGTCGACGCGCCGATGCCGCAGGGCCCGCCCAGCCTCTGCGCAGGGAAGGCCTCAAGGGTGCGATCGGCCTGCTGATCCTGGGAAGCATGGGTTCGACACTGGCGGTCACGGCGTCCGAACTGCTGCCCGTGCTCAAGGCATGGCGCTCCGATCAAGGCGTGCTGGTGAATTTCGAGACCCGCTTCGACCTGCCCCCGGCCGTGTTTGAGGCCCTGCAAAAAGGAGTGGCGCTGCATTTCCAGGCCACCGCAGGGCTGGTGCGCAGCCGCTGGTACTGGCGCGACAAGCGCTACACCGAGGCGGTGCGAACCTGGCGCCTGTCGTATCAGCCGCTGACCCAAAGCTATCGGGTCAGCCTGGGCGGGCTGTCGCAGACCTACCGCACGCTGGCCGAGGCCTTGCGGGCCGTGCAGACCAGCGCCCAGTGGCGCATCGCCGAGGCCCTCCCCAGCGACGACGACGGCGAGTTCCGGGTCGAGTTCAGCTACCGGCTCGACACCGATCAGCTGCCCCGTCCGCTCCAGATCGGCATCGGCAACCAACCGGACTGGAACCTCCGGCTGGAGCGCACGGTTCCCGTCGGGGCCGAGCCCCGATGAACGACTCAGGTTCGCCCCTCCACGCCCCCGGCCCCGCACCCTCGGGGTCGGCCCGCTCCCTGCGGTGGACCCTGCTGGCGGCCGTGATCGCGGCGGGTGCCGCTGCCCTGCTGCTGGTCTTCCTGCTGACCATCGCCACCAACAACAAGGCGATGTACGAGCGGCACTACCCGTGGTTGTTCTGGTCCAACGTCGGCATCGCCGCCACGCTGGCCCTGGTGATCGCGGCCGCCCTGCTCCATCTGGTGCGGCGGGTCCAGCGCGGCAAGTTCGGCAGCCGGCTGCTGCTCAAACTGGCCGCCACCTTTGCCTTCGTCGGCGTGCTGCCTGGGGCGCTGATCTACGGCGTGTCGTACCAGTTCGTCTCGCGCAGCATCGAGAGCTGGTTCGACGTCCAGGTCGAGGGCGCGCTCGAAGCCGGCCTGAACCTGGGCCGGGACACCCTGCAGGCGCTGGTGCGCGATCTGGCCAGCAAGACCCGCGTGGCGGCAGAACGCGCTGGCGACAGCGGCGAGCGGCTCAACGTCATCGCGCTGGAACGGCTGCGCGAGCAGTTGTCGGCGCAGAGCGTGGCCGTCCTGTCCTCTTCGGGGCATGTGCTGTCGTCGGCCGGCGGCTCGGTCGGCAAGGCCCTGCTCCCCGATCGCCCCAGTGCGACGCTGCTGCGTCAGGCCCGCCAGGCCCGCGTGGCCTCGGCGCTCGAAGGGCTGGACGAAGACGCGTCCCAGACCACCCACGCCGCCCCCAACGCCTCCGTCCGGGCGCTGGCCTGGATCCCGACCTCGTCCTACAGCTTCGGTGAGCAGGACCGCTTTCTGCAGGTCACTCAGCAGGTGCCGCCCCAGCTCGCGGCCAATGCGCTGCGGGTGCAATCGGCCTACAGCGAATACCAGCAGCGGGCGCTGGGCCGCCAGGGCCTGCGCAAGATGTACATCGGCACGCTGACCCTGGCCCTCATCCTGGGCGTGTTCAGTGCCCTGTTGATCGCAGCCGCGCTGGGCCACCAGCTCGCGCGCCCGCTGCTCGTGCTGGCCGAAGGCGTGCGGCAGGTGGCCCGCGGCGACCTGCGACCGACGGCCATCTTTCATTCACGCGACGAACTGGGTGGCCTGACCCGCTCCTTCGCCGTCATGACGCAACAACTGGCCGACGCCCGTTCGCTGGTGCAGCGCAGCCTCGTCGATGTGGAAAGCGCCAAGGCCCACCTGCAGACCATCCTGGACAACCTCAGCGCAGGCGTCATCGTCTTCAACACCGAAGACCGGCTGGACGTCGTCAACCCCGGCGCCACGCGCATCCTGCGGGTGCCGCTGCTGGCCTACCAGGGCTTTCCGCTGGCCGCCGTGCCCAATCTGGCCGACCTGGCCCTCGCCGTCGACCAACGATTCCAGGCCGCGCAGGAAGACCTCGAAAGCGGTCCCGATGCCCATTGGCAGGACACGCTCGAAGTGGCGCTGCCCGGAACCGACTCGACCCTGAACCTGCTGGTGCGGGGTGCCATCCTGCCCGACGGCCAACGGCTGATCGTGTTCGACGACATCACCGAGGTCGTGTCGGCCCAGCGCAGTGTGGCCTGGGCCGAGGTGGCCCGGCGCCTCGCCCACGAGATCAAGAACCCGCTCACGCCGATCCAGCTCTCGGCCGAGCGCCTGCAGTTCAAGCTTGAATCCAAGCTCGGCGAGGCAGACCAGCAGATGCTCGCCCGCTCGGTGGCCACCATCGTCAATCAGGTCCAGTCCATGAAGACGCTGGTCAACGAGTTCCGTGACTACGCGCGCCTGCCGGCCGCCCGGCTGCAGGCCCTGGACCTCAACGCCCTGGTGCGCGAAGTGCTGGGCCTGTACTCCGTGCAGCAGGAGTCCGGTGTTCTGCACGCAGAGCTGGAAGCGGGTCTGCCGCCCATCGCCGGCGATGCCACCCAGCTGCGCCAAGTCATCCATAACCTCGTCCAGAACGCCCTCGATGCCGTGGCCGGCCAGTACATGGCCGAAGTGGTGGTGCGAACCGCGCTGCGACCGCGCAACGAAACCCGTCCGGATGTCGTCAAGCTCACCGTTGTCGACAACGGCCCCGGCTTTTCCGACAAGGTGCTCAAGCGCGCCTTCGAGCCCTACGTGACCACAAAGTCCAAAGGCACGGGCCTCGGCTTGGCCGTGGTGCGAAAAATCGTCGAAGAACACGGCGCCCGCATCCGACTGCGCAACCGAAACGAGCGATCGGGCGACACGAGTTTTGATTCTGCGCAAAACGGCGCCGAAGTTTCTATATCATTTTCGCGTTGGGTACGTACAACAAGCGCCACGTCAGGTGCAACGGTTTGAATTCCGGCTTTCCCGACACGCCATTCCTACAAAGCTCAGCGACCTCCCTCCATGGCCAACATCCTTGTTGTCGACGACGAAATGGGCATCCGGGCCCTGCTCCAGGAAATCCTCACCGATGAAGGCCACAGCGTCGAATTGGCCGAAAACGCGGCCCAGGCGCGCTCCGCACGCGACCAGTTCCAGCCCGATCTGGTCCTGCTGGACATCTGGATGCCCGACGTCGACGGCATCACGCTGCTCAAGGAATGGAACTCGTGCTCCGGCCTCACGATGCCGGTGATCATGATGTCTGGACACGGCACCATCGATACCGCCGTCGAGGCCACCAAGTACGGCGCCATGGCCTTCCTGGAAAAGCCGATCACCCTGCAAAAGCTGCTGCGCGCGGTCGAGCAAGGTCTGGCCAAGCCTGCCCCGCGCGCGCCAGGCGCCGCGGAGACCATCGGCGCCCTGGCCCCGCGCCCTGGCCTGCGGGCGGGATACGCGCCCTACGGAGCACCCGCCGGCTCAGCGGTGTACGCGGACGGCGGCCCCCCGCTGCACGCCGGATCGACGATGGCCGCCACCAGTGGCATGTCTCACGTCTATGCACCCGCCAATGGCGCAGGGCTGAACGGCAGCAGCGGCACGATGGGCCGCGGTCACTCCAACACCGTCGCCCTCACCCCAGAGCAGAGCTTCAGCCTCGATCGCCCACTGCGCGAGGCCCGCGACGCCTTCGAGAAGGCCTACTTCGAATTTCACCTCGCGCGGGAGAACGGCAGCATGACCCGCGTGGCCGAGCGCACAGGTCTGGAACGCACCCATCTCTATCGCAAGCTCAAGCAGCTGGGCGTCGATCTGAGCCGCAACAAACGAGGCGGCAACTGAACGGCAGAAAAAAGTTCTCAAAAGTGTTGGACAAGATCGAGAAACGCGTTATAGTAGCGGTCTTGACGGCCTGGTAGCTCAGTTGGTAGAGCAGCGGATTGAAAATCCGCGTGTC
>CAYRBG010000121.1:0-8781 GCA_964422355.1 uncultured Sphaerotilus sp. | reverse complement strand
CGCGATCGGCAACGGGACGGCTTCCCGGGAAACCGAGCAGGTGGTGGCCGGCTTTGAGGCCGCGCGGCAGTTCCGCGACGACATCATGGTCGAAAAGTACCTGCCGGGCATCGACTACCGCCTGCTGGTGGTGGGCAACAAGCTGGTGGCCGCGGCCCGGCGCGACCCGCCGCTGGTGATTGGTGACGGCCAGCACACGGTGGCAGAGCTGGTGGCCCAGGTGAACGCGGACCCGCGTCGCGGCGAAGGCCACTCCACCTCGCTCACCAAGATCCGCTTTGACGACATCGCCCGCGCCCGCCTGGCCGAACAAGGCCTGAACGAACACAGCGTGCCCACACTGGGCCAGCGGGTGGTGTTGCGCAACAACGCCAACCTGTCCACCGGCGGTACCGCCACCGATGTGACCGACGAAGTCCACCCCGAGGTGGCCGCGCGAGCCATCGCGGCGGCCCTGATGGTGGGCCTGGACATCTGTGGTGTGGACGTGGTGTGTGAAAACATCGCCCGCCCGCTCGAGGAGCAGTCGGGTGGCATCGTGGAGGTGAACGCCGCGCCCGGCCTGCGCATGCACCTGAGCCCCTCGTTCGGCAAGGGCCGCAACGTGGGCGAGGCGGTCATCAGCCAGATGTTCCCGCCCGGCGACGACGGACGGATTCCTGTCATCGCGGTCACCGGCACCAACGGCAAGACCACGACCGCGCGCCTGATCGCACACCTGCTGACGGCCAATGGCTTGCGTGTGGGCATGACCAACACGGACGGTGTCTACATCGAGGGCCGCCAGATCGACAGTGGTGACTGCTCCGGCCCGCGCAGTGCACGCAACGTGCTGCTGCACCCGGATGTGGATGCGGCCGTGTTCGAGACCGCGCGTGGCGGCGTGCTGCGTGAGGGGCTGGGCTTTGACCGCTGCCAGGTCGCGGTGGTGACCAACATCGGCGCGGGTGACCACCTGGGCCTGAACTACATCACCACGGTCGAAGACCTGGCGGTGCTCAAGCGCGTCATCGTGCAGAACGTGGCGCCCGAAGGCTACGCCGTGCTCAACGCCGCCGATCCCAATGTGGCGGCCATGGCGCAGAAGACGCAGGGCAACATCATCTTTTTCGCCCGTGATCCACACCATCCGGTCATGGCCATGCACCGGGCGCAGGGCAAGCGTTGCGTCTATGTGGATGGCGATGCCATCGTCGCGGCCGAGGGCTCGCGCCGCGAGCGCATCTCGCTGCACGAGGTGCCGTTGACCCGCGGCGGCCTGATCGGCTTCCAGGTCGAAAACGTCATGGCGGCCGTGGCGGCCGCCTGGGGTGTGGGCCTGGATTGGGAGGCGCTGCGCAGCGGCCTGTCGAGCTTCGTCAACGACGCCGACAACGCGCCGGGCCGTTTCAACGTGATGGACATCGGTGGTGCCACCGTGATCGCCGACTACGGCCACAATCCGGACGCCATGCGTGCCTTGGTCTCTGCGGTGGACGCAATGCCGGCCACCGACGGTCAACGCCGCAGCGTGGTCATCAGCGGGGCGGGTGACCGTCGCGACGAGGACATCCGTGAGCAGACGCAGATCCTGGGCACCGCTTTTGATCGCGTCGTGCTGTACCAGGACGCCTGCCAGCGTGGCCGTGCCGACGGTGAAGTCGTGGCGCTGCTGCGCGAAGGCCTGAAGGGTGCGTCGCGCACCACCGAGGTCAGCGAGATCCAGGGCGAGTTCGTCGCCATTGATCACGCACTGGCGGCTTTGAAGCCGGGCGACCTGTGCCTGGTGCTGGTCGATCAGGTCGAAGAAGCCTTGGCTCACCTGCGCAAGCGCGCTGAAGAGTCGCGCCGCTGATGTCTGGGCCGTGCCGGTGGCTCCGAGGGAGCGGCCCGCCGGTCTGAAATCATCAAGGCCCCGATCCCTTCCGGTTCACGCCGGGGTGATCGGGGCCTTGTTCTTGGGGCCGGAGAAAAGGCACCGACTCGGCAGTGCCTCGGGCATGGCTGCCGGAAATCAGGCGGACCGGTGACTGCGGGTGGTGTGGGCCAGTTGCACTAGGCGCAGGCTGTGCGGCTCGCTGAGCAGGCGCAGCATCTCTGGGCCGTTCAGCAGGGCGTCCAGCGACTCGGCGTCGAGTTTCTGGAGGTGCTGCACACGGGTGCGGCCCCGCACGCCCACGGTGGTCCGGCGAGGGCCGACCGCAGCTTGGGCCAGTTCGGTCAGGCGGGCGATGCGGGACAGGCCATCGGCGGGCAGCGAGTCTTCGAAGCGCACGGCTTCGCGCATCAGGGCCCAGGCGCGGCGCAGGACGCGCGGCGTGGCCGATTCTTCCGGGGTGGCCAGCCAGCCGGCGCGACGGATGCGGCGGCCAAGGCGTTCCTGACTGGTCCACACCGACACCGGCACGGCCACCAGCAGCGGAAGGGCCATCGGCAGCAGCCAGGGCAGCGCGGTCGGAGCCCAGGCCGAGATGGCGGCCATCGCAGCAGCAGCAGCCAGGCTGAACGGCATCAGGCTTTGGGCGGCCTGGGCCCAGCCCAGGTCTTCGGCCTCCCGCGGGGGCGATTTCCATTGCAGGGTCCAGCCGGTCAGGCCCCCGATCACGAAGGCACTGTGCGCGGCCATGCGGACCGGGGCTTGCAGCAGCGACAGCAGGGACTCCAGGCCTGCGCTGGCGACCAGGCGCAGTGCGCCGCCGTGCTGGACGGCTTCTCCGCGCAGCATCACCGTGACCACGCCCAGCACGCGGGGCAGCATCAGCATCAGCGCGGTGGTGAGCCACAACAGGGCGGAGCCGGCCGGAGCCAGGATGCGCGACGCCTGCACCGTTTGATCCGACAGTGCCCAGATCAGCGTGCCCAGCGCCACGTACAGCAGCCACAGCGGCGCTGAGGCGTAGGACATGGCACCCGTGAACAGCATGGCGCGGTGCACCGGCTTCAGGCCGGGCTCGGCGATCAGGCGGGCGTTCTGCAGGTTGCCCATGCACCAGCGGCGGTCGCGCTGCAGCTCGGCCAGCAGGTGCGGGGGTTGCTGCTCGTAGGAGCCCTCCAGGTCGCCCACCAGCCACACCTGGTAGCCGGCGCGGCGCATCAAGGCGGCTTCGACGAAGTCGTGCGACAGGATCTCGCCGGACAGCGCGCCGGTGCCCGGCAGCGCGGCCAGGGCGCAGTGGGTCATGAAGGGCTCCACTCGGATGATGGCGTTGTGGCCCCAGTAGTGCGCCTCACCCAGTTGCCAGAACTGCATGCCGGCGGTGAACAGGCGGCCCGTGACGCGGCCGGCAAACTGCTGGGCGCGGGCGTGCAGCGTGTCCAGGCCGCAGGCGCGCGGCGCGGTCTGCAGGATGCCGGCACGGGGGTTCTTTTCCATCAGGCGGACCAGGCGGACCAGGGTGTCGCCGCTCATCACGCTGTCGGCGTCGAGCACGACCATGTAGCGGTAGGCGCGGCCCCAGCGGCGGCAGAAGTCGGCGACGTTGCCCGACTTGCGCTTGGTGCGGCGCTGGCGCCAGCGGTAGTAGACGCGCACGTCCACGCTGCGTTCGGCCAGGTCTTCGCGCAATTGCTGCCAAGCGGCCAATTCAGCCGTGCGCAGCTCGGCGCGGCCGGTGTCCGACAGCACGAAGACGTCGAAGGCCTGACCCCAGCCGGTGCTGCCGATCGACTCGCACGTGGCGCGCAGGCCGGCGAACACGGTGGACACGTCCTCGTTGCAGATCGGCATGATGACCGCGGTGCGGGCGTCGTCGGGGATGGGGGCATTGCCGGCGTCGGCGCCCGACAGCATGTGGCGATCGCCGCGCCATTGCACCCAGGCGCCCATCACGGCCGTCACGCATCCAGCGGCGATCCAGGCGAAGAGCAGGGCGAACAGGCCCATCTGGGCCCATTGCAGCACGGGGTATTCGGTGGCGGGTTGGGCCTGCCACAGCAGCATGCCTGCAAAGGCTGTGGACAGCAGCACCCAGAACAGCAGCCAGCGACGCCGTTCGCGCACCACAGGCATCCACGCCTCGGGATGGGCGTCGGCCAGCGCCTGGGCACGTGCCTGCCAGGGTGCGTGGGTCGTCGGCCGAACGCCGCGCAGGCGGTTGGCCACGCCCAGCCAGGGCACAGGCACCATGGAGCCCCGCTGCAGGCGGGGGGCGCCAGGCAGGGTGTCTTCCACCGCCGTGGGGGTGGATGCGGGGCTCGGATTGTTCGTCGGGGTCAACATGACAGGACTTGCCTCCAGGGCGGACCATCGGTCAAAGATGGAGGCTCTAGGGCAAACCCTGTGCCAGGGCTCCTGCTGTCAATGAAATCAACAACTTGGCTGTGAGTCTGACGGGAAGCGACCCTGGCGGGGCGGGGTGCTGGGGTCGGGGTGTCGCCGATCAGCGACGGGGTAGGTCTGAGAAGAGGTGACGATTCGCCAGGTTGTTGATTTTCATGGGTTTTCGTCCTGTCGCTCATCAGCGACAGCTCCGCCGGCGGAGTCGTCGGACGGCGACAGCTCGCCCCGGAACAGCCCGGGTGTGAGTCCATGCTTTTGCAGCAGCCGGTAGAACTCGGTCCGGTTGCGCTGGGCCAGCCGGGCGGCATCGGCCACCTGGCCGTCGGTCAGCTTGAGCAGGTTGACCAGATAGTCGCGCTCGAAGCGCTGGCGGGCATCGGCGTAGCTCAGCACTTCCACGGTCGGTACGCGCAGCGCCCGCTGCACCAGGGCCAGCGGCACGAGCGGTGTGGTGGCCAGCGCGCACAACTGCTCGACCACGTTGTGGAGTTGGCGCACGTTGCCGGGCCAGGCTGCGGTGGTCAGTGCGCTGAGTGCTTCTGGGGCAAAGCCCTTGACTGGCTTGCCGTATTTGCGGGCCAGGCGGTCGAGAAAGTGCGGGGCCAACAAGGCGATGTCCTCGCGGCGCTCGCTCAAAGGGGGCAGCGTCAAGGTGACGACGTTGAGGCGGTAGTAGAGGTCTTCGCGAAACTCGCCGGAGCGCAGCGCGGCATCCAGGTCGCGGTGGGTGGCCGACAGGATGCGGACATTCACCGGGACGGCCGACGGCGAGCCGACCGGTCTCACCTGTCGCTCCTGCAGCACGCGCAGCAGCTTGACCTGCAGGGCCAGCGGCATGTCGCCGATTTCGTCGAGGAAGAGCGTGCCGCCGTCGGCCTGCTGAAACAGGCCCTTGTGGTTCGCAACCGCCCCCGTGAAGGCGCCCTTCATGTGGCCGAACAGCTCGGATTCCAGCAGGGCTTCGGGGATGGCGCTGCAATTGACGGCGACGAAGGGGTGTTTGGCGCGCGGGCTGGCCCGATGGATGGCTTGAGCGAGCAGCTCCTTGCCGGTGCCGCTTTCACCACGGATCAGGATGGATGCGTCACTGCTGGCCACCAGCTTGGCCTCGGCCAGCAGCTCGGCCATGACGGCCGAGCGGCTGATGATGTCGGCACTCCAAGCTTCGCGGGCTTCGGCGGCTGCCGTGGGTACGGCCGAGGATGCGCTCATGGCCAGCGCTTTGGAGATGGTATCCAGCAGCTTCTGGCCGTCGTAGGGCTTGGTCAGGTAGGTGAAGACGCCGCGCGAGGTGGCTTCGACCGCGTCGGGAATGGTGCCGTGTGCGGTCAGCAGGATCACCGGCAGCACCGGGTGTCTTGCGTGTATGGCCTCGAACAAGGCCAACCCATCCATGCCCGGCATCTGCACGTCGCTGATGACCAGCTGGGGACGTGCCACCTCCAGTTGATCGAGGGCCGCCTGTCCGTGGGACACCGCAGTCACGCGGTAACCCGCGGCCTTCAGCCGCATCGACAGCAGGCGCTGCAGATCGGCGTCGTCGTCGACCAGCAGGATGGACGGTGTGTGGGTCATGGGCGGCGCTCGTTCGTGCGGGGGGAGGATGGGCCGGAGGACCCTGCGGCTGGCGCTTTCGGGCGGGCGGGCAGGTTGCGCTCGATCGCCTTGAGGGCTTCGAGCTTGTCGCTCAGCGTGTCGATGCGGCGCTGCTGGTCGCGCAGTTGCTGGGACTGCCGGTCGATCTGTTCTTCCATGCGGCGCAGCTCCTGTACCCGAACGGCCAGCAGTCGGGCCCATGGGCGCCAGGGCTGGCTTTCCGGCAGCGGACTTCGGGCCACCTGCTCGAACAGGCCCTGCGCGCGTGGCCAATCGGTGCCGGGTCCTCGACCCTGAGTGAGGGCGAGCGCCAAGCGCATGGACATTGCAACCGTCTCGGTGGGCGCCGCCGCGGTCAGGGCGAGGATCTGGGACAGCCGCGTGACCTCGCGTTGCAGGGCCTCGGGAGACAGGGTGCGCAGATCTTCGCTCCAGACGGGCAACAGCGTGGCCGGGTCGGTCACGACGAGCATGCCCCCTTTGGGGACGGGGGCAGCAGCCGAGCCCGCAGGGGCGGATGCGGCACCGGGAGCGGACGGCGCGCGGACGTCATCGGTGTGCACACCGCCCGGACTGGCGATGCCGGTCGATGCCGCACCGACGGGTGGCACCGAGGACGCCGGCGGCAACGGTGCTCTTGGCGGTTGCGCGCAGCCAGCCAGCAGGGTCAGCGCCAGCGACGCGGCGATGGCGCTCCAGCCGGTACCGCATGCGGGCGCTTGGACATCTGCAGCGGCCCGGTGCCTCCCGCAGGGCCGGTGTGGAGGGGCATGGAGGGTGTTCATGGGCGCGGATTCAGTCCTCGGGGCCCCAACGGCAGGTGGATGCAGAAGCAGGCGCCCTGTCCGGGCTCGTAGGGCCTCAGCTCGATGCGGCCTCCGTGCCCGATCACGATCTCCTGCACGATGGACAGGCCGACGCCACTGCCCCGCGGCTGCCCCTCGGGTTGGAGCCGGCCCCGGAAGAAGGGTTCGAAAATGCGCTGGCGGTCGGGGTCGGCGATGCCGGGGCCCTCGTCCTGGACGCACAGCTGGGCTTCGTGGCCCACCCGTCCCAGGGTCCAGCGGATGGTGCTGGACGACGGGCTGAAGCGGATGGCGTTGGACAGCAGGTTGGACAGCGCCATGCCCAGCTTGACCGGATCGACCGGCAGGTTCAGCGCGGACCCGCTCACCTGCACCTGGATCTGGCGGGCCTGCCACTGCAGGCGTTGGGCGTCGACCACCTGCTCGACCAGGGCCCGCAGGTCGGTGGGCTGGCGCTGAAGCCGCCGGGCATCGAAGGCGGCGGCATTGAAGGTCAGCAGATCTTCGATCTGTTGCTGCAGCACCGTGGTGTTCTGTCCCAGGATGTCGGCGATTTCCCGCTGATCGGGGCTCAGAGGGCCGCCGACCCCTTCGCGCAGCAGGGCCACGCCTTCGCGCATGGCGGCCAGCGGGGTCTTGAGCTCGTGCGACAGGTGGCGCAGGAAGCGCGCCTTGTCGGCATCCAGCTCGGTCAGTCGCAGGCGCAGCCACTCGAGCTGTTGGCCGATGGTGCGCAGGTCGTGCGGTCCCCCGATGGCCACGGGGGTGTCCAGGCGGTTCTGGCCCAGCTCGACGATGGCGCGCTTGAGCCGTCGAAGCGGGCGGGTCAGCCAGACGCCGAAGCCCCAGGCGGCCAGCGCCGCAAGGACGATGGTGAACACCACCTGTCGGGCCAGCTGGGCCCGGCGGGCCTCCAGGGCGTCCTGCAGCGCCCGGCTGCGGGACGACAGCATGTCCTGCACGCGCGCGGTCAGCGTCCGGGAGAGTTCGTCGAGGGTGCGGAATTCGCTGCCGATGGATTGGTCGCGGGCGTCGACGCTCAGGCGTGGATCGGCGATCTGGGTGCGGATGCGGGTGAGCGCGGCCATCCACTGGATGGCCAGCGGCGCCGACTCACGGTTCTCGCTCAGGGGCCGGATCAGGCCCTGTGCCTCGTTGGCGGCGGTGTCGAAGCGGCGGCGCAGCGCATCGTCACCCAGCACCAGGTACTGGCGTGCAGCGCGTTCCATGTCGGTGCGGCGCTCGGCCAAGCCCTGCACGGCCGAATTCAGCCGCACGGCGTCGTCGGCGGCCTCGCGGCTCTGCGCCATCATGCCCTGCAGTGCACGAAGACCGCTGAGCGACACCGCGCCCAGGGCCACCGAAATGAGCACGAAGGCCAGCAGCAGCAACTGCCGGAAAGAGGTCCGGATCCTCACCCTGTCTCCCCAGATCGAAATGATGTGTGATCCGGGAGAGGCGCGCAGGTTTCGTGCCTGTGCGCTGAGGCGGTCAGCGTCAGCCGCAGGCTCCCACATGACCGCAACTGGTGCAGAAGTCGCACCCGTCCTTGTGGATCATGGTGGCGTTGCCGCACTCGGGACACTGCTTGCCGGCCATGACCTTGCCGGCGCCCTTGCCTTTGCCGGTGGCCGCGGCCGGAGCGGCCGAGGTTTTGGCTGGCGCCTCATCCGGTGCCGCCATCAGGCCCATGTCGGTGACGGGCAAACCGTCCTCGTTGAGCACGCCCAGCATGGCGTAGCGGTGCAGCACCAGACGGGCCACATAGGCCACGGTGCTCGGCCACACCTTCTGACGCTTCTGGCCGGGGATGGGGGCCATGAAGTGGCCAAGCGGCTCGCCGACGTTGAGCAGCTTGCGCAGCTTCATGCCGATCCAGGCTGGGTCGATCACGCGCATGTCCAGCGACAGCAGGCGGGCCAGGCCGTCCAGCGCACGTGGGTAGTTGCCCGCAAAGCCGATCGAGCACGGGCGGGTCATGTGACCCCCGTCCGGCGTCGGCAGCGAGACTTCCTTGAGCGTGAGCGTGAAGGCTTCGCCGGTGGCCGGGTTGTCGATGTCCACCGCCCAGGCCATGGTGCCGTCGGTGCCGGTGCGGGGCTCCTCGCGGCTGAACATGGC
>CAYRBG010000120.1:0-8796 GCA_964422355.1 uncultured Sphaerotilus sp. | reverse complement strand
AGGTAGTCGCGCACGCCGGTGGTCAGCGCGCCCCAGGCCTGGGCTTCGTCGGACGGCAGCGGCGCCAACGCGCCGGAGACCCCACCGTCGGCGGCCAAGTCCACCAGCGTCACATCCTCGACAAACATCGGCGCACGCACGCACACCTCGCCTCGGGCGTCCACGGCAAACGAGGCGCCGTCGAACACCACCTCGTCCTGTCCGCCGACCAGATGGGCGTAGAGCAAGGGCATGCCCAGACGGCGGGCACGGTCGGCCATTCGCGCCTCACGCTCGGCCTGCTTGCCCAGGTGGAAAGGCGAGGCGTTGACGACCAGCAGCACCTCGGCACCCGCGGCCTTGGCCGCGTCGCCCGGTTCGTCGAACCAGGCGTCTTCGCAGATGTTGATGCCGAAGCGGCGACCGCCGGCCTCGAACACCACCGGCTTGAGCCCCACCTCGCGGCCGGGCACGAAGTAGCGACGCTCGTCGAAGACCTGGTAGTTGGGCAGTTCGCGCTTGGCGTAGGTGGACTGCACCTTTCCCCCACTGAGCACCGAGGCCACATTCAGGCAGCGCTGCAGCGACCAGGAGCGCGTGCGAACATCCCCATCCACCGGCAAAGCCTGCGGGTGGCCGACGATCAGGGTGAAGTCGCCGAGGTCGGCCAGATCGGCAGCCAGGGCGGCCAGCGTTTCGTCGCAGGCGGCCAGGAAGGCCGGGCGCATCAGCAGGTCCTCGGGCGGGTAGCCGCACAGGGCCAACTCAGGCGCCACCGCGACCACGGCACCCTGGGCTTGGGCCTTGCGGGCGGCCTCGGCCAAGCGTCGGCGGTTGCCGGTCAGGTCGCCCACCGTGGGGTTGATCTGCAGCAGGGCCAGTTTCACGGCGGACTTCGGGGAAGACTCAGCGGTCATGGACAACGGTTCGACGAGCGACGAAGGTCAGAAGATGGGCAATGGTAACGGCGCCTCCCCCGATGGGTCGGCCCTGCGGATCGAACTCCATCACGACCTGGTCGACATCGACGCCTCCGAATGGGACGCCCTGCTCGCCCGCTGCAGCGAACCGACCCCTTTTCTGCGCCACGCCTTTCTCCAGGCCTTGCACCGGTCGGGCAGCGCGACGGCCCGCACCGGGTGGCAGCCGCTCGTGCTGACCGTGCGCGCCCCCGGCCCGAACCCGCCGCCTGACTCCCCCGGCGGGCTGACCGGTGCCTGCCTCCTGTACGTGAAAAGCCACTCGTGGGGCGAGTACGTCTTCGACTGGGCCTGGGCCAACGCCTACGAACGCTCGGGACTGGCCTACTACCCCAAGCTCCTGGGCGCGGTGCCGTTCACGCCGGTCCCCGGCACCCGATTGCTGGCCACCGATGACGCCACGCGCGCCTTGCTGCTGCAAGCCATCCGGCAGCTCGTCGAAGACCGAGGCTGGTCGTCTGCCCACCTGCTGTTTCTGAGCGAAGAAGACCGCCGGGCCGCCCAGACCGCAGGCTGGCTGATGCGCACCACGGTCCAGTTCCACTGGCAAAACCGCCACGTCGCCCGACCGGGCTCAGCGCCCTACGTCGACTTCGCCGACTTCCTGGCCGACCTGACCCGCGACAAGCGCAAGAAGGCCCAGCAGGAGCGACGCTACGTGCGAGAAGCGGGCATCACCTTTGAGGCCAAGCGCGGCCCCGAGATCACCAGCGACGACTGGGACCACTTCTACACCTGCTACGTGCGCACCTACCGTGCTCACGCCTCGACGCCTTACCTCACACGGTCGTTCTTCGACCAGGTGGCGAGCGCCCTGCCGGAACACTGGCTGATGTTCGTGGCACAGCGAGAGGGTGAGAGGGTGGCGTCGTCGCTGGTGGCGCTCGACCCGGAGCACCGCACCGCCTACGGCCGCTACTGGGGCTGCACCGAAGAAATCCCCCACCTGCACTTCTCGGCCTGCTATCACGAGCCGCTGGACTGGTGCATCCGTGAGGGCTGGCATCGGTTCGAGGGCGGCGCACAGGGTGAGCACAAGATGGCCCGAGGCCTGATGCCGGTGGAAACCCACTCGGCGCACTGGCTCAGCCATCCGCAGTTTGCGGACGCGGTGGCGCGGCACCTGGAGCGCGAGGCGGTGGGGATGGACGCGTATGTCCAGTCGCTGGAGGCCCGCACACCGTTCAAATCGTCTTGAAGCAGGGACGCCCTGGCCCACCGGGATAATCGCCCACACCGTTTTCTGAGCGCTGCCGGCCTGAGGCCGGACGCCCCTTCCGGAGCCCACCGTGTCCCTGCCTCCTCGTCCTGCCGCCGGCCCACTCTGGGCCTTGTCCGCCTTGGCCATGGGCCTGTCGGCCTGCACGACCCTGCCGACACGCGCGCCCTTGCCGGGCACCTCGACGACAGCGCCAGGCACCCCGCCCTCTTCTTCCGCACCCAGCACCCCCACGGCCCCTGCTGCACCGGCATCGGTCCCCTCGACACCTTCGGCCCCCACGCCGGTGCTTCCGCCACCCCGGCCCGCTCAACCGCCTTCGCCCGCCGTTCCGCCGGTGGTCAGCGCCGCCGACGTCCGCGCCGTCGCCCTCCGCGTGCTGCCGCCCAAGCTGGCCCAGCGCAACGGCTGGGCCGACGACATCGCCACCACCTTCGCCGCGCTGAGCATTCCGGCGCAGCCGCACAAGGTCTGCGCGCTGGCGGCGGTGATCGAGCAGGAATCGGGCTGGCAGGCCGACCCCGTCGTGCCCAATCTGCCGGCCATCGCCAAGAAGGAGCTGGACAAGAAGCGCGAGAAGTACGGCATCCCCGAAGCCGCACTCAGCCTGGCGCTGATGAAGACCTCCCCCAACGGCAAGACCTACCAGCAGCGCATCAACACGCTCAAGACCGAGCGCGAGGTGTCGGATCTGTTCGAGGACATGATCCGCGAGATCCCGATGGGCGCGCAGGTGTTTGCAGGTCAGAACCCCGTGCGCACTGGCGGCGCCACCCAGGTCAGCATCGCGTTCGCCACCGAACAGATGCGCAAGGCGACCTATCCGTGGCGCCCGGCCGGCACACCCCGGCAAGAGGTGTTCACGCGCCGCGGCTCGGTCTACTTCGGCGCGGCCATGCTGCTGGACTACCCGGTGTCCTACAACCGCATGCTCTACCGTTTTGCGGACTACAACGCCGGGCGCTACTCCAGCCGCAACGCCGCCTTCCAGGCCGTGCTGGCCCGCCTGAGCCGGCACGACATCACCCTCGACGGCGATCTGCTGAACTACCGCGGCGGCACCCCCGTCTCTCCGCGCGAGATGCCCAGCCAGGCCTGGAAGGCCCTGCTGAGCCTGCCCGACCTGGGGGTGAGCGCTGCGCAGATCGAGCGCGACCTGATGCTGGAAAAGAGCCTCAAGTTTGAAAGCTCACCCACGTACAACCGCATCTACGCACTGATCGCCCTGCGCGGCATGACGGCCGAGCCGGCGCAGTTGCCGCAGATCGACCTCAAGAGTCCCAAGATCACCCGCCAGCTCACCAGCGCCTGGTTTGCCGATCGCTGCGAGCAGCGCTACCGGGCCTGTCTGGCGCGCGACACGGCGCCGTCCCCCGCTCCCGTGGTCGATGCGGCCGACCGCTGAATCCGCGCAAAGCGGAACGTCACCGGCTTGAGGCGGTGGAGGCGGGCGCACCGGCCGCCACGGCGCCTTGCTCCTCCCGCCCTTGCTCATACAAAGACCCACCCTGGGCTTCGGCATCGCGCCGCCGCAGGGTTTCGGCCAGGGAGCGCGAGGCGTCCCGACGCGATTGCGCGTAGCGCCGCAGGTTCTCCAGCTTCGCCGCAGACGGCAGCGCCGGATCGATCGGCATCCTGGACAGCTGCTCAAAGCTGTCGGCGTAGCGATCACCGATGTCCTCTTCGATGCGGGTCGCCAGCTCGCCCGGCGAGACGACACCCAACTGCCCCTGCCGGACCAGGCTCTGCCAGGTCTGGCCGATGGCGGCCTCCTCCTTGAGGAACTCGCTGATCTCCTCGCGCGCCTGAAGCTCGTCGTGCCAGCGGTAGGCGGGCGGCGGAATCAGGACGACCAGCACCGCCACCGCAGCGCCCCAGACCAACGCAGCGACGGATCGCAACACTCTCCGCGGAGCCGCCGGCACGGGCAAAGCCGGAGCCAGAAACACGGCCACCAACGCGCCGGAGACAAACCCACCGAGATGGGCGGCGTTGTCGATGCCGTCGATCACGAAGCCGAAACCGATGGTCACGGCTGCGAACGCGGCCGCCCCCCAGAACATCCAGCGGAATTCACGCGGGTCCAGCCGCTCGCGCTCCCGCCAGAGACCGATCATCAAGGCCCCAAAAACACCAAAGATCGCCCCCGAGGCCCCTCCGGACACCGCCTTGCCCTGGTGGGCGACCAGCGACAACAGGTTGCCGCTGACGCCGCAAAGCAGGTAAAGCACGGCGAAACGGCCCGGCCCCAGCATGCGCTCGACCAAGCGCCCGCTGTCCCACAGCGCCAGCATGTTCATGGCCAGATGCAGCACGCCGAAGTGCAGGAACATGGCACTGGCCAAGCGCCACCACTCCCCATCCTGCGTGGCCGGCCCAAAGTTGGCCCCCCACGCCAACTGCACGCCATTGGGCGAGTGCCACAGGGCAGCCCCGCTGCGAAGCATGGCCAGAAACACCAGCACGTTCGCAGCGATCAGGAACGGCGTCACGGACAGCGTGGGCACGCGCTGCCGAAGCTGCTCGTGCAGGGACGGCTGCAGGGACGGCGGCAGGGACGGATCCGACATCAGCCCTCCCCGGCGCGCGCCTTCAGTTGCCAGTCGCCTCCGCGCATCACGTCCAGCACCTGATCGTGAAAGGCCTGCAGTGTCTCGCGGTGGCCCACGCTGACGACCATGGCCTGGGGCAGCTCTCGGCGCAGCAGCTGGTACAGGCTGTGCTCCAGCCCGGTGTCGGTGGCCGAGGTGGCCTCGTCCAGGAACACCAGCCTGGGTCGGTTGGCCAGCACCCGCCCGAAGGCCAAGCGCTGCTGCTCACCCGGTGACAGCACCTGCGACCAATCGCGCTCCACGTCCAGCTGATCGCGCAGATGGCCGAGCTGAACCCGGTCCAGCAGCGTGCCCGCCTCGTCATCCGACAGCCCCTTTGCCGTCGGGTACGCCAATGCGGACCGCAGCGAGCCCAATGGCAGATAGGGCTTCTGCGACAGGAACAGGCTTTCGCCGTCGGCAGGCCGCTCGGCCCGACCACTGGAGAAGGGCCACAGACCCGCCAAGGTGCGCAGCAACGTGGTTTTGCCTGAACCCGACGGACCGCGGATCAGCAAGGCTTGCCCGGGGCGCAGGGTCAGGCTCAGATCCTGTGTCAGCACCTGTCCATCAGGCCGCCGGACGGTCAAACCCTCCAACACCAGCGCGTCCGGCCGAGCCGTCAGTGACGGCAGCGCCAGGGCCTCGGTGCCCCGCACGTTGGCCTCGAACCCGGACAAACGCTCCAGCACTGCCCGATAGCCGGCAAACGAGTCGTACGACGAGCGAAAGAACGAAAGCGCGTCCTGCACCTGCCCGAAGGCTTCGCCGGTCTGCATCACGTCGCCGAGCTTGATCTCGCGTGCAAACAGGCGCGGCGCCTGAATCAGGTACGGAAACACCACCGCCAACTGACTGATGCCCAGGTTGTAGCCGTCGAACTTGAGCGAGCGCCACAAGGTGGCCCAGGCGTTGTCGATCACCGCCGCAAAGCCGCTGCGCAGGCCGCGCTTCTCGACCGCCTCGCCGCGGTACAGCGCCACACTCTCGCCGTACTCCCGCAGACGCATCAGCAGATAACGGTAGTTGGCCCCCAGTTGCTCGGCCAGGAAGTTCAGCCGGATCAGCGGTCGGCCGATCCACACCGCAAACACGGTGGCCAGCAGCACGTAGGCATAGACCAAGAAGACCATGGCCCGCGGGATGACCAGATCCCCCACCGCCATCGGTGCCGACAGGTTCCAAAGGATGCCGGTGAACTCGAACATCGACACCACGGCAGCGACCAGACCCAGTGCCAACGCCAGGGTCTGCGTGGTCAGCGCCGCCACGTCCTGCTGAATGCGCTGCTCCGGGTTGTCGACCTCGGGCTGCACCCAGCGGCCCAGATAGTAGGCTTGGCCGTTGAGCCACTCGTCGGTCGTGCGCGTGTTCAGCCACTCTCGCCAGTGGATCGAAAAGGCGCCACGGATGTAGGCGTTGACCAGCGCCCGGGCCACATGCACCGACGCCAGCACCCCGAACAGGCCCATGAAGCGCCAGAAGGCGGCCGCATCCAACGCCTGCAAGGCGTTGTAGAAACCCTGATACCAGAACGAGAACAGCACGTTCATCCGTACCCCGAAGAGCACGAACAACAGCATCAGCGCCACACCCAACAAAGGCCGGACGCTGCGCCGGGGCGAGAAGTAGGCCCCGCTCACCGACCAGAACTGCCGCCCCCACACCGTGCCACGCACCAGTGCGGTCATGACCATTCCAAACGCCACCAGCGTGATGGCATAGGCCTTGGCCAGCCACCATGCGCTGTGGACAAGTTCCTGATCCCATTGCATGGGGCGAGTCTAGGCGAGTCGCCGACCCATGATCGCCGAAAACGACAAAGGCCCCCGCAGGGGCCTTTGGCTTGCCGCATCGGCGCTGACGGCAGATGCGGGCTGCAGGCTTACGCCTTGGACTTTTCGTAGTTGGCCACGCCGGAGAGGATCTCCTGCTTGGCGGCTTCGGGGCCTTCCCAGCCCGTGACCTTGACCCACTTGCCCTTTTCCAGGTCCTTGTAGTGCTCGAAGAAGTGCTGGATGGCGTTCAGGCGCATCGGGTTGACGTTCTCGGGCGCCTTCCAGTTCTGGTACATCGGCAGGATCTTCTCGATGGGCACGGCCAGCAGCTTGGCGTCGCCACCGGCTTCGTCTTCCATCTTCAGCAGGCCGACGGCACGGCAGGTGATGACCACGCCCGGGGTCAGCGGGTACGGGGTCACGACCAGCACGTCCACCGGATCGCCGTCGTCCGACAGGGTCTGGGGGATGTAGCCGTAGTTGCAGGGGTAGTGCATGGCCGTGGTCATGAAGCGATCCACGAACAGGGCGCCGGACTCCTTGTCGACCTCGTACTTGATCGGATCGGCGTTCATCGGGATCTCGATGATCACGTTGAACTCATCGGGGCACTTGGAACCGGGGGTGACGTTGTGCAGGCTCATGCAGACCTTCTGGCGGGAAGAACAAACAACAAAAACGGCGGAGCGCCGTCTGACGAATTGCCGCGATTTTAGGACAGCATCCCCCCATCAACAGGTCTCCCCCCCTGCCCTGAGGCAGATCAAGCCGCCAAACGACTCACACCTTGGACGCCTAAAAATAGTTGGCCGATCCGCTGGGGCTTCCGATAGCATGCACCGCACTTGACCGTAACCGTCTCGCTGCGCGGAGGGCGGGTGAGACGCTTCCGATCCCAAAGGTTTGTCCCGAGGAAGGAGATCACTCATGTCAACCCAATCGGCGCTGATGTTGGCGCTGCTCTGCGGCCTGGCCGCCGTGGTGTACGGCTTCGTCTCGCGAAGCTGGATCCTGCGGCAAGATGCCGGCAACGCCCGCATGCAGGAGATCGCTGCAGCGATCCAGCAGGGGGCCGCGGCCTACCTGGCCCGTCAATACAAGACCATCGGCATCGTCGGCGTCGTGCTGGCGGTGCTCATCCTCGTCTTCCTCGGCACGTCGACCGCGGTCGGTTTCGTGCTTGGCGCGGTGCTCTCGGGCGCTTGCGGCTTCATCGGCATGAACGTCTCGGTGCGTGCCAACGTGCGCACCACGCAGGCGGCCACCAAGGGCATCGGCCCGGCGCTGGACGTGGCCTTCAAGGGCGGAGCCATCACCGGCATGCTGGTGGTGGGCCTGGGCCTGCTGGGCGTGGGCCTGTTCTTCTGGTACCTGAGCGGCGGCACGCACGCCGACTCGGCCACGCTCAAGCCTTTGCTGGGTCTGGCCTTCGGCTCCAGCCTGATCTCCATCTTCGCGCGTCTGGGCGGCGGCATCTTCACCAAGGGAGCGGACGTGGGCGCCGACCTGGTGGGCAAGGTCGAAGCCGGCATTCCCGAAGATGACCCGCGCAACCCCGCCGTGATCGCCGACAACGTGGGCGACAACGTGGGCGACTGCGCCGGCATGGCCGCCGACCTGTTCGAGACCTACGCCGTGACCCTGATCGCCACCATGGCCCTGGGCGCGCTGATGGTCACTGCCGCCGGCAGCATGGCAGCGGCGGTCTACCCGCTGCTGCTGGGCGGCGTGTCGATCATTGCCTCCATCATCGGCTGCGGCTTCGTCAAGGCGACGCCCGGGATGAAGAACGTGATGCCTGCGCTCTACAAGGGCCTGATCGTCTCCGGCGTGATCTCGCTGGTCGCCTTCTACGGTGTGACCGTGGCGCTGTTCCCGCAAGGACTTGAATTGGCCGCCGGCGGCACCGTCTCCGCGATGGCCCTGTTCGGCACCTGCGTGGTCGGCCTGCTGCTGACCGCCGCCATGGTGTGGATCACCGAGTACTACACCGGCACCCAGTTCAAGCCGGTGCAGCACGTGGCTCAGGCCTCCACCACCGGCCACGGCACCAACGTAATCGCGGGCCTGGGCGTGAGCATGAAGTCCACCGCCTGGCCGGTGATCTTCGTCTGCCTGGCCATCGTCGCCGCCTACGGGCTGGCCGGCCTGTACGGCATCGCGATCGCCGCCACATCCATGCTCAGCATGGCCGGCATCATCGTGGCGCTGGACGCCTACGGCCCGATCACCGACAACGCCGGAGGCAT
>CAYRBG010000119.1:0-8842 GCA_964422355.1 uncultured Sphaerotilus sp. | reverse complement strand
GCGGTGATGGCGTCCGTCGTGCCGGGCGCCGTGTCGATCGGGCAGGTGATGCATCCGTCGGTCGAGTCCGTGCCGGCAGGCCAAGCGCATGGGCAGTGAATCGTCAGTCGATCCGAAGGAGCTCCAATGGATGTCCCTGTGACCCCTTGTTCCTTGGGCGCGCGCTGGTTCTTCGGCGGCACGGCGGTGCTTGTGCTGCTCTTGGTCGCGTCCGGATGGCAGCCGTACGACCGCGCCACCTGGCTGATGGAGGTGGTGCCGGTGTTCGTGGTGCTGCCCCTGCTGGCCGCCACGCGCAGGAGCCATCCCCTGACGCCGCTGCTGTACGCGCTCATCGCGTTGCATGCATGTGTCTTGATGCTGGGCGGGGCCCACACCTACGCCCGCGTGCCGCTGGGTTTCCAGTTGCAGGACTGGCTGCACCTGAGCCGCAATCCGTACGACAAGATCGGGCACTTCTTTCAGGGCTTTGTGCCTGCGTTGGCGGCGAGGGAGATCCTGATCCGGGGGCAGCACGTGCAGGGTCGTCGCATGCTGGCCTTTGTGGTCGTGTGCATCGTGCTGGCCGTGAGTGCCACCTATGAGCTGATCGAGTGGGGGGCGGCGCTCGCGCTGGGTCAGGGCGCGGACGAATTCCTGGGCACACAAGGCGACCCATGGGACACGCAGTCCGACATGTTCTGTGCCCTGCTCGGTGCCCTGGCGGCGCTGGCGGGGCTGTCGCGCTTGCACGACCGTCAGTTGGCGCATTGAGCGCGCGGCGAGATGTGTTCGGGGGCCGCTTGTCCTAGGATGCCGGCCATGAACGCCTCCCCTTTGCACGATGCTCACAGGTTCGGATCCGGACAAGCCGGGTTGGCCACCCGAGTGGTGGCCGGGGCAGTCTGGGTGTCGAGCGTGTCCCTGCTGGTGGCTTGTGCGGGAGGGTCACCGTCCCCGGCGGTGAATGCCACGCCTCCCGCCACGCAGACGCCCCTGACCCAGGTGGCCAAGTTTGCGCCCGACCGGCTGGCCCGCCTGCGCCAGTCTCTGGAGCCGCAGCAGTGGAGCCACCTGGGCCAGTTCGTGCGCCGCTCGGGCAGTTCGGGGGAAGGGATCGAGTTCGCACATTTTGTCGATGCGGCGTCACTGGTCCGCTCAGGGTCGACGGTGCGGTATCGCGCGCTGAGCGTCTATGCAAAGCCGGTGGGTCCGATGGCGTCGAACATCGTCTATGCGGTGGCCGACTGCAGCAAGCGCACGCTGCAGTCGGTGGCCTCGGACTCCTACAGCGACGAGGCGGCCAGCGTGCGTGTGTCCAGTGCCAATGTGCCGGGACCGGTCGCGGTGGTGCAGCCTCAGACCCAGGGCGAAGTGACGTGGTCGGCGGTGTGTGTGGGTCGCTTGGCGTCGGCCGTGCCGGGCGGTGCGCCGTTGCCTGCCCCCGCAGCTGCCGCCGCGCCCTCTGCCGCCTCGGCGCCCGCCCCGAAGGACAGCTCCGGCAGCGGCGTGGCCATCGCACCCCGCCTGACCTTGACCAACGCGCATGTGGTGTCCAGGTGCCGCACCATCCATGTGGTGGCTGCGGGACAGCGCTGGCCGGCCTCGGTGCGCAAGCGCGATGCGGCGAACGACCTGGCCCTGCTGGACGTGGCCGATCTGCCGGCCATGCCCTACCCGGCGTGGCGACGACAAGCCTTGATCGGCGAGCCGGTGATGGCGGCCGGCTACCCCTTGGCCGGTCTGTTGAGCACCGACGTGATCGTGACTGACGGCATCGTCAACGCCTTGGCGGGCCTGCGCAACAGCACCTCGCACCTGCAGGTGTCGGCGGCGATCCAGCGCGGCAACAGCGGCGGACCGCTGCTGGACCGGGGCGGCAACGTGGTCGGCATCGTCGTGTCCAAGCTCAACGCCATGGCGCTGGCGGCCGTGACCGGCGATGTGGCGCAGAACGTCAACTTCGCCATCAAGCCCGAGGTGGTGGATCAGTTCCTGCAGTCCGAGAACCTGCCGCTGCGTCGCGCCGAAGCCGCCGGTCACCTGGACACCCAGCAGGTGGCCGCCAAGGCCCGCGAGTTCACCGTCAAGGTGGAGTGCCGGGTGTGACAGGTCGCCTCAGGGGGGGCGTGAAGCGGCCCCGCTGTCGCGGTCATGTGGCAGCGCGCAGCACGATCACGTCGTAGCTCAAGGGCAACCCGGCGGGTTGGCGCAGCGCTTCGTACGCGGCCTCGGCGCGCTGCCAGGCGCTGCGGCTCATCAGGCCGGTCCGGCGTGTGCCGCTCACCTGGTTGGCACCGATCGCCTTGATGGACTTCAGCAGGGAGCGCAGGTCAGTGTGGTGGGCCACTTCCAGGCGGGTCTCGATCCAGGCCTGGGTGAATCCGGCGGCCTTGGCGGTGGCCAGCACCGCTTCGGGGCTTAGGAAGTCCAGCGTGTGGGGGTAGGCGTCGGCGGCGGCAAAGGCGGAGCGCAGTTCCTCGAAGGTGCGGGGGCCCAGGGTGGCCACGGCCAGTTGGCCCCCGGGACGCAGCACGCGGTGGGACTCACCCAAGGCCCGTTCGAGATCACACCACTGCAGGGCCAGGCTGGACCAGTACAGGTCGATGCTGGCGCTGGCCAGCGGCAGTTGTTCGGCGTCGCCCGCGATCCGGTGGAATTGGGGAGCGACCGTCGCCACCATGGCCGGGGACAGGTCCAGGCCGATCAGCTCCGCCCCTTCTGGCCGCTGTTGCTGAAGCAAACTCAGTCCGAAGCCAGTGCCGCAGCCGGTATCAAGGACGGTCGCGTGCGGCGGCAAAGGCGACAGCCCCTCGGCCAGTTGCAGGCAGATGCGGCGTTGTACCTCGGCCGCGGTGTCGTAGCTGGACGCCGCCTTGCCGAAGGACCGCCGGACCTCGGACTTAGGCGGCCGGCTCATCGGCAAGGAAACGGGCCAGAGCATCGCGGAACGCCAGCGGGTCGGACAGGAACGGGGCGTGCGCACGGCCCTCGAAGGTGTGCAGTCGAGCGCCGGGGATGAGGTCGGCCAAGGCCTGCGCGGCAGGCAGGGGCATGAGCGGATCCACCGAGCCGTGCAACAGCAGCGTGGGCGCCTGGACCTGGGGGGCGATGGGGCGCAGGTCCACGTCGCGCAGCCAGTGCAGGCCGGTGACCAGGGTGGCGCTGCCGGGGCGTGGGTCGGCCAAATCCAGCAGCTCGCGGTTCAGCGCCTTGCCGGCCGCGTCGCCCCGGTTGAAGTTGCCGACAAAGCGCGGCAGCAGGGCCTCGATGTCGGCCGCGGCGCTGTCGGTGAAGCTGGCCAGCGTGGTCGGATCCATGGCGTTCGGCCATCCGTCGCGCTGCACGAAGGAGGCCGTGCCGGCGACCAGCGCCAGCTTGCCGACGCGGTCCGGATGACGGGCGGCGATGGCCACGGCCAGCATGGCGCCCAGCGACCAGCCGCACAGGTGGGCACCGGTCGGCAGGTGCTCGGCCAAGGCGTCGGCGGCGAGCAGGAAGTCGTCGATCAATGGGGTGTCGCCGTGCCCGGGGAGGTCGAGGATCTGCCCGCCCAGGGCATCGACCGTGGGTTGCCACGGGCCGCGGCCGAGGCACCAGCCGGGGAGAAGAAAGAGGTTGGAACTCATGGTGCAGCGCGGGAGGGGGATCCGGACCGGCTTGCCCGTGCCGGGGGACGTCCGCCGACGGGCGGGGTGCCGATTATCGTCCGGGCACCCCGATCGCCGGCACGGAAGCCCCTGGCTTCACCGGGCCTCGGAGCGGGGTGGGCGCGCGGCCTTTTGCAACAGGGACGCGAGTGCGCCGATGCGTGCCAGCGCGTCCCGCTGCGCACGGTCCCACTGGCCGCCCACGCCCAGGCGGATGCAGTGCCGATAGCGGTCCGTCGCGCTGAACATGGTGCCGGGCGCAAAGCAGATCTTCTCGGCCAGGCAGGCCTGGAACAGGTGCATCGAGTCGATCGTCTCGGGCAATTCCACCCACAGGATGAAGCCGCCGGCCGGGTCGGTGACGCGGGTGCCCTTGGGGAAATGCTCGGCGATGAGGTCGCGCGCCTGGTCGACGCGGGCGGCGACAGTGCTGCGCAGCTGGCGGTATTGGGACTCGTGACCGGGCTGGGTGAGCAGGTCGGCCATGGCCAGCTCCAGCAACTCGGTGTGGGCGCCGGCATGCACGGCCTTCAGGCGCCGCACCTGCGCGCCCCAGCGTCCGGCCTCGACCCAGCCCAGGCGGATGCCCGGCGCCACGGTCTTGGAAAACGAGCCGCACATCATCACGTGGCCGGTGGTGTCGTAGGCCTTCACGGCGCGGCGCTTGTCGTCCTGTTCGGCCAGGTCGTTGTAGAGCACGTCCTCGATCAGCGGGACGTTGTGGCGCGCCACCATCTGCGCCAGCCGCTTGCGCTCGGCCGCCGGCATGCACGAGCCCAGCGGGTTGGACAGCGTGGGCACCGCCAGCACGGCCTTGATGGGCTGGGTGTCAAAGGCCAGTTGCAGGGCGTCGAGCGACAGGCCCGTGCGCGGATGCGTGGGGATCTCCAGCGCGCGCAGGTGCATGCTTTCCAGGATCTCCAGAAAGCCGAAGTACGACGGCGATTCCAGTGCCACCACGTCGCCCGGCTGGGTCACCGCACGCAGACACAGGCTGATGGCTTCCAGGCAGCCGTTGGTGACGACGAGGTCGCGCGGGTCGAGCTGGCAGCCCAGGGCGATGCAGTGACGGGCGATGGCGCGGCGCAGCGTCTCGTTGCCGGGGCCGATGGGGTAGCGCGTCAGCGAGGCGCGGTGGCGTTGCGCGGCGCGGCTCACGGCACGGCGCACGCGGTCCTCGGAAAACAGCTCGCCGCTCGGGCAGGCGGCACCGAAGGAGATGAAGGCCGGATCCACCGCGAGCTGCATCACCTGCGCGCCCAGCGAGCTCACGTCCACCGGCAGCGAACGTGACGGCGGCACTGTGGCCTCGGGCTCGGGCAGTTTCACGGGCCGGCTGGCGACGAAATAGCCCGAGCGCGGCCGGGCTTCCACCAGCCGCGCGTCTTCCAGCGACCGGTAGGCCTGCACGACGGTCGAGTGCGACACGCCCTGTTGCCGCGCCAGCTCGCGCACCGACGGAATGCGCTCGCCCTTGCTCAGCGTGCCCGAGCGGATCGAGCGCGCAATGTGTTCCGCGATCTGCAGATAAAGCGTGGCGTCGGGAGCCGGAGCGGCGGACCCGGTGGAGGCGGGAGCGGCGGTGTCGAGCATGGATCCATTCTGTATGGTCTGTCACTGCATTGACCAGTACAGATGCCGGTGAGCTCGACCGGCACAGGTGATGCGGGGATGTCGCTGTTCGGCCCAGGTTGGTCCGTTCTTGTGCCTGTCGGCATTGGGGTGGTCGCTCTACGCTGGGAGCCATGAACACGACCCTGCTCCACTCTCCCCGGTCCGTGGCCGAGACGGTGTCCTGGACCATGCTGCCCCCCGGCGCCGTGCACGCCTGGAACCATGCGCGAGGCCTGCGCATCGAGGTGGAGGCCGGGCGCATCTGGCTGACCGAGGAGGGCGATGCGGACGATCACTTCCTGTCGGCGGGAGGGTGCCACGTCGTCCGTGGTGACGGGCGGGTGGTCATTGAAGCCGATGACGGGCCCCGGCCGGTGCGGGTGCGCTGCACGCAGGTCGCCTGGCCGCCGGAGGTGAGCCCCACCGCTCAAGGGGACTGGACCGAGATCAGGTCGGTGCGGGCGGCGTGACGGCGGGTGCGGGTGTCAGCCGGTCGTCCAGCATCCGCGTGACCTGTGTGTCCAGATTGGCGAGCGAGAGATCGGTGTCGAGGCACACGGTCTGAGTTCTTTCGTCCGGCTGCAGCGGTTCGGCCAGCGTGAGTTGGCGCTCCAGCACCGCGAGGCCGGCGTCCGAGGCGTCGTCTCCCCGGTGCTCCCGTGCGGTCACGCGGGCACGCAGCACATCGACCGGGGCCTCGCAGTGCAGCAGCAACGTGGGGGCACCCTCGTCGCGCCCCAGGTCGAGCAGGGCCCGGCGCTCGGAGGCACGAAGGCTCGCGGCGTCGATCACCACCGAGACCCCGGCCCGCAGAAGCTCGCGTGCCAGGGTGTGCAGACGGTTGTAGGTGCGCTGGGTGGCCCCGCGGCTGTAGAGCGTCTCGCGACTCACGATCGGTCGGTCGACGAAGCGTCCTTCGTCCTTGTCCTCGTCCTGTGCCGATGGCGCAGGGGACTCACCGGGGCGGTCAGTGGCGCGCAGGCCATACAGCCGCTTGCGCTCGACGTCCGAACGCAGGCGCAGCGCGCCCAGGTGCTCCGCGGCAATCTGGGCCACGGTGCTTTTGCCGGAGCCGGACAGCCCGCACACGGACACCAGCACCGGTTTGGACGTGCGGGACAACGTCAGGGCCAGCCCGAAGTGACTGCGCGCGCGGGTCAGTGAGGCTTCCCGCGCTTCGCCCTGCTCCTGGCCGGCCTGGATGAGCGCCACTTTGGCGCGCACCAGGGCCCGGTAGACCATGAACCAGGACAGCAGAGCGGCGCCTTCAAAGTCTCCCGTGACCTCAAACCAGGCGTTGGCGAGCCGCCAGGCCAAGCGCGGCTTGCCCCGCGCCAACAGGTCCATGACGGGAAAGGCCAGGTCGCTCACCACATCGATCCAGCGCAGCTCGGCGTTGAACTCGATGGCGTCAAAGGCCACAGGGCGGCCTTGCAGCAGAACCCAGTTGCCCAGATGCAGATCGCCGTGGCATTCACGGACCCGTCCGCAGGACCAGCGGGAGAGCATCAGGGGGCGAAGGGCGGAGAAGCGGGTGTGGGTCCACTCGGCCTGATGTTCGACGTCGGCCTGCCGGGCGCTCGCTTCGGGCCGGTTGCGCAAGGTGGCGAAGTTGTCCTTGGCCCAATGCAGCGCTGTGTCCGGGTGACCCAGCGGCAGGGACGCAGGGGGCGGCGCGGCGTCTGATGGGGAGCTGGCCGCAGTGTCCAGAGCCGCCAGAGACGCATGCGGGGGCTGGTGAGCAGGGGGCCCCGGGAGGCGTTCGTGGAAGGCGGCCAGTTCCCGGGCCAGCGCATCGATCAGGGCCGGCGTGAGTTCGCCGCGGTCATCGAGGTCGTCCAGGGTCTGCGACTCGTCGAAGCGGCGCATGTGCAGGACCCAGTCGATGACTTCGTTTGGATCTCCCGTGAGGTTGGCCAAAGCGGACCCCTCAAGGGGAGCGCCCAACTGCGGCGCCTGCGGGGGGCCATACAGAGGGCGGACCTCCAGGTACAGCTCCGGCGCCGTGCGTCGATTGAGCCGCAGCTCTTCCTCGCAGAAGTGCCGCCGCGCCTCGAGGGTGGAGAAGTCCAGGAAGTCGAGGCGCAGCGGCTTCTTGAACTTGTAGGCGTCGGGGCCCGCCAGCACCACGGTGGAGATGTGGGTGTGCAAGACCTTGGTGTCCGGCGCGTGTTGACGCACACCGGTCACGAATGCGGACGTGGCATCCAGACCGGGCTCCGGACCCGGCGAACAGGAAATGAAGGGGGGCGGCACGTTCAAATGCAAAAAGCCGGCAACTGCCGGCTTTTTACTCGGAAACCGGACACGGAGGTCCAGTCCCTCGCGGAAGGATGAATCAGGCCGTCTTGCGGCGGCGCTTGCCCAGGAAGCCGAGCACGCCCAGACCCGCGGCCATCAGAGCGTAGGTTTCGGGTTCGGGGACGGCGGCCGACTGCAGGGGGGTTGCAGTACGGAAAAGGTAGTAGTCCGTTGTGGGAGAGCAGTTGCAGTTCCAGATCCACTGGGCGCCGCTGTTACCGACGACATCGCCCCAGGATGCCGAATTGTTGACCAGAGGGACGGACCAACCGGAAGCAGGAATGTCGCCGGAAACGAGTGTCAGGTTGTCGGTTGTGACCCATTGCCATTGGGTGTTGTTGGTCAGGACGGTGCCGTCCGGGGTGTTGAAGACCCCTTGCCAGCCGTTGGGACCACCCGTGTTGTGGACCAGCACGTACAGGTAGTCACCGGCAGCCATGTCGAACGAGTAGGTGAACGGCTGTTGCCAATCTGCTCCGGTCCCGATCTGGGCAGACAGGTTCGAGCCGGTGCTGTTACCGACGTAGAAAGAGAACTCGTTGTCAGCGGTCAGCGTGGCGCTCGAGTTCGCGGCCACAGCGGCACCAGAGAAGGACAGCACGGCAGCCACGGCTGCGATAGCGAGTGCGGTTCGATTCATGAAGATCACCCTAGTTTCTACAGAGGACACAGTCCGCAAGGCAGCAGACACTGTGACTTGCTTGACTGACCGAATTTGTGTAGGGGAGCTTACGTGAGTGCAGAGTGCAAAACAACACGGGAGCGTCGATCAGGACCCTCGTTCTGTGGGGGTATTGGCCTCTGGCCCCACGCCTGCGGGGTTTTTTGATGGAGGCCGCGGTGTGCGTGGGGTATTTTTTATTTTGGGCGACGCGTGCCCTAAGAACTGCGTTTCTTCAGGATTTCCTGCGCAGATCCCTGACCCCATGACGCTGAGCAGGCCAACATCAAATTGAGCGGAAGTCCAAAATCTTCGACGGTGAACCCGTTGACATCCACCGAGGTGCCCATCTGCTTCACCAATGGCCGATCATCATCCAGATAGCCCCACACCGGCTTGCCCAGCGCCGTGGCATAACCCACCTCGAACGCCGTGCCCGAGTCGGGTTCGAACCCTCGGAAGTTGTTGAGATTGGCCAACACGACATCGGCCTGCCGGATCAGGTGGAGGTTGGCCTCGTAGATCCAGCGTGCAGCCTCGGGCCCCTTCAAGCCTTCCGGCAACTGGTTGTCGAGCGGGTACAGGCCTTCGTGGCCGAATTCGGCGCACAGCGCCTTCAGCCGTTGACCATGGGCCA
>CAYRBG010000118.1:0-8899 GCA_964422355.1 uncultured Sphaerotilus sp. | reverse complement strand
CGCGTCAGGAACAGGTACAGCAGGATGAAGAAGCGCTTGGACAGGTCCTTGCGCGATTGATCCATCGAGCCCGAGACGTCCATCAGGCAGAACATCACCGCCTTGCTGGTCGGCACCGGCACACGCACCCGGTTGCGGAAGCGCAGGTCGATCGGGTCCAGGAACGGAATGGCCGCAATGCGGGCGCGCAGGTGTTCGATGCGCTCGCGCAGTTCCACCACGGCCCGGTCGCGCTCGGCATCGGCAGGGCGAGCCAGCAGGTCGTCCAGCTGCTCGTGCAGCGCCGCCAGCTCGCGGCGCTTGTCCGTGCCCAGCGCAATGCGCCGGCCCAGCGCGCCGCGCATCGAGCGCACGACGTGCAGGTTGTTGGGTGTGCCGTCGCTGGAGTAGCCGGCGCGGTGCGTTTTCCACTCCGGCGTCTCGGCCAGCTGAGTGCGAACCAGGTGCGGCAGCGCCAGATCCTCGAAAAAGACCTGCATGAACTCTTCCTTGCTCAGGCTGAAGACGAAGTCGTCCTCTCCCTCGCCGGAATCGCTCGCCTGCCCTTGACCCGAGCCCCCTCCACCGCCGCCGCCCTGCGGCCGCTTGATGCGGTCGCCGGTGACGTATTCCTTGTTGCCCGGATGCACCATCTCGCGCTGCCCGCCCTGCCCGTGGTGAAAGGTCGGCTCGCTGATGTCCTTCTTGGGAATCTTGATGTCTTCCCCGCGGGACAGATCGCGGATGCCGCGGCCGTCGATGGCACGGCGCACTGCCCCCTTGATCTGCTCCTTGTAGCGGCGAAGGAAGCGTTCACGGTTGCCGATCGACTTGTTCTTGCCTGCCAGCCGGCGATCGATGATTTGTTGAAGCATATGAACCCGTCTGTGTGTCCCAGGCCTTGCGCGGATCCGGCTTGGCCGGTCCGCTGCAAGAGCCCCCTCGGGGGGTAGCGAACGCAGTGAACTTGGGGGCCAACATCAACTTGACTTGCGCACCCTCAGGTACCACTCGCACAGCAGGCGCACCTGCTTGGGCGTGTAGCCCTTGTCGACCATGCGCTGCACGAAGTTCTCGTGCTTCTTGGCCTCGTCGGCGCTGGCCTTGGCGTTGAAGCTGATCACCGGCAGCAGCTCTTCCGTGTTCGAGAACATCTTCTTCTCGATCACCGCACGCAGCTTCTCGTAGCTGGTCCACACCGGGTTCTTGCCCTGGTTGTTGGCCCGCGCGCGCAGCACGAAGTTGACGATCTCGTTGCGGAAGTCCTTCGGGTTGGCGATGCCGGCCGGCTTCTCGATCTTCTCCAGCTCGGCGTTCAGGCTGGCGCGGTCGAACACCTCGCCGGTGTCGGTGTCGCGGTACTCCTGATCCTGGATCCAGTAGTCGGCGTAGGTGACGTAGCGGTCGAAGATGTTCTGGCCGTACTCGGAATAGCTCTCCAAGTAGGCGGTCTGAATCTCCTTGCCGATGAACTCCGCATAACGCGGCGCCAGCAACTCCTTGATGTACGAAACATACTTCTGTTCGACCTCGGCGGGGAACTGCTCACGCTCGATCTGCTGCTCCAGCACGTACATCAGGTGCACCGGATTTGCCGCGACTTCCGTGCTGTCGAAGTTGAAGACCTTGGAGATGATCTTGTAGGCAAAGCGCGTCGAGATACCGGCCATGCCTTCGTCCACGCCGGCGTAGTCGCGGTACTCCTGGTAGCTCTTGGCGCGCGGGTCGGTGTCCTTGAGGTTCTCGCCGTCGTAAATCTGCATCTTGCTGAACAGCGACGAGTTCTCCGGCTCCTTCAGGCGCGTGAGGATGGCGAACTGGCTCATCATCTTGAGCGTGCCGGGCGCGCAGGTGGCACCGGCCAGAGAGGATCCCTTGAGCAGCTTCTCGTAGATCTTCACCTCCTCGCTGACGCGCAGGCAGTATGGCACCTTGACGATGTAGATCCGGTCCAGGAACGCTTCGTTGTTCTTGTTGTTGCGGAAGGCCTTCCACTCGCTTTCGTTGGAGTGGGCCAGCACGATGCCGTCGAACGGGATCGCGCCGAAACCTTCCGTGCCCTTGAAGTTGGCCTCCTGCGTGGCCGTCAGCAAGGGATGCAGCACCTTGATCGGCGCCTTGAACATTTCCACGAACTCCAGCAGGCCCTGGTTGGCCAGGCACAGGCCACCGGAAAAGCTGTAGGCGTCCGGGTCATCCTGCGCGTAGGTTTCCAGCTTGCGGATGTCGACCTTGCCGACCAGCGAACTGATGTCCTGGTTGTTCTCATCACCCGGCTCGGTCTTGGCAATGCCGACCTGCTTGAGGATGCTCGGGTAACGCTTGACCACCTTGAAGCGGCGGATGTCTCCGCCGAACTCCTCCAGGCGCTTGACGGCCCACGGCGACATGATGCGCTGCAGGTAGCGCTTGGGAATGCCGTACTCGGCTTCCAGCACCGGCCCATCCTCGTCCACGTCGAACAGGCCCAGCGGCGACTCGTTCACGGGCGAACCCTTGATCGAATAAAACGGCACCTCCTGCATGAGCTGCTTCAAGCGCTCAGCGATGGAGCTCTTGCCGCCGCCGACCGGCCCCAACAGATACAGCACCTGCTTTTTTTCTTCCAGCCCCTGCGCGGCATGGCGGAAGTAGCTCACCACCTGCTCGATGGCGTCTTCCATGCCGTAGAACTCGGCGAAGGCCGGGTAAATCTTGATGACCTTGTTGGCAAACAGGCGAGACAGGCGGGGATCGTTGCGCGTGTCCACCATCTGCGGCTCGCCGATGGCCTTAAGCATGCGCTCGGCGGCAGTGGCGTAGGCCAGCGGATTGGCCTTGCACTCCTTGAGGTAGTCCTCCAGGGACATTTCCTCTTCACGGGTGCGTTCGTAGCGGGCGGCGAATTTGCTGATCACGTCCATTGCAGACCTCCTGGATGGGTTCAGGCGGTGCCACGGCAGGATCAGTACCGCTGCACCAGGGAAGATCTGATGGAGTCCCTTGCCCGTATGGCGGGTTGGCGGGACGAGGCTCCATCAGAGCTTTCCGTCGCTCTGCGGTTGCAACTGTTCGACTCAACGATGACAGCTTCGTTCAAGTTTGGCGCGGCGTTCTCAGAAAGAACCCTGGGCTCGCACGCCTTATTGCACGAACGCTTTTGACTTGCTCAAAGCTTTGCAAGGCACATGCCCGGTGGACCTCAGACCACCGCATTTCCGTGAATTCCGCCCAGTGCAGACCCCGAATCACACAGCAATGAAAAAGCCCCTCGCGAGGGGCTTCAAGGGATCGGGCAGGCTCGCCACAGAAGGGCACTCACGTCACTCGGGTTCGGTCAGACCGAGCTTCTCCAGGAGGCCATTGAGTTCATCCAAGGACGCAAAACCGATGGAGATCTCCCCCTGTTCACCCCGCTTCGTGCGCTTCTTGACGCGGATCTCCACGGGAGCGGTCAGGGCATCGGCAAGCTGCTCTTCCAGGCGCTGCAGATCGCGGGACTTGGCCGGCTTGGCGCGCGGGGTGGACGAGGTACCGGCACCGGCCGAGGCCTGGCGGGTCACGAGCTTTTCAGCCTCGCGCACCGAGAGTTGCCTGGCAACAATCTCGTGCGCCGACGTGATCTGATGCACCTTTTCGAGCGCCAGCAGTGCTCGGGCGTGCCCCATGTCGAGGTCTCCGGCCATCAGGAGCTGCTGCACCGGATCGGCCAGGTTCAGCAGGCGCAACAGGTTGCTCGTGGCACTGCGCGAGCGGCCGATGGCCTGCGCCGCTTCCTCGTGGGTCAGACCGAATTCGGCAATCAGGCGCTGCACGCCCTGGGCCTCTTCGAGCGGATTGAGGTCTTCGCGCTGGATGTTTTCGATCAGCGCCATCGCGGCGGCAGCCTGATCGGGCACTTCACGCACCAAAACGGGGACATCCTCCAGCCCGGCGAGCTTGGCCGCACGGGTTCGGCGCTCGCCGGCGATGATCTCGTACATCGGCAGGCCGTCGCGCGGCGGCACCGGACGCACCAGAACGGGCTGCATCACGCCGTGGGCCTTGATGCTCTCCGCCAGTTCGAACAGCGAACCCTCGTCCATGCGCGTGCGCGGCTGGTACTTGCCGGGCTGAAGCTGGGCGAGTTTGATCACGCTGGGCACGAGGCCGGCGTCTCCCTCGGCAGGCGTGGCCGCGAGTTGGGGCCCCAGCAGGGCTTCGAGCCCGCGACCCAGACCTTTGTGCTTCTTCGTCACCATGGCGGGATTGTCGGCGATCCCGCGGCGAGTGCGAGCAACTGGCGGTGCCCCGCGTCCCAGTCGCCCAGACCGGATTCGGCGTTGATGTGCCCGATGCGTCCGGCACCCACAGTCAAAGCCCCCCAATCCTGCGCCAGCCCGAGCCCGCGATCGGGCGCGCAGAATGCGTCGTCCTCCGACCACACCACCCACGACGGAAACGGCAGACGCGACCGGCGCATGGGACGCCAGTTGTGGATCTGGGGCGGCATGTCTTCGCGCTCGGTGTCCGGCGGCGCCACCAGCAGGGCCGCCCGCACCCGGTCGGTCAGGCGGCTGTGCTCAGCCCAGGCCGCCACGAGCTGACACCCCAGGCTGTGGGCGACAAGCACCGCGGCCGGTTGGCCTGTGCGGCGCAAGAGCACCTCGTCCAGACGTGCCATCCAATCGCCGCGACGGGGCCATTGCCAGTCGTCCTGTTCAACCCGGGTGTAGCCGTGTCGGACCTCCCAGCGGCTTTGCCAATGCCCGGGCCCGGACCCCTGCCAGCCGGGAAGGATCAGGACATCGGCCGGATCGAGAACCGGCCGCCCACTCTGCGCCTTGGCATCAGAGACGTCAGGGGTTTTCGCCTGCGAAAGGGCATCGGGTGACTTGTGCATGCCGTATTCTTTCGCATTACCTTGAAATTCACGCGCGCAGGCGCAAGGCTCCCCATGAAACATGCTGTGTTTGTCGACGGCCAGGAAGGCACCACCGGACTGCGCATTCACGAGTACCTGGCCGGTCGGTCGGACGTCGAAGTGCTGCGCATCGATCCGGAGCTCCGCAAAGACCCGGCCGAACGCGCCCGCCTGCTCAACGCGGCCGACGTCGCCTTCCTCTGCCTGCCGGATGCCGCAGCCGTCGAAGCCGCATCGCTGATCACCAACCCCAACACCTGCCTGATTGATGCCAGCACCGCCCACCGCACGGTACCGGGCTGGACTTTCGGCCTGCCCGAGCTGTGCAAGGGCCAGCGCGAAGCGCTGCGCACCAGCAAGCGCATTGCCAACCCGGGCTGCCACGCCAGCGCCTTCATCCTGGCCCTGCGCCCCCTGGTCGACGCCGGCCTGGTGCCGGCCGAGTTGGGTGTGGCGGCCACTTCGCTGACGGGCTACTCCGGCGGCGGCAAGAAGATGATCGAGCAGTACGAAGCCGGTGGCGACGACAAGCTGATGTCTCCGCGCCCCTACGCACTGGGCCTGTCGCACAAGCACCTGCCCGAGATGATGGCCCACACCGGCTTGAAGATCGCTCCGGTGTTCATGCCCATCGTGGGTCCGTTCTACAAGGGCCTGACGGTGAGCGTGCCGCTGCACCGCCTGCAACTGCCGTCCGGTGTCGATGCCACACGCATCCATGCCGCACTGCAGGCCCACTACGAGGGCGAGCCCTTCGTGCGCGTCATGCCGCTCAACGACGGCCCGACGCTGGAAGACGGCTTCTTCGACGTCCAGGCCTGCAACGACACCAACCGGGTGGACCTGTTCGTGTTCGCCCGCGGCGAGCAGGTGCTGCTGATGGCCCGTCTGGACAACCTGGGCAAGGGGGCCAGCGGCGCGGCTGTGCAGTCCATGAACGTGCACCTGGGTGTGAACGAGGCCCTAGGGCTCTGAACACACACTCCGGAAACAAAAAAGCCCGGCGTTGCCGGGCTTTTTCTTGCGCTCCCGACACCGAGGTGCCGGAGAAGATCACGACAGTTGGTCGCTGATCAGCTTGGTCATCTCGAACATCGAGACTTGGTCCTTCTTGAAGATGACCTTGAGCTTGGCGTCCGCGTTGATCATGCGCTTGTTGGCGGGGTCCTGCAGATTGTGCTGCTTGATGTAGTCCCAGACCTTCTTGGTGACTTCGGTCCGGGGGGCCGGAGCCGCGCCGATGACGGCAGCCAGGGCGGCCGAAGGAGTCATGGGCTTCATGAACGCAGCGCTGGGTGCACGCTTGGCGGCACCGGCTTCGGTCTTGGCGGCGGCCTTCTTGGCAGTAGCCATGGATGGATTCTCCTGCAGTGAGGGTATGAAGGACTGCGGCCAGTGACGCCGCAAGGCCGCACAATGTACCGCTTCTTGGAACCGGGGTTGCAGCTCGGGTCCATCAAAACGGTTGAAACACGCATGACTTCATTTCTGACTGCCGACTTTTTGCTCGCCGTGGGACAGATCATCATGATCGACATCCTGCTGGGCGGGGACAACGCCGTGGTGATCGCCCTGGCCTGCCGCAAGCTCGATCCGGCGCAGCGCAAGGCCGGCATCTTGTGGGGCACGGCTGGCGCCATTGCGCTGCGTGTCGTTCTGATCTTCTTCGCCCTGACGCTGCTCAAGCTGCCGGCACTGAAGCTGGTCGGCGCAGCGCTTCTGCTTTGGATCGGCGTCAAGCTGCTGATGCCCGAAGACGAAGGCGGCCACGAAGTGCACGCCAGCGACAAGCTGTGGGCCGCAGTCAAGACGGTGATCGTGGCCGACTTTGTCATGAGCCTGGACAACGTCATCGCCATCGCCGGCTCGGCAGAGGCGGCGGGTGGAGACCACCAGATGCCGCTGGTCATCTTCGGCCTGCTGGTCAGCATCCCGATCATCGTCTGGGGCAGCCAGTTCGTGATCAAGCTGATGGACCGCTTTCCGATCGTCATCACGCTGGGCGCCATGCTGCTGGGCTGGATCGCAGGCACCATGGCCATCAGCGATCCGCTGGTCGAGCCCCACCTCGCCGGACTGAGCAACGGCGCCGGCATGTCATCGACCAACCTGTTCAAGTACGGTGCCGGCATCTTCGGCGCGCTGTTGGTGTGGATGGTCGGTTCGGTCGCAGCCCGTCGCCAACCGGCCTCCGCCGAAGACACCCGGGCCTGAAGCCCGGCATTCACTCAGGACAGGGAGCCCACGCCATGGACGTCACGCGCCCCCTGACCCTGCTGGACCTCACACTGCCGGGGCTGCTGGACGGCCCTGCGGAACCTGAAGCCCAGGCCCGCCACCAGCCCTGGCCACACTTGCGCCAATACCGGCTCCTTCGCGAGCTGGGCCGCGGATCCATGGGCCGGGTCTTCCTGGCCGAGCACGCCTCGTCCCCGGAGCGGCTGGCCATCAAAACCCTGGACCTGAACCACGAGTTCGACGGCTATGCACTGCACGAGGCCCGCACGCGCTTCCATCGGGAGGCCGAGGCCGCACAAAGCCTGACGCATCCGGACATCATCCGGGTGCTGTCTTCGGGTGAAGACCAAGGCGTGACCTACCTCGCCATGGAAGTGGTGCACGGCAGGGAGCTCTCCACCCACACGCAGCGTGACTCCCTGCTGCCCGTGGCCGAGGTGGTGCGCATCGGCATCCGGGTGGCCGGGGCCCTGGCCCATGCCCACCTCAAGGGTGTCGTCCACCGCGACATCAAGCCCTCGAACATCATGTATGACCGCGACCCGTTCACCGTCAAGGTGATGGACTTCGGTATCGCGCGGGTTCTCAACAGCGCACGCACCCGGACCGGTCTGGTGCTGGGCTCACCGCTGTACATGGCCCCCGAACAACTGCTCGGTCGCCCCGCCGACGGTCGGTGTGACCTCTACGCCTTGGGCGCGACGCTGTACCAACTGCTCACCGGAGAAGTGCCGCTGCACGGCTCGACCATGCCGGAACTGATCCATGCCGTCACGCATCACCCGGCGCCGGATCCGCGGACCCATCGGGCGGAACTGCCCGACGTACTGTGCGACGTGGTCACGCTGCTGCTGGAAAAGCGCCCCGAACTGCGATACCGCCAGGCCAAAGACGTCGCCGAAGACCTGGAGATCGTCCTCGCACGGCTGCCGAGGCGGGCCTCCTACGTCTGATTCCTGGCCGATCGGTGGAGGAAGTCTCGCCCAGCGAGCCTGAACCTACACCTGGACACAAACCGCAGCCCCGCGTCACGGCAGAATTTCCAGCCTGACCATGAACCGACCCGCACCCCGGCCTCCGCAATACGCCTTCCACGCCACCACCGACTGTGGTCAGGCGCGGTCCAACAACGAGGACGCGGTGGCCCTGGACGAAGCAGCCGGTCTGGCCGTCCTGGCCGACGGCATGGGCGGCTACAACGCTGGCGAAGTCGCCAGCGGCATGGTGACGCAGTACATCGTTTCCGAACTCGGCCCCTGGCTGCGCGAGGCCGACCCCGACACCACCGATCTGGCCGTGCGCCGTGCCCTTGATCTGTGCGTGGACAACGCCAACCGGGCCGTATTCAACGCCGCCAACATCCATCCTCAGTACGCCGGCATGGGCACCACGCTGGTCGTGGGCGTGTTCCGCGGCTCGCAACTGCTGCTCGGCCATGTGGGCGATTCGCGAGGCTACCGCTGGCGCGCCGGTCAGCTCGTGCAGCTCACCCGCGACCACTCGCTGCTGCAGGAACAGATCGATGCCGGCCTGATCACCCCTCAGCAGGCCCTCTACAGCGTGCACAAGAACCTCGTGACCCGAGCCGTCGGCGTCGAGGACGTGGTGCTGCTGGAGACCCACGTGCACCCGCTGATGCCTGGCGACTGGATCCTGCTGTGCTCGGACGGCCTGTCGGACATGGTGGACGACCAACAGATCGCTGAAATTCTCTCGGCCCATCCAGAGATCAGCACGGCCTCCGAGGCTCTCATCGATGCCGCCAACCAAGCCGGCGGTCGGGATAATATTGCAGTGATA
>CAYRBG010000117.1:0-8947 GCA_964422355.1 uncultured Sphaerotilus sp. | reverse complement strand
TTGCGCACCTCGCGGTTGCGGCCTTCGGTGATGACGACGCGGTACCAGTGGTTGATGCCTTCGCCACCGCCATCCTCGATGGCACGGAACGCAGCCTTCTGGCCTTCGATGTCCACACCGTCGAGCAGACGCTGCTTGGCCTCCAGCTCAAGGGTGCCCAGCACGCGCACGGCGTACTCGCGCTCCACGCCGAAGCGCGGGTGCATCAATTGGTTGGCCAGGTCACCGGAGTTGGTGAACAGGAGCAGACCTTCGGTGTTGATGTCCAGACGGCCCACCGACAGCCAACGGCCCTGCTGCAGGCGCGGCAGGCGGCGGAACACGGTCGGGCGGCCCTCGGGGTCGTGGTGCGTGACCACTTCACCCACCGGCTTGTGGTACGCCAGCACGCGGGCCGGCGGTGGCGCGATGCGCACCTTAATGACCTTGCCGGCGATCTTGATCTGATCGCCATGCACGATGCGCATGCCGATGTTGGCAGGCTGTCCGTTGACCATCACCTGGCCGTCGGCGATCAGCTGCTCCATGTCGCGGCGCGAGCCGATGCCGGCCTGGGCCAGCACCTTCTGCAGCTTGGGCGCGTCGGGCTCGGGCCGCAGCACGCGCTTGGTCGATTCCTCGGCCGACTCTTCGGCCGCCTCGGGCTCGGTTTCGGCATCGTAAGTGCCGGCCACCACTTCGGCGAAAAGCTCGCCCGCATCGGGCGCCACCACTTCCGGCACTTCTTCGATCACGAAGGCCACACCGGCATCGGTGGAATCGTCCTCCTCGTCGTCGTCATCGACGACCGAGCTCGGCACGGCTTCTTCGGTCTCGGCCGCAGCGATGGGCGCCGCGACGATCGCCTCGGACGCCGGAGCCACGGGCTCCTCGGCCACAGGAGGAACACACTCCGGTGTCGATACCACCGGCGCAAGGGCTTCCGTCGGCACAGCCTCAGCCCCCGAGGCCGCCTTGCGAGGCGCACGTGCGCGGCGCGGCGCGGGCGCCGATGCTGTCTCGGCCGGTGCCGGCGCGGCTTCGGACACGGGCACAGCCGCGGCCTCGCCGCTCTCGGCTGCGGCCACTGCCGCCTTGCTGCGGCGGGCCCGGGTCTTGGCCGGCGCCACCGCTTCAGCGCCTTCGGCGCTTGCAACAGGTGCAGCCGGTGCTGCAGCCTCCCCAGCTGCAGCCTTCTTGCGGGCCGGCGCGCGGCGGCGCGGCTGTGGAGCCGGTTCGGCCTCTGCCGCCTCAACCGGCGGCTTTACATCATCGGATTCGTTCATGGTTTCGATTCGTCCAGGTCGCCCACGGTCGGGGCGAGGTCATCCGCAGATTCGGGGGGCGCCTCGTCCAGCAGCGAAGCCTGCCGAGGCATTTCCACGCCCGAATCCTGCGGATCGGTCTCGGTGTGGATCAGTTGTTCCAAGGGCGGGAGCTCGTTCAGCGACTTGAGCCCCAGATCGTCCAAAAAGCGGCGGGTCGTCGCGTACAGCGCCGGACGCCCAGGGGCGTCGCGGTGCCCGATCACATCGATCCAGCCCCGTTCTTCCAGCTGCTTGACGATTTGGGTGCTGACCGTCACGCCGCGGATGTCTTCAATGTCGCCCCGTGTCACCGGCTGCCGGTGGGCCACGATGGCCAAGGTTTCCAGTGTGGCGCGCGAATACTTGGGCGGTTTTTCCGGATGCAGCCGATCCAGATACACGCGCAACTCCGGGCGACTCTGATAGCGCCAACCCGAAGCCACGCACACCAGCTCCACGCCGCGCCCATCGCAGTCGCGCACCAATTCGTCCAGCAGCGTCCGCACGGTGTCGATGCCCACCGCCCCGTCGAACAGGGACTTGAGGGTGCGCACCGACAAAGGCTCGTGCGAGCACATCAGGGCCGCTTCAAGGACGCGCCGGGCATCCCTTGTATTCATTCACGATGTTGGTTCAACGGACCTGCCACAGGCCACTCACCCGGCCACCCGAACCCACCGTCCGGGTGCCGGCCCTCCTCCGCCACGGTCGCCGGCCTGCGCCTGCGCCCGCCGGGCGGGGTCATGCGTCTTCAGACGCCACACTCACATCTGGAACGATGGCCCGGAGACCGGCCGCTGTGCCGAGCCCTCCGAGGGCTGAGGCTCACTCCCATGCGACCGATGCACTCGGTCTCGACCCGCTCCTGCTCAGGAACGTCATCATGGGGTCCATCCCTCAAACTGATCGGCATTGTAACCAAAGCCGCGGGCCACTTCCGCACTCGGGATCTGCAATCGTGCACAGGCCTGCCGCAGATCTTCCGGCAACGGCGCCGTGAAGCTCAGTGCCTCGCCCGAGATCGGATGCGCCAGACCCAATCTGGCGGCATGCAGCGCCTGGCGCTGGAGCCCAGCGGTCTCGCTGCCGCCATACACCGCGTCCGCGAGCAAGGGGTGCCCCTGCTGAGCCAGGTGGACCCGAATCTGATGGGTCCGGCCGGTGAGCAGGCGACAGTGCACCACGGCGCAGCCCGCACGCCGCCCCACCGAACCGAGCACCGATCGGGCCACGACGTGCACGTCGGTGCGGGCCGGCTTGCCGCTGGCCACCACGGCCATGCGCACCCGCGAGACCGGATCACGGCCGATCGGCGCCTCGATCGTCAACGCATCCCAACGCGGCTGGCCGTGCACCAGCGCAAAGTACTCGCGCCGCACCGTGCGCGCGGCGATCTCGCGCACCAGGGCGGTCTGGGCCTGCAGCGTCTTGGCCACCACCATCAGTCCGGACGTGTCCTTGTCGAGCCGGTGCACGATGCCGGCACGCGGCAGCATCTGCGCGCCGCGGTGATGCGCCAGCAGACCGTTGAGCAACGTGCCCGACCAGTGCCCCGCCGCCGGGTGCACGACCAACCCGGCCGGCTTGTTGAGCACCAGCAGGTCCCCGTCCTCGTGGACGATGTCCAGCGCCATGGTTTCAGGCCGAAAGGCCTGGCTCTGCGCCGTCGGCGTCAGCCGCACCTGCAGGCGCTGACCGGCGACGACCTTGCGCGACGCCACAGTCAGCGCCCGTCCCTCGCACACCACCTGTCCACGCTCGATCAGCGACTGCAGGTGGCTGCGCGAGAACTCCGGCGCGATCTCCACCAGCCACTTGTCCAGCCGCAGTCCGTGATGTTCAGCAGCCACCACGGCCTCGCGCTCCTCTGCGACATCGACGGGATCGGACACCTCGGCGTCCACCTCGTCCGCGACCTCATCGGTCACGGGTGCATCGGAGTGAGAGACAAGCGGGTCCACCCTGTTGATCGAGGGTCGGTTCATATAATCCATTCCTTCCAGTCACCGACCCGCTGGCCCGCGGCCAGTCTCGTGCCCATGCGTTTCATGCCTTGTCTGTCCGCCCGTACGCCCGTACGCCCATCGTCGCGCGGTCTGTCTGCCTGGGTGTGCAGTGCGGCACTGGTGGCCCTCATGGCCGGTTGCGCCTCCACCGAGGCGCCGGTGAAATCGGACCCGGCCAGCGTGGGCAAATTGTACGAACAGGCCCGCGAGGAGCAGTCCGCCGGCTCGTACGAGAAGGCGATCAAGCTCTACGAACAGCTGGAAGGGGCCGCAGCCGGCACCCTGCTGGCCCAGCAGGCCCAGCTTGAACGCGCCTATCTGCTCTACAAGACCCACGAGTCGGCGCAGGCCCTGGCCCTGACCGACCGCTTCCTGAAGTACCACCCGACCAGCCCGGCCGCCGACTACGCCTACTACCTGCAGGGCCTGATCAACTTCAACGACGACCTCGGCCTGTTCGGCTGGCTGTCCAAGCAGGACCTGTCCGAGCGCGACCAGCAGGCCGCGCGCGACGCCTACGACAGCTTCAAGCAGCTGGTCGACCGCTTCCCCGAATCGAAGTACGCCCCCGACGCCAAGCAGCGCATGAACTACATCGTGGCCGCACTGGCGGGCTACGAAGTGCATGTGGCACGCTACTACTACCGTCGCGGCGCCTACGTGGCCGCAGCCAACCGGGCCCAGCAGGCGCTGCAGGACTTCCGCGCCGTTCCCTCCACCGAGGAAGCGCTGTTCCTGATGGCCGCCAGCTACGACCGCCTGGGCCTGACCACCCTGCGCGACGATGCCGTGCGCGTGCTGACCAAGAACTTCCCTGAAAGCCCCTGGCTGGACCGCATCGGCGCCGAGCTGGACGCCTCCAGCAGGCCGTGGTGGAAGCTCTGGTGAAGCCTCAATGGCCACACTGATCACCCACCCCTGAGGCGCAACCGCCAGGCGCCGCTCAGGACGACCCCTCTGCCTCCTGCCCCGACTTCAAGGTGGCCAACCAAGACACCGCTTCAGCCTCCTGGGTGACCCTCGTCATGGGAGGCAGTGCCGCCAGCAACCGCCGGCCGTAGGGCATGGCCTGCAGACGGGTGTCGGCAATCACGAGCAGGCCCCGATCCGTCTCGGAGCGGATCAATCGCCCCGCCCCCTGCTTGAGCGCCACCGCCGCCTCGGGCACGAAGTGATCCTGGAAACCGTTGCCGCCTTGGGCCTCCAGATCGCGGCAACGCGCTTCGACCAACGGATCGTTGGGCGGGGGAAACGGCAGCTTGTCGATCACCACGCACTGCAGCGCTTCGCCGGGCACGTCGATGCCCTCCCAGAAGCTTTGCGAGCCCACGAGCACCGCTCCGGGACTGGCCAGAAACTTGGACAGGACCGACCGCTTGGGCCCTTCGCCCTGGATGAACACCTCGATCGGCGGTACGGCCGTCGACAAGGCCTCGCGCAAAGCTGCACCGATGGTCTGCAAGGCGCGCAGGGTCGTGGTCAGCACGAAGGTACGACCGCCCAGCGCCGTGGCCAGCCGCTGCGCCAGCGCCGCCACGGCCGCGCTGTGACCGGCATCCGCGGGCCGGGGGAATGAGGCGGGCACATAGAGCCGGGCGTGCGCCGCATAGTCGAACGGACTGTCGGCGCGCAGGATGTGTGCGTCTTCCAGGCCCACGCTGCGCGTGAACCAGCTCAGTCGAGGGTCGTCGCCCAGCGTGGCGGACGTGAAGATCCAGGCCTGCCGGGCGCTCTCGATCTTCTCGCGCAAGGTGTCGCGGATGTCCAGGGGCGACTCCATCAGGCGCGCCTGGCTGGGCGTGAGGTCCACCCAGCGCACCCGCCCCGGCTCGGCCGATGCGGAGAAATCGTCCACGGCACCAGCCAGCATCTCCACGCGCTCGGTCAGGCGATCCAGGTCGGGAGAAGCCCCCGCCACGGTCTGCAACGCCTTGTCCACCTCGGACAAAGCCTGCCCCAGATCCACCAGGGCAGAGGTGAACTCCGGCAGATCGGCCCGTTCCTCCCAACGCAGTCGAGCACCACCACGCAATGAACCTGCGCAGACCAACCGCAGGTGGCGCGCCGCCTGCTCCAGCTGGCCCGCCAACGTCGACCAGTCGTGCACGCCGCGCGCATGCGCCAGCCCGGCAGCCAAGAGATCTCGCGACAGGTCCAGCACCTGCGCCGTGCCCAGATTGCGCCCGAGGAACTGCACACCCGCCTCGTTGAGCTGGTGGGCCTCGTCGAACACCACCGCGTCCACCGACGGCAGCAGCTCGGCCATGCCTGTGTCACGCAAGGCCATGTCGGCGAAAAACAGGTGGTGGTTGACGACGACGACGTCTGCCTGCAGCGCCTCTCGACGGGCCTGCAGCACAGGGCAGGCGCGGAACTCCGGGCAGTCGCTGCCCAGGCAGTTCTCGCGCGTGGAGGTGACCCAGGGAATCACGGGCGAGCGCTCATCCAGCCCCTCGACCTCGGCCAGATCGCCGCTGCGGCTGGTGGGCGCCCAGGACTCGATGCGCGCCAGCGCAAACACCGAGGCCCGGTCCGGCAGCTCAGCCACATGCCGCGCCTGCGCCAGCCTGTGGGGACAGACATAGGAGGCCCGCCCCTTGAGCAGCGCCACCTGCAGCGGCAGGCCCAGGATCCGCACCAGACGCGGCAGATCACGCAGATAGAGCTGATCCTGAAGGCTCTTGGTGGCGGTGCTGACCATGGCCCGCAGGCCCGAAAGCAACAGCGGAATGAGGTAGGCGTAGGTCTTGCCCACGCCGGTGCCGGCCTCGGCCACGAGCACGCTGCGCTCCCTCAAGCTGCGGGCCACGGCCACGGCCATGCGCGTTTGCGCCTCACGCGGGCAAAACTGCGAATCGACACGCGCCAGCACGCCTTCCGGCGCAAACGCATCCACGACCTCGCCGACGAGATCGTCGTCTTCTTCGGTGGAACAGAAAAACACCGATGAGCCCTGGATCACGCCGGCTCCGGCGGATCCAGCTCCAACTCCAGGCGAGCGATCTCGTCGCGCAGGCGCAGGCGCTGCTTCTTCAGGCGAGCCAAAAGCAACTCATCCAGGGGGAAGGAATGCGCCATGCCGTCGATGCGTTCATCGAGTTCGGCGTGGTCCATGCGCAGTTCGATCAGGCGCCGCTGCGGCGAATGCAAGTTATCGTCCATCGGCGTGCATCAATCAACAGGGCGCGAAACCGCACTGCCATTATAGTTTTCACCCTATGCCCGATCCGAGCCGCAGTTTTCGCCTCAGCGCCGCCACCGCCACCCATCGCGGCGACCGGCAATACCAGCAGGATCGGGTCGAGGTCATCCCGCACCCCAAGGTGGCCGGCTGTCTGCTGATGGTCGTGGCCGATGGCATGGGCGGCAAAAGCGGCGGGCGCAAAGCGTCCGATCAGGTGCAACTGGTGGCCAGGCAACTGTTTGAGCGTTTCGCCCCGACACGCGACGACCCAAGCGATCTGCTGCGCAAGCTGGTCCTCGAATCGCACATGATGATCCGCCTGACGGCCATCACTTCCGAGCAGGAACCGCACAGCACGATCGCCGCCGCCCTGGTGCTGCCCAGCCGCGAATGCCACATCGCCCACGCCGGGGACTCGCGCGTCTACGTCTTCCGGGGCTCCCACATGCTGATGCGCACCTTCGATCATTCGCTGGTGCAGCGCATGATCGAGCAAGGCGTGATCACGGAGGCCGAAGCCCTGACCCATCCCCAAGGCAACCTGCTCATCGGCTGCCTGGGCGGCAAGGAAGACCCACCGATCACGCAGGCCCGCATGGAACGACTCAACGTCGGTGACAGCCTGTTGCTGTGCTCCGACGGGCTGTGGCACTACTTCACCTCGCAGGAGCTGGGCACCATCATGCACGCGCTGCGTCCCGCCGACGCCAGCAAGATGCTGCTGGAAAAGGCCCGTCAGCGGGCCCAAGGGGGCGGCGACAACGTCTCGCTTGCGGTGGCCAAGGTTGAAGCCTTGGCCAGCGATGCGACGGCTCCACGGTCCGCCCCATGAAGTTGCCGTCGCTGCGCTGACGCCCCGGCCCCTTTTGAGGAACGAGCGGGACACATGCGGCCCGCTCGCCCACGACCTCGCTCAAGTCAGCGAGGTATCCACATCCCGACGCTCCAGCGACAGGAACTCTTCCGACTGCATCTCGTTGAGACGAGACACCGTGCGCGGGAACTCGTGTGACAGTGGCCCCTCGGTGTAGAGCTGCTCGGCCGGCACCTCGGCCGACATCACCAGCTTGACGCGACGGTCGTACAGCACGTCGATCAGCCAGGTGAAACGGCGCGCCTCGGACGCCAGCTTGGGCTCCATGCGCGGCACATCCGACAGGATCAGCGTGTCGAACTGCGAAGCCAGCTCCAGGTAGTCGTTCATCGAACGCGGACCGCCGCACAGCTGCTTGAAATCGAACCACACAACCGGGCCGGCCTTGCGGCGCGCGCGCAGCGGGCGCTTCTCGACGGTGAGCAGCGGCTCCTCGTCGGGACGGCCATCGGCCAACTCGTTGAAGGCGCCTTCCAGCTCGGCACGGGTCTGGTCGTTGAGCGGCGTGTGGTAGAGCTCGACGTGGTGCAGCGAACGGCGACGATAGTCGGTGCCGTTGTCGACGTTCATCACCTCCAGCTTGGCCTTGAGCAGCTCGATGGCCGGCAGGATGCGGTCGCGGTGCAGCCCGTTGGGATAGAGCTCATCCGGGTGGAAGTTGGAGGTCGTGACGATGGACACCCGGTTGGCAAACAGCGCGTCCAGCAGCCGGTGCAGGATCATCGCGTCGGTCACATCGGCCACGTGGAATTCATCGAAACAGATCAGGCGGAAGCGCCGCGCGATGCGCTTGCCCAGTTCGTCCAGCGGATTGACGATGCCCTTGAGCTCCTGCAGCTCGCGGTGCACTTCGCGCATGAATTCGTGGAAGTGCAGGCGCGTCTTGCGCTGCAGCGGCACGGCATTGAAGAAGCTGTCCATCAGGAAGCTCTTCCCACGCCCCACCCCGCCATACATGTAGACACCCTTGGGGATGGGCGGACGGACCAGGGCCTTGGTCAGCGCGTTGGTGCGACGGGACTTGTAGGCGATCCACTCGTCCTGGCAGCGCTGCAAAGCGCCGACGGCGCGCAACTGGGCCGGATCGGCCGTGTAACCCTTCTCGGCGAGGGCGGCGTGGTAGAGCTCGGTGACGGTGGGCATGGGTCTGGGCAAGAACGCAGTGTGTGGGCCGCGTGGATCGGAATCCCGGCGCGAACCGGAGCCCGGCGAACAGGCCAGGCATCGAAAAAAAGGGCGGCCCGAAGCCGCCCCTCATTGTGCGCCGCCGGCCGCAAATCACGCAGCCGGCATCACCCTCAACCTCAGAAGTTGAGGGTGCGCTTGTCCACCGCCAGGGCGGCTTCCTTGGTCGACTCCGACAGCGAGGGGTGCGCGTGGCAGATGCGAGCGATGTCTTCGGCCGAAGCCTTGAACTCCATCGCCACCACGGCCTCGGCGATCAGCTCGGAAGCCGACGGACCGATGATGTGCACACCCAGGATTTCGTCGGTCTTGGCGTCAGCCAGGAACTTGACGAAACCGGTGGTGTCGCCCAGTGCACGCGCGCGGCCGTTGGCCAGGAACGGGAACTGACCGGCCTTGTACGCCACGCCGT
>CAYRBG010000116.1:0-8971 GCA_964422355.1 uncultured Sphaerotilus sp. | reverse complement strand
GCGCGCTCGACGATCTCGATGGCGCGGTCCACGCCGGCGCAGAAGCCGCGCGGCTGGGCCAGCAGGACTTCACCGCTCATCAGAGCACCCCGATGATCTGGACTTCGAAATTCACCGGCTGGCCGGCCAGCGGGTGGTTGAAGTCGAACTCGGCCCAGTCTTCTTCCGCCGGGCCGATGGCGCGGACGACGCCTGCGTATGACGCTTGACCGTCCGGCGTGGGGAACTGAACCACGTCACCGACGTGGTACTCCTCGTCGGGATCGCCGTGTTCGCGCAGCAGGGCCAGCTTGACGCGCTGGATCAGGGCGGGATTGCGTTGCCCGAATGCTTCACCCGCGGCCAGGCTCACCGTCGTATGGGTGCCCTCGTCCAGGCCGATCAGCTTGGCCTCGATGGCCGGGGCCAGTTGCCCCGTGCCGATGGACAGGGTGGCCGGACCTTCGTTGAAGGTGTTGACGATGTCGGCACCGTCAGGCCCCGAAAGGCGGTAGTGCAGGGTCAGGAAAGACCCCTGTTGGACGGATGGCATGCGCAGTCCTGTTCTCGATAGATTGACGGGATTTTAGGCGCCGGGGCGAGGCGGGCTGTAGGAGGGCCGGGCCCCGGTGAGGGAATAGGAAGCGCGTGTGATGAAGGACTTGCCGGCCTCGGTGCGGCCCCGTGAGAAGCTGCTCGGACAGGGCCCGGGTGCGCTGGCCGATGCGGAGCTGCTGGCCTTGCTGTTGCGTACCGGCACCACCGGCCAGGGGGTGCTGGCCATGGCCGAGCAGTTGCTGGAGCGGTTGGGCGGTGTCGGCGGCCTGCTGCGCGCGGACGAAGCGGCCCTGCGCGGGGTGCGTGGCTTGGGGCCTGCCAAACGGGCAGAACTGCTGGCCGTGATGGAACTTTCCCGACGGGGACTGACCGCCCAGCTCAAGGCTCGGCCGGTGTTCGACGCACCGGGCGCCGTGCGCGAATACCTGCACCTGCAGATGGCGGAGCTGGCGCACGAGGTGTTCGCGGTGCTCTTTCTGGACGCGCAGCATCGGCTCCTGGCGTTCGAGCCGTTGTTCCGGGGCACCTTGACCCAGACCAGCGTCTACCCGAGAGAGGTGGTCAAGCGCTCGCTGGCGCTCAATGCCGCGGCGGTGATCCTTGCGCACAACCACCCGTCCGGGGTGGGCGAGCCCTCCCGGGCGGACGAGCATCTGACCCAGCAGTTGTGCACGGCGCTGGCGCTGGTGGACGTGCGGGTGCTGGACCACCTCGTGGTGGCCAGGCAGGGCACGGTATCCTTTGCCGAGCGGGGGCTGATCTGATCGGCACCTGTGGAGGGGGGGCGATCGGTGCCTCTCTGGAGCCGATACCCGTTTTGCCTGCGCATGTCCAACGACCTTGCCCGCACCCGTCGCCGATCGCCCGCGCTCGCTCACCGCAACGAGGTGCGCGAGGAGGCCCGTGAGGCGCTGGCGGACCACCGTTTCCATGGCCTGGCGGAATTGCGCCGGGTTCACAAGCTGCTGCAGGAGCAGGCCCGCCTGCATGCCCAGGCGCAGGCCCGGGCGGCGGAGGAGCGGGCCCGCCAGGAGCGCGAACGGGCCGAGTTCGCCAACTGGGTGGGTGCGGTGACGCCGTTGATGGATGGGCGCCGGGCCGAGGTCGATCGCCTCAAGCCGCCGCCCTTGCCGTTGCAGCGCCGGCTCGACGACGAGGCGGTGCTGCGCTCCTCGCTGTCGGACGAGTTCGATCCGGCGTCGCTGCTGGAAACCGATGACCAGCTTTCATTCTGTCGCCCCGGCGTGGGGCCGGACGTGCTGAGGCGGCTTCGCCAGGGGGCGTGGTCGGTCCAGGCCCAGGTGGATCTGCACGGTCACACCCGCGACGAGGCCCGCGAGGCGCTGTCCGAATTCCTGGCGGAAGCGGCCAAGCAGGGTTGGCGTTGTGTGCGTGTGGTGCACGGCAAGGGCTTGGGCTCGCCTGGGCGCCAGCCGGTGCTCAAGGGCAAGGTGCGGTCTTGGCTGGTGCAGCGGCAGGATGTGCTGGCGTTTGCGAGCGCCATGGGACCCGACGGTGGGGCAGGGGCCGTGATCGTCTTGCTGGACGCCCGGCCGGGGCGTCGACGCTGAGCGCCTGCGCCCTTGTTCAATGCGGGCTCAAACGCCGCGGTTGCGCATGAAGTCGGCCGTGTTCATGAAGCTCTGATCCAGCCGCTGCGAGAGCTCGGTCGGGATGCCTACCTCGGCCATGGCCTGATGCATGCATGTCACCCACTGGTCGCGCTCGCGGATGCCGATCGAAAAGGGCAGATGGCGGGCCCGCAGGCGCGGATGTCCAAAGCGTTCGATGTAGTGGTTGGGTCCACCCAGCCAGCCGCACAGGAACCAGAACAGCTTGTCGCGCGACTCTTCCAAGCTGCTGCCGTGGGCGGCGCGCAGCTCCTTGTAGGCCGGCTCCAGATCCATCAGGTCGTAGAAGCGGTCCACCATGGCGCGGATCACGGGTTCTCCGCCGATTTGCTCGAAAGGAGTGGGGCCGGCGGCGACGTCGTCGGGATCGGGTGCAGACGTGGTCGCGGGTGCGGAAGAAGAAGGCACGGTCGAATTCATGCTCCGAACTCTACCTGCCGGTGCCGCACTTGCGCCTGCGCGATCTCATGGCTGGCCGAGCAGCTGGCGTGCCGCTTGACGGCGAGGGGACGAGGCCCCTCGGCGATGGTTCAGACCGGCAGGGCCTCAGCCAGTTTGCCGGCCAGTTGCTGCACCGCCAGCGCGGCCGACGATCCCGGGTAGGTGGTCAGCAGCAGGCGGCGCTTCTGCACCGCGTCGCGCACCGACGGGTCCAGCGGCACATCGCCCATGTGGGTGAGTTGAACCCCCGTTGCCGAAGCTCCGGTGGGCTTGACGAAGCGTCCGATGACGGTCTTCAGCTGCTGCGCCACGGCGCTGCCCTCGCCCAGGCGCTGGGTCTGGTTGACGGTGAGCAGCAGGCGGGTGCGACCCTGCTGCATGGCCAGCACCTTGATGGTGGCGTAGGCGTCGGCCAGCGAGGTCGGCTCGGGGGTGGCGACGACGAGGATGTCGTCGGCCAGCGACAAGGCATAGAGCACCACGTCGGAGATGCCGGCGCCGGTGTCCACCAGGACGCGGTCGTAGCGAGGACGCACAGCTTCGAGCACCTTCTGCAACTGTTCCTGCACGTCCGGGGTCAGGCGGGAGTATTCGACCAGGCCGGAGCCGGCCAGCAGGACATGGAATCCACCGGGGGCCTCCTGGATGGCCTGATCCAGCGTCGCCTTGCCGGTGAACACGTCGTGCAGGTTGTGGCGGGGCTGCAGATTGAGCACCACGTCGAGGTTGGCCAGACCCAGGTCGGCGTCCAGCACAAGCACGCGCTCACCCTGGCGCGCCAGGGCCGCCGCGAGGTTGGCGGTCATCATCGTCTTGCCGACGCCGCCCTTGCCGCTGGTGACGGCCAGGATGCGTGCGCCGCGCTTGGCGGACGACGAGGAAGGGGTGAGGGAAGTCGGGGCGTTCATGACGAGGCACTCGGTTCGTCGTCGGGCATGAAGGCCGACACAGGACTCAGCAGCAGGCCGCGCTCTTCGGCGCTGACCTCGGATTGCGGCGGAATTTCGATGCAGGTGCGGTTGCGGCCGTCCTGCTTGGCGCGGTAGAGCTGGCGGTCGGCGCGCTCCATCCACAGCTGCGGTGACGATCGCACCCACTGCTGCAGGAAGGCCCCGCCCAGACTGACGGTGACGCGCACGGTCTGTCCGGGGGCCACCTCGATGTCGAGCGCCTCGACCGCGCGACGCACGCGCTCGGCCACGGCATAGCCGCCGGATGCGGCGCAGTCGGGAAGGATGGCGGCAAATTCCTCACCGCCGATGCGGGCCACGGTGTCCATGGGGCGCACGCGGTGTTCCAGCATGTCGGCGACGCGGCGGATGACTTCGTCGCCCGCCGGGTGGCCGTAGGTGTCGTTGATGCGCTTGAAGTGGTCGATGTCGAGCAGCAGCAACATGGCCGAACCGCCCGAGCGGGTGGTGCGGTCCATTTCCTGCGACAGCGCGGTCTCGAACTGACGGCGGTTGAGCAGTCCGGTCAGAGGGTCGCGGCTGGACAACTGACACAAGCCGTCCACCAGGCTTTGCAGCCAGGCCGGTGAGCCCACCGGTGCGTCTGCAGGCCAGGTGTGGCCGGACTGCTGCAGCAGCTCCAGCGCCTGGGACAGGCGCAGGTCGGGCATGGCCTCGTCCTCGGAGGCGGCCTGCGGCGGTGAAAGGGCAGGGGTGCGCATGACGACGCAGTCTAGGGGTGCAGCCGGGTCGCCGGTGAGCGAATAGGCACGGTTTCCCGCGGCAACTTCGGCCCTCGGCATCGAGACGGGATATGCACACTGCGGGGAAAACTGAAAAACCCCGGCCCATGAACACTGTCCTGAACCCAGCCTCTGCCGCGGACACCCAGGCGCGCGAGTTCTCGTTCGACGCGAAGGACTTCGCCCGTGTGCGGCAGCTGATCTATCAGCGCGCCGGCATCAGCCTGCACGAGCACAAACAGGCCATGGTCTACAGCCGGTTGTCGCGCCGACTGCGCGAGACCGGGCACCGCAGTTTCACGGCCTACCTGGACCAGCTCGAGTCCTCGGTGGGCGATCAGAGCAACCGCGAGTGGCAGGAGTTCATCAACTGCCTGACCACCAACCTCACCTCGTTTTTCCGTGAGGAGCACCACTTCCCCCTGTTGACCGAGCGCCTGAAGGCGCTCGGCGGCAGCAAGCCGGTCCGCATCTGGTGCTGTGCCGCCTCGACCGGGGAAGAGCCCTACTCACTGGCCATGTGCACCGTGGAGACGCTGGGGTCCAGCACCTCGGCGCGCATCCTGGCCAGCGACATCGACACCAACGTCCTGGAGACCGCCCGCCGCGGGGTCTACGCCGCCGATTCCCGTGGGCTGAGTCCGGAGCGCCTGCGTCGCCACTTTCTGCGCGGCAAGGGCAACAACTCGGGCTTCATCCGTGTGCAGCCGGAACTGGCCCGCCTGCTCGAGTTCCGGCCGTTCAACCTGATGAGCACGAACTGGCAGCTCGGCGAGCCGTTTGACATCGTCTTCTGCCGCAACGTGATGATCTATTTCGACGCCCCGACCCAGCGCAAGGTGCTGGAGCGCATCCATGGTGTCCTGAAACCGGGCGGGCTGCTGTTCGTGGGCCACTCCGAGAACTTCACCGATTCGCGCGACCTGTTCCAGTTGCGCGGCAAGACCGTCTACGAGCGCTGCTGACCGCAGGACCGCACGCCTCACCCAGATCAGGGCCATCGATGCAAATCTCTCCGCTCACCCCCAACTCCTCGGCCAAGTCGCCGCGCCTGGAAAAGCTGCGCGCGGCGTCGCGCAAGCCGGGCGAGGCCTCCTTCTTCTTCTACGACGCCTTCTTCAAGGCCGATGCGGTGAAGGTGCTGCCCGGCGAGTACTTCGTGCACGATGAAGACGTGCTGATCATGACCACGCTGGGCTCGTGCATCGCCGCCTGCCTGTGGGACCGCTCGGCCAAGGTGGGAGGCATGAACCACTTCATGCTGCCCGACGCGGGCTCCGGTGCGGCCGACGGCGGACGCTACGGCTCCTTCGCGATGGAACTGCTGATCAACGAACTGCTCAAGCGCGGCGCCAACCGCCAGACGCTGGAAGCCAAGGTCTTCGGCGGCGGCGCGGTCATCAGCGGCATGAACAGCATCAACGTCGGCGAGCGCAACACCAAGTTCGTCATGGACTATCTGGCGACGGAGCGCATTCCCGTCGTGTCCAAGGACGTGATGGAGATCTATCCCCGCAAGGTCTGTTTCTTCCCGCACAGCGGCAAGGCCATGGTCAAGCGACTGGCGCCGACCAACACCGAGGCCGTGCAGGCCCTGGACCGCGACGCCCAGGCGCGCACCCGCAAGACGACCACGAGCGTCGGCGGCACCGTCGACCTGTTCTGAGGAGAGCCCGCCATGTCCAAGACCCGTGTGGTGGTGGTCGACGATTCGGCCCTGGTGCGCAGCCTGCTGTCCGAGATCATCAACCGTCAGCCCGACATGACCTGCATCGGCACCGCGGCCGATCCGCTGGTGGCGCGCGAGATGATCCGCAACCTCAATCCCGACGTCATCACGCTGGACGTCGAGATGCCCAAGATGGACGGCATCGATTTCCTGTCCCGGCTGATGCGCCTGCGTCCGATGCCGGTGGTGATGGTGTCCACGCTGACCGAGCGCGGTGCCGAGGTGACCATGCGCGCGCTGGAGCTGGGCGCCATCGACTTCGTGGCCAAGCCCAAGATCGGCATTTCCGATGGCATGCGCCAGTTGGGCGACGAGATCACCGACAAGATCCGTGTGGCCTCCAAGGCCCGCGTGAGCAAGCTGCCTCCGGCCACCGCCCAGGCCGTGGCCAGCGCCGCTTCGCCCGCCGAATCGACACACAAGGTGGTGGCCGGCCCGCCGCTGGGGCGCCTGTCGACCGAGAAGATCATCTTCATCGGCGCCTCCACCGGGGGCACCGAGGCCACCCGTGAAGTGCTGGCCGCGCTGCCGCCGGACTCGCCGGCCATCATGATCACCCAGCACATGCCGCCGGGCTTCACCAAGAGCTATGCGCAGCGCCTGAACACGCTGTGCCGCATCTCGGTCAAGGAGGCCGCAGACGGCGAGCGGGTGTTGCCGGGCCACGCCTACATCGCGCCGGGCGGCATGCACCTGTCGGTCGAGCGCTCGGGGGCCAACTACATCGCCCGGGTGCGCGACGGCGAGCCGGTCAACCGCCACAAGCCGAGCGTCGAAGTGCTGTTCCAGTCGGCCGCGCGCGTGGCCGGGCGCAATGCCATCGGCATCATGCTCACGGGCATGGGCGCGGACGGTGCCCGTGCCATGAAGGAAATGCGCGACGCCGGGGCCTACAACGTGGCCCAGGACGAAGCGAGCTGCGTCGTCTTCGGCATGCCGCGCGAGGCCATTGCCGCCGGGGCCTGCCAGGACGTGCTGCCGCTCAAGAAGATCGCGCAGCACCTCGTGGACCACCTGCGCAGCACGGCGGGGATGTCGCTGAACCGGGTCTGACGCCCGCCTCCCGACGCGTCCGCGCCCCGCTGGTCAGACGGACGGCGCGGACTCCGGCACCTTCACTCGCAACAGTGCACGCACGAAGCCGTGGTCGCTGCGGCTGCGGTCTCGGCCTTCGAAGAGGTGGTCGTTGAACACCTCGACCCGGCGCACGTCGCCGATGGAGGCACGGCTGGTGGCCACGAACTCCTCGCTCACCAGCATCTGGTCCAGCACCTCCGGGTAGCCCTGGTGGATGTGGGAGAAGGCCACGTCGCGCCGCAGCGCCGCTTCCCCCATCACGTCCCAGGCGCTGTAGAGCGCGTGGTCGCGCGCCCCCTTGTCGAACACGGTCTGCGACGTGGCGGCGATCAGTTGCGTGGTGACGCTGTGGGGGCTGTCGTTGAGGTCGCCCATCACGATCAGCGGCAGTCGCGTGCGGTGCAGCAGCTCGACCACCTTGAGCCTGAGCGCCAGGGCCTCCCCCGCCCTCATGATCAGGGAGCGCAAGGACGCCACCGCCTGGACCGTGGGGTCGTCCGGATCTTCGAGGGCCTGCCCGTCGGCGGTCTGGAGGAACTTGGGGCGCTTGCTCTTGAGGTGGGCCGTGATCACCGCCACCTCCAGCCCGTGCTTCATGCGCAGCCGCGCCAGCAGGGGCGCACGCTCGAAGCGGGCGTGTGCGCCGAGGCCGGGCACCTGCACCACGGCTTCCGGCGGAAAGTCGGTGAGCGACGCCACCGACTCCACGTGCAGCCGGGTGACCAGACCTACCCTCGGCGTGCCCTGCGCACCGGACAGGCCGGGGCCGTTCTCGGCGCCCGGCACGGTGACGACGTCGTACTGCAGCCCGCTGCGCGCCACCGCCGCGCGCAGCGCGAGCTCGTCCCACACCTCCTGGACCGCCAGCACATCGGCGTTGAGCACCCGGAAGCGCTCGCCCAGCCAGTTCACCTTGCGCTCGAACTCGTTCTGCGTGTAGGGCGTCTGGTTCTCGTAGAACGGCCGACCGGGCTGGGCCAGGTTCAGCACGTTGGCCGTGGCCACCATCAGGGTCGCGTAGCGGGTGCCGGGGCTCTGCCCGGCATCCGTGCGGTGAGCGCGGGCGGTCGACGGGGTGTCCGGAGCGTCTGGGGCTTGCATCGCCCCAATGTAGCGTTTCAGTCCGGCAGGAACAGCCCCTGCAGATCGCTCAGGAAGTCGAAGCCCCGCGCCGTGGGGCGAACCTCATCGAGCTCCAACGCCAGCAGCCCTTGCGCCTGCCCCTGTTCCAGTCCGAGCTGAATGGCCGACATCGGCAGCCCCGTGCGTTCGCGGAACAACTGCAGCGGGATGCCTTCGCGCAGCCGCAGCGCGTTGAGCATGAACTCGAAGGGCAGGGCCTTGCGCGCCACCTCGTCCTCGTTGGACACGGCATTGCCGGCCAGCGCCTTGTCCATGTAGGTGGCCGGATCGCGCCAACGCACCTGCCGGATCACCCGGTGGGCGTAGCTGAGCTTGCCGTGCGCGCCCGCACCGATGCCGAGGTAGTCGCCGAACTGCCAGTAGTTGAGGTTGTGCGCGCAGCGGTGGCCGGCTCGGGCGTAGGCCGAGACCTCGTAGCGGTCCATGCCTGCGGTGCCCGTCATTTCCGCGACCTGGTCGAGCATGTCGCTGGCCAGGTCGTCGTCGGGCACTTCGGGCGGGTTCAGCGCAAAGCGGGTGTTGGGCTCGATCGTCAGGTGGTACAGCGACAGGTGTGGGGGCTGCAGGGCCAGCGCGGTGTGCAGGTCATCCGCAGCCTCGGCCAGCGTCTGGCCGGGCAGGGCGTACATCAGGTCGAGGTTGAAGGTGTCGAAGGCGCGCGCGGCTTCCTCGAGCGCGGCGCGCGCCTGGGCGCCGTCGTGCACTCGGCCAAGCGCCGTC
>CAYRBG010000115.1:0-9031 GCA_964422355.1 uncultured Sphaerotilus sp. | reverse complement strand
GACGCTGTCCAGTCAGACGGCGATCCTTGCCGTGGTCTCGACGCCTGCCATTCTGATGATTGCGCTGGTGTTTTCTCTGGTGATGGCGCTGATGTACTCCTTCGTGGGGCTGTATCGGCATCGCAATCTGGGGTTGGCGGCCATCGTGGCGCGGGTCGTGGTTGTGTTCCTGGTTGGGGGCTACATCACCTACCACGCATCCAAGTATGTCGACTACGACGGGTATGCGAGCAATCTGGTCATCTACTCGTTGCTGTACCTGTTGGCGGGATTGGCGGTTTATCGCGGTGCGGCTTGGGTCTATCGCCAGTCCGTCGGTGAGCGTCGGGTGATGATCGTCGGCGCAGGTGCTGATGCGGTGCAGGTCTGGAATGATTTGCGCGCTGGGGAGCGTTGGGCGGGCTACAAGGTCGTGGGGTTTTTCCCCACCAGTGACGTCTTGTCTTCGCCCGCGTCTGCACTGGACGGCGCACAGATGTTTGATCGGCGTCGTTCCATGCTTGAGCTGGTGCGGCAGCATCAGGTGAATGACATCATCGTGGCCGAGCGGGAGCAGCGTGGTGGCGGCGTTCCCATGGATCAGCTGCTGGATTGCCGCATCAGTGGTGTCCCCATCCTGGACTTGGCGGGTTTTTATGAGCGAACCAAAGCCGAGGTGCCGGTCGACAGCCTGAAGGCTTCGTGGTTGGTGTATGGCGAGGGCTTCGCGCAGGGGCATCTGCGCATGGTTACCAAGCGTGTGTTTGACATCGTGAGCTCCTCGATGCTGTTGTTGCTCGCGGCGCCGGTCATGCTGGTAACGGCCATCGCGATTCGTCTGGACAGCCGTGGTCCAGTTCTGTATCGCCAGGAGCGTGTGGGCATGGGCGGTGAGTCCTTCATGTGCATCAAGTTCCGAAGCATGCGTACGGATGCAGAAAAGGACGGTGTTGCTCGCTGGGCGACCAAGAACGACAGCCGCATCACCCGTGTCGGGGCTTTCATTCGCAAGACCCGCATCGACGAGTTGCCGCAGCTGTTCAGCGTGCTGCGTGGCGAGATGAGCATGGTGGGGCCGCGTCCTGAGCGTCCCTCTTTTGTGGCTCAGCTCAAGGAGCAGATTCCGTATTACGACCTGCGTCACACGGTCAAGCCGGGTCTTACCGGTTGGGCCCAGGTGCGTTACGCATACGGCGCGTCCTTGGAGGATGCCCGCAAGAAGCACCAGTTCGATCTTTACTACGTCAAGAACAACTCCCTGCTGCTTGACCTTCAGGTGTTGATCGAGACTGTCAGTGTGGTGTTGTTCCGTGAGGGAGCGCACTGAGTCTGTCGGCGCGTTGCGCTGATGGGTGGCCGAGTCGTTTGAATCGGCTAAATTGCGCCTGTCGTGTAACAGAGCAGTAGATAATGTTGCGGAAAGTGGCTGGGGGCATGGGGTGTGCTTCGTCGGTCACGTCCGTGTGAATGTCCGCGGGTCGCGGCGCGAGCGGTTGCGACTCCTGCGGGTGCAGAGCACCACTCTTCAAGAGGATCTCCATATGAAGCCGATTCTGGTTCGCCGCATGTCAGTGCTGGCAATGGTCGCAGCGACGCTGTTGTCCGCATGCGGTAGCACGAGCTACCCGCCCGCACCTCGCAGTGCCCAGACTGTCGATCATCGCTACAAGATCGGCGCCATGGATTCCCTCAACATCGTGGTTTGGCGCAACCCCGAGTTGTCAGGCACGGTCACAGTTCGTCCAGATGGGCTGATCTCTACTCCGCTGGTCGAGGACGTGATGGCGGCAGGCAAGAGCCCTGCCGAGTTGGGGCGCGAAATCGAGGCTCGTTTGGCCAAGGTGATTCGGGACCCGGTGGTGACGGTGGTCGTCGGTGGCTTCCAGGGGCAGGCGTCCGAGCAGATCCGCATCGTGGGTGAGGCGACCAAACCTCAAAGCGTACCTTTCCGTCAGAACATGACCATTTTGGACGTGATGATTCAGTCCGGCGGTCTGACGGATTTTGCCGATGGCAATGGTGCCGTGCTGGTGCGCGGCTCGGAAGGTGGCAAGCAGTACAGCGTGCGCCTGAAGGATCTGCTCAAGCGTGGCGACATTTCCGCCAACGTGGACGTGAAGCCGGGCGACATCGTCATCGTTCCGCAAAGCTGGTTCTGACCTGGCTTCCAAGAATACCGATCTCGATTCAGGGCGAGCGGGGGACATGCAGTGCCTCGTATCGCCCAAACATTTGATGGGGTAGAGCAGGCATGAATGACCTGGCCCGGCAGACCGCGCAGATGTTGCAGCGCGTATGGACCCACCGTTGGGTGGGCGTGGGGGTGGCTTGGGGGGTGGCGCTGATTGGAGGCGCAATCACTTCGGCCGTACCGGAACGCTTTGAAGCCAAGGCGCGCGTCTACGTTGACACTCAGACGGTGCTCAAGCCGTTGATGGTCGGATTGACTTACCAGCCCGACATCGACCAGCAGGTTCGGATGTTGGGTCGCACGCTGGTGTCCCGTCCCAATGTGGAAAAGCTGGTGGCTCTGCCCAACGTGGGGCTGGACAAGGGGGCGGCCAAGTCTGCCGACCAGCAGATCGAGGCGCTCTTGAAGGCGATCAAGGTCGATCAGGCGGGCAACAACCTCTACTCCATCAGCTATCGCAACTCCGACCCCAAGTACTCGCAGCAGGTGGTGGCGGGCTTGGTCTCGTTGTTCATGGACAGCGGCACGGACAGCAAGCTGGCGGGCTCCAAGGAAGCATCACGCTTCATTGATGACCAAATCAAGTCCTACGAGGCCAAGCTGGTCGATGCGGAAAGTCGGCTGAAGGACTTCAAGGTCCGCAACATGGGCTTGACTTCTTCCAACAATCAAGACTACTTCTCCCGCGTGTCGGCCGTGAACGACGAGGTGAACAACCTGCGCGTGCAGCTCAACGCTGCGGAACGTTCCCGCGACGCCATCCGTCGCGAGCTGGATTCCGAAGCGCCGCAGATGCCGCCGGGGTCTGCGTCGTCGATCTCGGTCACTCCGGAGCTGGATGGCCGCATCGACACCCAGCGACGAGCTCTGGACGATCTGCTGCGTCGCTACACGGACGCTCACCCCGATGTGGTTGCCGTGCGTCGCACCATTGCCGAGCTTGAGGATCTGCGCCGCAAAGAGTCCGCGGAGCGCTTGAGTTCCGGCAAGGCCAGAGCTTATGCGGCAACCAATCCGGTGTACCAGCAGTTGCGGGTCTCCTTGACGGAAGCCGAGGCCAAGGTCGCTTCGCTGAGGGGGCAGTTGGGTGTCCTGCAGTCCCGCCTGGACGAGACCCGCTCACAGGCCGGTCGTGCACCGCAGGCCGAAGCAGAACTTGCTCAGCTGAACCGCGATTACGACGTGATCCGAAAGAACTACGAGCAACTGGTTGCCCGTCGCGAGGCCGCCAACATTGGCGTGAAGATGGATCAGAAGTCTTGGTCCGCCGATTTCCGGGTGATTGAGCCTCCTCGGGTCGGATCTTCTGCAGTGTTTCCGAGCCGCATGCACATGGCCTTGGGGACGCTGTTGGCTTCGATCCTTGCTGGTTTTGGTGCGGCCTACGGCATGACCCTGCTCAACCCGACCTTTTCCAGCGAGCGGGAGCTGCGTGAGTTCACCAAGCGGCCGGTGCTGGGCAGCATCGCCATGGTGACGCCTGGGGCCGGCGAGGTGGTAGACCGCTCCGATCAGATGAAGCTGGCTGGGGCCGTTGGGCTGCTGCTGCTGGCCTGTGCCTTGTGGATGGTGTGGATTTCTTTCCACCCCGGGATCGCCGCGTAGGGATTTGAATCATGAGTTTGATTGAACAGGCAGCAAAGCGACTCGAAGAGCTCAAGCGGGCGGGCATAGAAGTGCCTGTGGCGGCACCTCCCGTGCCGCCGGCCCACAGTGCCGCGGAGTCGATTGCCCCCGAAGTCTCGGCCGAAATTTCCAAGAGCGAGGAGTCGGTTGCGGCGGTTTCTCCCCTTTCAGAACCGGGTGTCCGCCCCAGTCGTCCGGGTTCGGCGCGTGCTCCGTCGTCTTCAAGTCGGCGCTCGCGGGAGGTGAGTCTGGATCTGGTCCGTCTGGAGCGTGACGGTTATCTGGTGCCCGCCACCGCGCGGTCTCCCTTGGCCGAGCAGATGCGCATCATCAAGCGTCCGTTGTTGGCCAACGCGCGGGGTGAAGGCGCTCACGTTGTGCCGCGAGCCAACTTGATCCAGGTGGTCAGCGCGATGCCCGGGGAAGGCAAGACCTTCTTCTCCATGAATCTCGCCATGAGCATCGCGATGGAGGTGGATCACTCCGTGCTGCTCATCGACGCCGACGTTTTGCGTCCCACCGTGCTGGCCCGCTGCGGCGTGGAGCAGTCTTTGGGCTTGCTCGATGTGCTGAGCACCCGCGACAAGTTGGATCTGGCGGATGTGATGCTGCGCACCAACGTTGACAAGCTCAGCCTGTTGCCCGCGGGTACCGCCTCGTCAAATTCCACCGAACTCCTGGCCAGTGCGGCCATGGAGCGACTGCTCGATGAACTGGCACACAAGTACGCCGATCGCATCATCGTGTTTGACGCGCCTCCGGTGATCCCCACCACGGAATCGCGGGTGTTGGCTTCGCGCGTCGGTCAGGTGGTGATGGTGGTGGAAGCCAACAAGACGACCCACAGTCAGGTGAGTCAGGCATACGCCGCGCTGGAAGAGTGCCCGGTTGTCATGACGGTCCTCAACAAGACGACGGGGAGTGGCAATGGCGAATCTTATGGTTACTACTACGCCCAGTAAGGTGCGTGGGATGAGGACTTGTCGGCGTACAGCCGGTGAGTGGGCGATGCGTGGTGCCGCGATGGCGGTCGGTGCGCTCTGTGCGACCGGTGTACACGCTCAAAGTTGGGTGGCCACGCCGTCCGTGTCCACCGAGGCGGTCGGCTCCTACAACGACGGTCAACGATTCGAGGACGGCTCCAACACCCAGCTTCGTTTGCGGGTGTCGCCTGCGCTCCGGGTGCTGGCGCTTGGCGGGGGCTACAAGCTGGATGGCCTGCTGTCCGGTGATGCATACACTTACCTGGCGGGTGGGGGACAGGATCGGTTCCTGCCCAACTCCTACGTCAATTTCACGGGCACGGCCATCGACCAGTGGTTGTACCTGGATGCCGGTGCCACGGCCGACACTTCGGTGCGCACGCTGCAGGACGTCGTCCTTCAGGACAGTCCGAGCAACCGCCGCAAAGTGTTTCGTCAGCGCCTGAGCCCTTACATCGATCATCAGTTCACGCCCAGCACCTCCCTGTTCGCCCGGTCCGACTGGACTTGGGTCCAGGCAGAGTCGAACACGGGGTTGCGGAACTACGATCAATTCCGCGTCGAGTCCGACGTGGCGCGGTTCGATGTTCGGCCGGAGCCTTTTGGTTTCCGGCTGGACGGATCCCATGTCCGCTCTTCGGGTGACGGCATTGATCCCGACGCCACCGTGTTTGATGTGGTGCGTGCCTCTGCGCTCTATGCGCCGGTGCCTTCGCTGTACTTCGGGATTTCCGGCGGACGCGATTCGGGCAGCTATGGGGGGACCAAGACCACCAACACATTGCGTGGTGGTCTGATGCGATGGGCGCCGAGTGATCGCACCCTTCTCGATGCGTCCGTCGAACAGCGCTTTTTCGGAACGGGTTACAGCGCCCGTCTCAGCCATCGCTCGCCGTATTTCGTCGTGAGTTCTTCCGCTTCGCGCACGGCGACAACCTATGCCATGCAGTTGGCCGGTCAGACGGGGATGGCCACGGTGGAGAGTCTGCTCAATGCGGCCTACACCACCCGGTATTCGGATCCGGTGGCTCGTCTGACCAAGGTGCGAAGTGAGTTGTCTTCGCTGGGGCTGTCAAACAACATCCTCGCGCCGGCTGCCACGGATGCCACGGGTGCCACGCGGTTGATTCAGAACGCCGATGTCGCCGTGATGTTCTTGGGCGTGCGGCACAACCTTCTGATGCGCGTGTATCGCCAGACGAGCGAAACCCTGCTGGCACCGGGAACCGGTACAGGCTTGACGCCCACTTACACACGTCAGGTGGGGCTGGTGTCGACGTTGACCCGGCGATTGACACCTCAGACCAACGGTCTGGCCGAATTGACCTATCTGCGTGCGAATTCGCTGACCCTGTCGGGTGACGAGGTGGGGCGGACGTCAGTGAGCTTCCGCATGGGTCTGACGCACCGCTTATCTCCCCAGACGACTGGAACCGTGGGTATTCGTCGGCAATATTCCTCGTCCACGCAAGAAGGGGCTACGGAATTGCGCGACATCTCCGTATATGCCGGTGCCAACCACCGCTTCTGAGATCGAGACGTCATGTACGAGTCGCACTACGGCTTCACCGGTTCCCCGTTTCAGCTGAACCCTGATCCGGCCTTCTACTTCAACAGCCGCGGCCACGGTCGTGCATTGGCCTATTTGCAGTACGGGGTGTCGCAAGGCGAAGGCTTCATCGTCATCACGGGGGAGATCGGCGCGGGCAAGACCACGTTGGTGCGTACTCTGCTTGATGGCCTGGATCGCCAGAAGGTTCTCGCGGCGCAGATCGTCAGCACCCAGCTTGAGTCGGGTGAGCTGCTGCAGTCGATCATCACGGCCTTTGGTGTGCCTGCCCAGGGCAACACCAAAGCGCATCTGATCGCCACTCTGGAGGCCTTCCTGACGGCCTTGGCGGCCCAGGGTCGCCACGCGCTCCTGATTGTCGATGAGGCTCAGAACCTCAGCATGAAGGCGGTCGAGGAACTGCGCATGCTGTCGAACTTCCAGCTCGGCAATCATTCGTTGCTGCAAAGTTTCCTGGTGGGGCAACCCGAGCTCCGTCGATTGCTGCAGTCGGCGGAGATGGAGCAGTTGCGGCAGCGCGTGACCGCGTCGTGCCACCTCGGTCCCTTGAGTCTGGACGAGACCCGGTCCTACATCGAGCATCGCCTGACGCGGGTGGGTTGGGACGGACGTCCTGCTTTTGTGCCGGGCGCCATGGAGCAGATCTACCGCTGGAGCGCCGGCATTCCCCGTCGCATCAACCGGCTGGCCAATCGACTCTTGTTGGCATCGTTCCTGGACGGCAGCGAAAAGATCACGCCGGAGCTGGTGGAGCAGACGGCTCAGGAGCTGCGCGTCGAGATTGGTGAAGGTGATTTCGAGCCGCTGAACTTGACGGTGGACCAAGCCGCTCAGACACCTGCGCCTTCGGTTGTCGCTGCGCCAGAGCGGGTCGAGTCTCCGACGGAGCTTGCTTCCAACGATCCCTCTTCTCCCAACGATGTCGAGGTGGCTGCGTCCGGAGAAAGGGTGCCTGCTCCTTCGGTAGAACAGGTGTCCGAGGCGCAGCGTGATGCTGCGCAAGTCATCGAGATCGACCGGAGTGCCGCCCGTGAGCTGCTGGCGGGTGAAACCAGCGTGGCTCAGGTGTCGCGGCAGCTTCTGGAGACGCGGCCTGTCGATGACCGTGATTCCGCGGCACAGGATGTGGTTCGCATCGAGAAGTCGGTCGCTCGTCGTCGTCGCGACGTCATCCTGTGTGTGGCAGACACGGCCAGCGGTGCGCTGAAGTTTGCGGCTCTGGCACAGGCCATGGAAACGGGTGTCGATTCCCCGCGCATGGTGCTGGTCAATCCCGGTCTCGACGCATGGGTGTGGCCCTGGGAAAAGATGGAACGGCTGTTGCCGAGCCTTGAGGTGGGTCTCCACCTTGGTGCCACGAGCGCTGCGCTGGGGTCCGGGTCCGCAGTGGTGTTCGAGCGCTTCGGGCATGTGTTGGCCGAGTTTTCCCCTCAGGCCGTCTTGACCCTGGGGTCGGGTGACGGCGTGCTGGCGTGTGCCATGTTGGCCCGGCAGCAGGGGGTGGATGTGGTGCGCCTGGACGGAGGGGATCGCAGTCCGCGCCGCGAGGGCATCGCACGGTTGGCAAACAACGCCTCGATGCTTGAGCAGGTGTCCGATCTGGTTTTTGCTGTCCATCACCCTGGTGCCTTGACATGTTTGGCGACCGAGGGGGTCTCGTCGGCTCGCGTCTTGGCCGTACCGAGCTTGCTGGAAGCCGATGCAGTGTCCACGGTGTGGACGGAAGCGACGACCCCGTCCGGCGCATTCATGCGCCACGGCATGCCCATCTACCTGGGCCCGGCATGGTCCAAGCACGAGATCAGTGGCACCCCTTATGGCGTGATCGCGGTGTCGTTCCGTCCTGGCGAGGAAGCGCGCGCTGCGCAGTTTTGCGAAGTGTTGACGCAGGTTCAGGCCTTGCCCAAGCTGGTATGGGTGCTGGACCGCATCACGCGAGCAGTGCTGTCTGAAGTCCTGCGCCGTCATCCAAACCTGGCCGAGTCGCTGTGCCTCATCCTGGGTGAAGGGCCTCGCGACGCAGCCATGAAGGCCAGGATGGATCAGTCGGTGGTGTTGTGCCGCGAGATCCCGTCTCTGCCTGAGCAGCTCAGCATTCTGAGAGGTGCGCAGTGCGCGGTCGTGGAGCCGGGGCAGGTGTTGGCTGACGCGGCCGAGTTGTTGGATCTGCCCTATGTGCATCTGGGTGACGGGCAGCTTTCTCTGCGCAACCGTACGCAGGGGGTCTTGGCGGAGTTCCCCTTGGATGCGCCCAATCTGAACGACTGCCTGTCGCAGTTGTCGGCGTTGGCGCCGGGCGCCGGGCATGAGGTTCAGGTTCAGCATCCGACCGGGGCGACTTTGATGGTGGCCAAGCACCTGAAGGCCTGGATGGCTCGACGTCGTCTGGAGTCCGGCACGGCATCGGATGACGAGTCCGCAGAGGAGCCTGCTTTGACCGGAGTGCAGCAGCCCTCGCCGCTGGCTGCTTGAGTCGGGCGTGCGTTAGCATCTTCCATCGACACGCTCACCCCTGGGCCGCCGTCAGGCGGCCCCTTGCTTTTCAGGGTTCAAAGATGCTCAGACCTGCCAAGGTTCAGCCGTCGCGAGGCTGGGGTCTGGCCATGCTCCTGGCTGCCTTGGGATCGCTCGGTCCGTTTTCGATCGACACCTATCTCCCGGCGTTTACCGGCATTGCGGCCT
>CAYRBG010000114.1:0-9156 GCA_964422355.1 uncultured Sphaerotilus sp. | reverse complement strand
TGCAGCGGGCACGGAAGGCCGGGGTCGACGCCCCGCTCACCCAGGCCGTCGTGGCGGTGCTCGAAGGCCACATGGCCCCAGACGAGGCCGTGCGCGCGCTCATGCAGCGCGGGGCCCGCGCCGAGTCCTGAAGCGCACATCCGCCCCAGCCCCATTCCCGGGGCCCTTGCGATCCGCCCCCCGAACCTCAGCGCTCCAGCAACGGGGCTGCCGGTTCTCCTCGCGTCTTCCAAAGCGACAGCAGCACGCCCCCCGCGATCAGCCCGAAAGTCACCCCCAACGACACGGCCGCAGGGAACTTGCCGATCAGGTTGACCAGGAAGATCTTGCTGCCGATGAACACCAGCACCAGGGCCAGGGCGTACTTGAGGTACTTGAAGCGATGGATCATCGCCGCCAGCGCGAAGTACAGCGCCCGCAGCCCCAGGATCGCGAAGATGTTGCTGGTGTAGACGATGAACGGATCGTCGGTGATCGCGAAGATCGCCGGCACCGAGTCCACCGCGAACACCAGATCGATCAGCTCGACCATGCACAGCGCCAGGAACAGCGGCGTCACCCAGCGCACCGCGCGGCCCGTCACCGGGTCAGGCTGCGTGACGAAGAAGGCGTTGCCATGCAGCTCGGGCGTGACCTTCAGGTGGCGGCGCAGGAAGCGCAGCACGGGGTTGGCGGCGATGTCGGGCGTCTCTTCGGCGGCCCGCCACATCTGGATACCGGTGACCACCAGGAAGGCACCGAACAGGTAGAGCACCCAGCTGAAGTTCGTCACCAGGGCCGCGCCCAGGCCGATCATCAGCGCCCGCAGCACGATCACACCCAGGATGCCCCAGAACAGAACGCGGTGCTGGTACTGCCTCGGGATGCCCAGGAAGGTGAAGATCAAGGCGATCACGAAGACGTTGTCCATCGACAGCGACTTCTCGATCAGGAAGCCGGTGTAGTACTCCGTGCCGCTCTGGGCCCCCAGTACCCACCACACCCAGCCGCCGAACAGCATGGCCATGCTGATGTAGCCCGCCGACAGCAGCAGGCTCTCGCGCACGCCGATCTCGTGGTCGTCCTTGTGCAGCACGCCCAGGTCCAGCGCCAGCAGGGTGACCACGGTGCCCGCGAAGAGCAGCCACATCCACAGCGCCTTGCCGAGGAAGGGACTGGTGAGCAAGGAGATCAGGGTGTCCATGATCCAGGTCTTTCGATGAGGTCAGCGGGGGTCAGTCGTGTCGCCAGGACGGGGGCAAGCCCCACTGCTCGGCTGCCGCGTTCAGCAAACGGATCTCGCCTGCGGCCAAGTGAGCGTCGGCCTGAGCCACCGCCGCACACAGGGCGAGCACCTTGGCGCGCAGCTCGGGTTCCCGGATCTCGTCCAGGATGCCGGCCAGCGTGGTCGGGTCAATGCGGCAGACGTCGCTCCAGTTCAACCGGGCCGCCGACAACAGGTCTTCACACAAGTTGTGCACCACCTCCTGCCACTCCTGCGGTGGCAAGCCCAGTTGGGCCGAGGCATCGAGTCGCTCCAGCACCTGCCATTCGGCGCGGCTGAGGTGCCCATCGGACACCAGGGCCAAGGCCACGATGCGGAAAGCGGCTTGAGGGCTGTTGGGGGCATAGGTACGCATGAAGGACTCCTGAGACAACGGTCAACACAAAAGAGGAGGCATCAACTCGACGGGTCGATGGATCGGCGTCGGCGAGCAAACCCCGACCGACGCTGGGTCAGACGCAGGGCGGCGATCTGAGCCCGCCCCAAGGCGTCGGCCAAAGCGGCGCGCCAGTCGTGGGCCACCGACGAGACCACCACGGGGCCTCCCGCGGCGGTGTGCAGCTCGATCCGACACCGCTTGTCCACGCCACCGCGGGGGCCATTCACGTCGCTCAACTGCACCTTGGCGCGCGACACCCACCCGGACAAGCGGCGCAAGGCAAACCTCAGGCGCGTCTCTGCAAAATCGCGCAGCGGCAGGGCTTGAGGGTCTCGGGTTTCAATCAGCACTTGCACGTCGCATCTCCGTTCGTTGAAGGCATGGGCGCACGATAGCTACGCAAAATCAACCAGAAAAGCAGACAATGACTGAACAAAGATTCGGTTTTTTCTGACCATCCACCCGCTGACCATGAGCCCCCCGTTCAGCTACCGACACCTGTATTACTTCTGGGTGGTGGCCCGCGAGGGCGGCATCAGTCGTGCGGCCGAACGCCTGGACATGGCGGTGCAGACCGTGAGCGTTCAGGTGCGCGAACTGGAGCGGCAGCTCGGCACCGCCCTGCTCCGCCCCGCGGGACGCGGCCTGACCCTGACCGAAGCGGGACAGGCCGCTCTGCGCCAGGCCGACCTCATCTTCCAACTGGGAGAAGAGCTGCCCGCATTGGTCCGCGACGCCGGCCCCCAACCCCAGGTCCGACTGGCAGTGGGCATCTCCGATGGCCTGCCCAAGCTGATCGTGCACAACCTGCTCAAGCCGGTGCTGAACACCCCCGACCTGCGCCTGATCTGCCACGAGGACACCATCGACACGCTGCTCGGCGAGCTGGCCCTGCACAAGCTGGACGTGGTGCTGGCCGACCAGCCCGCCCCCGCCAACCCCAATGTGCGCGTCTACAACCATGCCCTGGGCGCGTCACGGCTGGCCTGGTATGCACCGCCGGTCTGGGCCGAAGCCGCCCGCCAAGGCTTCCCGCACTCCCTGGCCCAGGTACCCGTCCTGCTGCCCACGTCCCAGTCGGCCGTGCGGGCGCGCTTGTCCGTCTGGTTTGAACATACGGGGGTCCGCCCACGGGTGGTGGGCGAGTTTCAGGACAGCGCGCTGCTCAAGACCTTCGGCGCGGGCGGCATGGGCGCGTTTCCGGCGGCGGAGTTGGCCGAAGATGAGCTGCTGGCGCACTATGGTGTCGTGCGCGTGGGGCACTGCGAGGGCGTCGAGGAGCACTTCTACGCCATCGGCACCGAAAAGAAGGTCCAGCACCCGCTGGTGCAGCGCCTGCTGCCGAAAGGCCGTGACGGATCCACCGCCGGCCCATCGGATCAGACCGCGCCGTCGTAGCCGTTCTGGCGCCAGCCCTCGAAGACCGTCACCGCCACCGCATTGCTCAGGTTGAGGCTGCGCTGTCCGGCCCGCATTGGCAGCCGCACACGCTGGGCGGGATCGAAGGTGTCGCGCAGCTCCGACGGCAGGCCGGCGGTTTCACAGCCGAACACCAGCCAGTCGCCGGGCCGCAGCGTCGCTTCGGGCAGCAGGCGACTGCCGCGGGTCGTGAACGCGAACATCCGGTCGGTGGCGGGCGCCTGGTCGGCCAGGAAAGCCGCCCAGTCCGCATGGCGGCGCACCGGTGCGTACTCGTGATAGTCCAGCCCGGCGCGACGCAGCAGCTTGTCGTCCATCGAAAAACCCAGCGGCTCGATCAGGTGCAGCTCGCAGCCGGTGTTGGCCGCCAAGCGGATCACGTTGCCGGTGTTGGGCGGAATCTCGGGGTGGACGAGGACGATGCGGAACATGAACAAGCCTTGGGACAAACCGGCCCGGATCGAGCCTGACGCGCCGCGATTGTCCTTCCTCGTCCACTTACTCCGGTGCAGGTGTGCGCGCCATGACCCAAACATGCACGGCAGCGGCACCGGCCCGCAGCAAGGCATCGGCGGCGGCATCCAGCGTCGCGCCGGTCGTCATGACATCGTCCACCACGGCCACCACCCGCCCGCGCACGCGGCATCGGTGCGGGTTCACCGCAAACGCACCGCGGACGTTGATCCGGCGCTCGTCGCGATCCAGTTCGGACTGGGCCCGCGTGTCCCGAACCCGCCGAAGACCGTCGGCACAGGCGTCCAGTCCACCTCGACGGGCCACTCGCCGGGCCAGCTCCCACGCCTGGTTGTAGCCCCGCTGCCTCAGCCGGGCCTCGGACAATGGCACGGGCAGCACCAGGTTCGGCTGCCCCTGAGGCTCCAGGATGCGGGCGTGCAGCACCACATCGCCCAACACCTCGGCCAGCACGGGGGCCAACTCCAGCGCCTGGTGGAACTTGAACCGCGTCAGCAGTGCGTCCCACGGATAGGCGTACGACACGCCCACCACCGTGCGCTCGAACGCTGGAGGCCGCCCCCGGCACGCCCCGCAGATCAAGAGCGGCAAGGAGCCCCCTTGGGGCTGACGTTCCAAGAGCGACGCCGCCGACCCTTCTTCGCCGCAACGCATGCAGCGCGCGTGCGCACCGTCGGCAAAGCGTTCGCAGCACGCCACACACACCGCCTGACGCTGCCAAGAGCGACAGACCACGCACGGACCACCGCCGAGTGCGGCACGCACTCGACCGGCCCATCCTCCCCGTCCCTGCAGGCTCATGATCGGCTCACTATACTCAGCGCCCCATGGCCGACGCCTCCCCCGAAACTGCGAGCCCCGACCCTCTGAAGGGGGCCTCTCCACCGGTCGCGCACCGCGTCGATCCCGTGGCGTTGCTGCGCCACCTGAGGCGCTCATCTGCGCCGTGGCTGCATGGGGAGATTGCCCGCCGCATGGGTGAGCGCCTGAGCGCCGTCAAGCAGCAACCGACCCGCGTGCTGGATTGGTGGGCGCCCCACAGCGCCAGCACCGAGACGCTGTCGGCCCACTATCCACAGGCGCGCATCGTGCCCATCGGCGTGGACAACAAGGTGGCCGACCGCCCGACAGCGGGCAAGTGGTGGCGGCGCTGGACCTCGGGCCGGTCACAAGCCGATCCGGTCGGCACGCCGCCCGAACCCGCCGGCCTGCTGTGGGCCAACATGATGCTCCATTGGGTCGATGACCTGCCGTCGCTTCTGCAGCAGTGGCACGCGGCCGTCGAGGTCGACGGGTTCCTCATGTTCTCGGCCTTCGGCCCCGACACGCTGCGCAGCCTGCACCGTCTGTACGCCGAACTGGGCTGGGGCCCTCCCGGCAGCCCCTGGGCCGACATGCACGATCTGGGGGACGCCCTGGTGCACGCCGGCTTCGCCGACCCGGTCATGGACATGGAGCGCCTGACCCTGACCTGGGCAGATGCCGACGCGCTGTTGGCCGAGCTGCGGACACTGGGGTGCAACACGGCCTTGTCACGTTTCAGCGGATGCCGCGGCCGCCGCTGGAAACAACACCTGAGCGAACACCTGACGGAACGCCTGGCGCGCAGCGACGGTCGCCTGCACCTTGAGTTCGAGATCGTCTACGGCCACGCCTTCCGCACGGCCACCCGCCCACGTGTCGAGGCCGAAACCCGCGTGTCCCTGCAAGCCATGCGGGAGATGACCCGGCAACGCCCGCGCTGAAGACCGCGCGATTTGATCCATCCCCTGTCGGGCGCCGCTTGCTTCAGGCACCATCGCCCCCCTGACCCCACGAGATCTCTGCCGTGCCCTCCCGCCTGACGAACACCGACCGACGCCGTTTCCTCGGCCATGTTTCCCTCGGCATGCCCGGCCTGGCACTGACGGGCCTGGTGACCCCTCTGGGCCTGACCGGCTGCGACTCGGGCACGCCCAAAGGCCCCAAACCCGCCCCAGCCGGCACGTTCAAGTCCCTGGACATTTCGGGCGCCAACTACGGACGGCACCTGGACCTGCCCGATTTCGACGGACGCATGCGCCATCTGTCCGACTTCGCCGGGCAGGTGGTCGTGGTCTTTTTCGGCTACACGCAATGTCCGGACGTGTGCCCCACCACGCTGAGCAATCTGTCCGAAACCGTGGCGCTGCTGGGCCCCGATGCCGACCGCGTCACCGCCGTGTTCGTGACCGTGGACCCGGAGCGGGATCAGGCCGCCATGCTCAAGGCCTACGTGACCCAGTTCAACCCGCGCTGGATCGCGCTGCGCGGCACCCCCGACGACATCGCGGCGGCGGCCAAGGAGTTCAAGGTCTTTTACCGCAAGGTGCCGGGCAAGACCGAGACGAGCTACACGATCGACCACACGGCCGCGTCCTACGTCTTCGACCCCAAGGGCCACCTGCGCCTGTATGTGCGTCACGCCACGCCGGCCAAGGACTTGGCGGCCGACCTCAAGACGCTGCTCACCGAACCGACCTGACCCCTTGGCGTCGCACACGTGCGACATCTGTGCGTCAGGTCACCGGCGCTGACCTTGCGCGGCGCTAGATTCCACCCCAGGTCGCGCCGCCCGGCGACGCCCTGTTCACAAGGAGAAAGAGATGTCCCTGTTCCGCACCTCGGCCGTGACCCTGGCCCTGCTGGCCGGTGCCGCCGCTGCCCACGCCGGTGAATGGCAATTTCTGCCCGCACTCAAGAACCCCAACTACAAGCCCGACCTGGCCGTCGCGCTGACCGGCAGCCGCGTGCTGCCTGACACCGGTCCGAACGCCAACGCCTTCGGCCTGGAAGTCAGTGCCCACTGCGGCCTACTGCAGACGCCCGATGACCGCCTGCGCACCCACGTCAACCTGAGCCGCACCGACAAGAACGGCACCAAGGTCACCGCATTCGAGCTGTCGCCGCGCTACACCATCCCCCTGGCGCAAGGCCTGTCGGTGGGCGTGGGCCCAAGCCTGGGCGCCTTCAGTGTCGACACGCCCGCGCGCGACAAGACCCTGTTCGGCATCGGTGCTGCTGTGGGCCTGAACTACCGCTCCGGCGTGCTCTACACCGGCGTGGATCTGCGCTACCACGCCACATCCGAGCGTGACGGTATCGACCACGACCCGATGACGATCGGTGCCAAGATCGGCGTGAACTTCTAAGCACGCCCAGGTGGCCAGGACACCTGGCCACCCGACCCAGGGATGGGCCGGTCGTCACACGATCAGGCGACAATCGCGCCCATCAAAAACACCTGGGAATCCCTTCACATGCGTATGTTTCCTGACGCCGCACGCCTGAGCGTCGCGGCGGCGGGGGTGCTGTTCAGCCTGAGCACTCTGGCGCAGGCGCCCGCCCAACCGGTCTCCACGCCCACATCCGCGCCCGCCGTCGAAGCGGCCGTCACCGGCCCCAAGGCGACCCTGGCCGGACAGGCCCTGCTGACCACGGACTCCTCCACCCCCTCGCCCAAAGGCTTCTTGCCCCAGCGGGAAGTGGTGCAGCGGGGCATCACCGGCGTGGTCCCGCTGCGGCGCGACGAATTCCTGCTGGTCACCGACAACGGCCGGCCGGACCGCAGCAAGGACGCGGAGACCCCTCTGGCCATTCATCGCGTGCGCGCCGATTGGACCCAAGGGCGCATCAAATCCGTGGGCAGCCTGTTCCTGCGCGACCCGGACCAGAAGCTGCCGTTCCCCCTGCAGAACACCGCCACGCGGGAGCGATTCCTGACCGGGGCCGACCTCAATCCCGAATCGCTGCAGGCGGTGGGCAAGGAACTGTGGGTCGGCGACGACTACGGCCCCTACATCGTGCGTTTTGACCTGACCGGCAAGGCGCTGGGGCTGATCGAGACGCTGGTGGGCAAACAGGCCCTGCGCAGTCTGGACGCCCCCATTCCAGCGGCCCACACCGAAACCGGGCTGAGCGGATGGATGGCCTCCCGCGGTGCGGGCCTGGGCGGCTTGGCCCTGTCCATCGACGGCAGCCGCGTCTATCCGGTGCTGAGCGGCCCGATCTGGAACGAAGCCAGCCAGTCCATCGAGCGCATCGATGGCCGGGCCGTGGTGCGCATCCTGGAAGTGGACGCCGCCTCCCGGCAGTTCACGGGTCGCTTCCGCTACTACGCCCTGGAGTCGGACCAGCATCGGGTGTCCGACTTCCAGATGCTGGACGCCACCACGGGCATCCTGATCGAGCGCGACGATCGCGCCGAAGGTCAACCGCTGTCTTGCGCCTTCGACCCGGCGTCGGATTGCCCGGCCCGGCCAACGGCCTTCAAGCGCCTGGTCAAGATCGACCTGGCCAAGGCAGGACCGGATCGCGTGGTGCGCAAGGTCGGCTCGATCGATCTGCTGCGTGTGGCCAATCCGCGGCAGATGGCCAAGGTCGGCCCCAACGACCCCACCTTCAGCCTGCCGCACCAGTCCATCGACGCGCTGGCCCTGGTCAACGGCTCGCACGCCGTGGTCGTCAACAACAACCACGGGCCGAGCAGCGCCGGCCGCAACACCGGCGATCCGGACGACAGCGAGTTCACCCTGCTCGACCTGAACGAGCTGATCCAGACCCGTTGATCCTTCAGGGGCCGGGCTTTGGCCCGACCCTTGAGTCAGTCGTCAGCGGCGAAGCAAGGTCACCGCCAGCTCGTACCACCGCCCGTTGGGGTGCGGCACCGGCTCATACGGCGGCACCGGCCACTCCCACATCGAGGCGGGCAGCAGGGCGCGCAACAGGTGCACGTCCAGGTGGTACGGCGGCCCCTCGATGCGGCCCTCGCCCGCACTTTCACGCAGGGCCTGCATGGCCAGCAGCGCCAGCGTTCCGCCCGGCTTGAGCCAGCGATGCAGCTGCGCCGCATAGCTGCCCCAATGGTCCGGATAGAGCGCACACCAGCAGGTCTGCTCGTACACCGCATCCAGCGGCTGCTCGGGACACCAGGCCAGCACGTCGGCCTGCACGAGGTGCACCCGACCGAGGTCCACCCTGGCTGCCACCAGTCGCTCGCGGGTCAAGGCCAGCGCCCCGGGAGCGTAGTCCAGCGCCGTCACCTCGCAGCCGGCCTGCACCAACGCCAGCACCTCGTGGCCGCTGCCGCAGCCCGGCACCGCCACATGCTGACCGGGACAAAACAGCCCAGCCTGCAGCCAGGCGGTCAACTGTGGGCTGACCGCGCCACGGTCCCAAGGCAGATCGCCCGCTTCGAAACGCTGTTGCCAGAAATCCAGGGTGGGTCCCGCCATGGGGGCTCCTTGGTGGGTTCCGTCGAATCGACGGGAAACGGATGGCCAGATGGGAGCAGACTCGCCGAGCCTCAGGCCGACTTGGCCAGCAGGTTGAAATGCTCCATGTGCGGCGGCTGGGCAAAGAACGGCCCGACGATGGCGCGCCACTCGGTGAACGCCGGCGAGTCACGGAAGCCCACCATGTGGTCCTCCAGCGAGTCCCAGAAGATCATCAGCAGGTAGCGCTCGGGCGACTCGACGCCCTTGTTCACCTTGAAACCGCGGTAACCCTTGGCCTTGGCGATGACAGTGTTCAGGCCACGCTGGATGGCCTCGTCGAATTCGGCTTGGCGGCCGGGCTGGATGCGGATGTCGACGACTTCGAG
>CAYRBG010000113.1:0-9168 GCA_964422355.1 uncultured Sphaerotilus sp. | reverse complement strand
CATGCGTCCGCAGACCGCCGGGCAGATCTACGAGTGCGCCGGCCCGGATGTGTACAGTCTGGGTGACCTGGTTCGACTGGCCGGGATCTGGTCGGGGCACCGCCGTGCGGTGATCCCGCTGCCGGATTGGATGGGGCGCGTGCAAGCGGCCTTGTTGTCGATGTCGCCGGGTGAGACGTTGATGTCTGCTGACAATCTGGCGTCTATGCAAGTTCCGAACGTGGCAAGTGGGCGCCTGCCTGGACTTTCGGCGTTGGGCCTTTGCCCGCGGGGTTTAGGCATAGGCACTGCTTGACGGATGGCTGCTGTGGCAGGCGATTCAATCTGAGAGCGGGAGAACACCATGCCATTCATCCACGTCAAATCGCTGCCGTTCAAACAGCCGGTCGACCTGCAATCCGTGGTCGAGGGCATCAGCAAGGACTTTGCGCGCAACACCAAGATCGCCATCGAGCATGTGGCGGTGACGTGGGAGTTCTTGCCGGAGGGCGGCTACGCGGTCGGCGGCCGGGCCTCGCATCACCAGCCGAGGTCGTCGCACCCGGTGCTGGTCGACCTGCTGGCGCCGGACTTCAATGACGAACCCACCATGGCGCACATGATGAGAACCCTGGCGCACAGCGTCGAGGTGTACACGGGGGTCAAGGCCACCAACGTGTTCGTCAACTACCGCCAGGCGCATGCCGGACAGGTGTTCGACACCGGTGAAGTGGTGCGCTGGACCGCTCCATCCTGAGTTGCTGATGTCCCCCATGACCGGCAACCTCTACGCCGACGCTCAGGCTCCCGACAGCGGCGAGCGCTTCGATGTTGTGCTGGCCCACCGCAACCTTGTGGTGGAGCGCATCGTCAGTTCTGCGCACGTCACGCTCACCGAATACGTCCAGCCGCAAGACGAGTGGGTGGTGCTGCTGCAAGGGCAGGCCACACTGGAAGTGCAGGGGGTGTCGCACGTCCTGAATGCAGGAGATCATCTCTTCCTGCCCGCCCACACACCCCACACCGTGGTGCAGACTTCGCCGGGTGCGCTCTGGCTGGCCGTGCACCTGCATCCTGAATCCTGACCCACCGACCCCATCATGTTCCGCATCCTCATCTCCGCCCTGACCATCCTGCATCTGGGCCCCGGCATCGCGTTTGCCGTGCTGGCGTTCGGGTGCGATCCGGCCGATCCCGTGGCCGGTGCCCTTTGCCAGAAGGACACCATCGGCACCTTCATCGGCATCACGTTGACCGTGTGGGTGTTGTGCCTGTTGGGTTGGGGGGTGATGCGTCTGGTGCGCGGAGCGCCGATGGCCGAGGGCGACGCATGACGCCACTGCTGGCGGTCTACACCACCACCGCCACGCGTGAAGAAGCCCGGCGCATCGCGGCGGCACTGGTGGAGCGGCGGCTCGCGGCTTGTGTGCAGATCTCGGACATCGAGAGCACCTACGTCTGGCAAGGGGCGGTGCAGCAGGAGCCGGAATGCCGGCTGATGATCAAGACCACGGCCGAGGTCTACGAGGCCGTGGCGGCGCTGATTCGCGAACTGCATTCGTACGACTTGCCGGCGATCTTCGCCCTTCCGGTCGAGCGGGCCGACGCCGCCTATCGGGCGTGGGTGAGTGCGGCCTGCGCCGACGGCAACGAGGCTGCACCTGCACCCTGACCGGGCCCTTGGCCGTTGTTGCGCTGAGGTCGCTCGGAAGGATTTGGGCGGATTTGTCGGTTTTGCTTGTTTGACCGAAGTGTGACGTGTTGGGTCACGATCTGGGCGTCCTCGGTGGTATTTGGGGGACTGTCGTGCCTTGATCCGTCTGTTCCTCCCATGCGCCAAAACCTTCCTGTCACCCAACGCGAACACCGGCTTGCCGCCGGGACCACCCTGGTTTCCGTGACCGATCCTCAGGGGCGGATCGTGTATGCCAACGCCGCGTTCGTCGATGCCAGCGGCTACACGCGCGAAGAGCTGCTGGGGCAGCCGCACAACCTGGTGCGGCACCCGGACGTGCCCGCCGAGGCGTTTCGCGACCTGTGGGCCACGCTCCAGAAGGGGATGCCCTGGTCTTTGGTGGTGAAGAACCGGCGCAAGAACGGCGACCATTACTGGGTCGTGGCCAATGCGATTCCGGTGCGTTCCGACGGCAAGGTGGTCGGTTACATGTCGGTGCGCACCACGCCGTCGCGGGACGAGGTGTCGGCGGCCGAAGCGCTGTATGCCCGACTGAAATCGGAAGGGCCCGAAGGTTCGGGGCGCATCGGACTGCGGGCGGCCCAAGTGGTCCGGCGGGATCCGGTCGGGCGCCTGCAGGCGATGGGCATGGCGGGACTGCAGGCCATCGGTCCTTCGGGGCTGGCGTGTGCCACCGCGGCGAGCGCCATTGCGCTCGGGTCGACCTACCTGTCGCCCGCGATCTCGGTGCCTTTGTCCATGGTGGCTGCAGCGGTCGGCCTGACGGTGGTGAGGCACATCGAAGCCGCGCCGCTGCGACGCGTGCTGCGCGACGCCCAGCAGCTGGCATCGGGTGACCTGACCCACCGCATCGACTGGCGGGGGCACGGCATCGCGGACGAGTTGGGGCGCACGCTGCACCAGCTGTCCATCAATCTGCGTTCGGTGATCGACGATGTGCGCATCGAGGCGCTGAGCGTGCGCGGCGCAGTCGACGAGATTGCTGCCGGCAACCATGAACTGGCCGTGCGCACCGATGCCCAGGCGTCGAGCCTGCAGCAGACGGCGGCCGCGGCCGAAGAGATCCACGGCACGGTGCAGCACAGCGCCTCGTCGGCGCAGGAGGGCGCGCGACTGGCTTCCGAGGCCGCCGCCGCGGCCCAGCGCAGTCACGAGGGCGTGCTGGGCGTGGTGCAGGCCATGGAGGCCATCAACGATTCGTCGCGCCGCATCGGCGAGATCATCGGCGTCATCGAAGGTGTGGCCTTCCAGACCAACATCCTGGCGCTCAATGCGGCGGTGGAGGCTGCGCGTGCCGGCGAGCAGGGGCGCGGCTTTGCTGTGGTGGCGGGCGAGGTGCGTTTGCTGGCGCAGCGCACGACCGACGCCGCGCGCGAGATCAAGGCCCTCATCACCGAATCCAGCGCGCGCGTGGCCGCAGGGCGCATGCAGACCGCAGAAGCCCGCGACCGCATGCAGGGGGCGTTGTCGGTGGTCGATGAAGTCAGCCGTCTGCTGGACCAGATCGGGCACGCGTCCGCGGAGCAGCAGGTCGGCGTCGGTCAGGTCAACGAGGCGGTGACCCGTCTGGACACCATCACGCAGCAGAACGCGGCGATGGTGGAAGAACTGTCGGCCGCGGCGCAGTCGCTGGTGACGCAGGTGCAGGAAGTCAACCTGAGCATGAGCGTGTTCAGGCTCAAGGACGGGGAGCGCAGTGTGGCCGACGTGGATGCCGTGGGCCTGCGCCGCGAGATCGATGCCCGAGGCGGCGGCAGCAGCAAGCCCTTCGAGCCCAAAGACGCGGTGGCGGCCCATGTGGCCTGGAAGACCCGCCTGCGCAACGCCGCGCTGCGCGGCACAGTGATGGACGCCGAGCAGATCTCCTGCGACGACTGCTGTCCGCTGGGGCGCTGGTTGCACGGCGACGGTCGCGGCCGCTGGGGCCACCGGCCGGCGTTTTCCGAGCTGGTTGATCGCCATGCCGAGTTCCATCGCGAGGCGGGCGCCGTGGCTCGGCTGGTCAATGCGCAACAGTCTGCCGAGGCGCTGGCCAAGCTGGGGCCGGGCACGGCCTTCTCCCGCTCGACCCAGGCCACGCTGCTGGCCATCCGCCGTGTGCAGGACGACATGGAGTCAGACGGCGCCGCGCGGGAAACCGAAGCGGTCATGTCCCGCGTGAGCGCCAAGGCGCTTCCGGTCGCGACGTCAGCGGTGCACGTTGCTCCGGCGCCCTCGGCGCCAGCACCTGCCGCGCGCGCCACGGCGACGGTGGGTGACGACTGGGAAACCTTCTGATTCAGCCCGGCAGTGCCAGGGCCAAGGCCAGCGGCATGGTGACCACCGCCGCCACATTGCCGATCAGCACCACCGAGGCCACCTTGTCCGGCTCCTGCTGCCAGCGTTCCGCGAACATGTAGTTGAGCACCGCCGGGGGCAGGGCGCCGAACACCAGCAGCAGCGCCCGCTCGCGCTCCGGCAGATCCAGCATCGCCATCATCAGCCAGGCCAGCGCCATGCCGGCCGCTGGGCGCAGCACGGCCCCGAACAGCCCAAATCCGACCGCCTCGATGCGCGAGTTGGCCAGGCGCACGCCCAGGCCGAACAGCATCAGCGGGATCGAGATGTCGCCCACCATCTTGATGGCCAGCATCAGTGGTGGCCACACCTGAACGCCAGACAGGCTCACCGCCAGGCCGGCGAAGGCCGCCAGCACCGAGGGCGTGCGCCACACCGTGGACAGCCGCGCGTGGTGGTCCATCAGCCAGACGCCGAACGAGAAGTGCAGCGTGTTGGACACGGCAAACATCACCACGGCGGGCGCCAGTGCGTCCGGCCCGAACGCCAGCACGGCCAGCGGCAGACCCAGGTTGCCGCAGTTGTTGAACATCATCGGCGGCACCAGCGTCTTGGGCGCGGTGCCTGTCATGCGGGCGGCGATCCAGCCGATGGCGCCGCTGCCGGCGATGAGCACGAACGCGGCGAAGGCCAGCGGCACGTAGGCGTCCAGGTGCACCTCCTTGCCGGCCAGCGCGGCAAAGATCAGTGCGGGGGTGAACACGTCCATGTTCAGCTGGTTGGCCTGCGACAGGTCCGGCCGGCGGTGCCGCCCGATCACGTAGCCCAGGCCCGTGATGGCGAACAGCGGAAACAGGATGGAGACGATGCGCAGCAGCATGGCGCGCACGATACCGTGTCGCCCGCTTTGGCGCCGCGCGGGGACAATGCCACTCCATGTCTCGCCCCACCGCCGCCTGGACACCGCCGATGCGCGAAGGGGTCAGTGCGTCCCGCGTCACGGTGACGGCCGACTGCCGCACGCGGCTGGCCGACTTTCTGGCCGAGCGCCTGTCGGCGATCGACGGGGCCGGCTGGCGGCAGCGCCTGGCCGCAGGGCAGGTGTTGAATGCGGAAGGCCAGCCGCTCGATGCCGACGCGTTCTGCATCCCCAACGCCACCCTTTGGTACTGGCGCACGCTGGACGTTCCCGAGCCCGAGGTACCGTTCGCGCACGAGATCCTGCACCTCGACGAGTGCCTGCTGGTGGTGGACAAGCCGCACTTCCTGTCGATGACGCCCAAGGGCCGCTGGCTGCAGCAGACGCTGCTCGTGCGGCTCAAGCGCGAAACCGGCATCGAGACCTTGGTGCCGGCCCACCGGCTCGACCGCGAGACGGCCGGCGTCGTGCTGTTCACCGTGCGACCGCAGGACCGCCACGCCTACCAGTCCTTGTTCCGGGACCGGCTGGCGAGCAAGGTCTATGAGGCCGTGGCGCCGTGGCGGGCCGAGCTCGAGCTGCCGCGTACCCACCGCTCCCGCCTGGAGGAGTGCACGGACGCCTTCATGCAGATGCAGGAGGTGCCGGGCGAGCCCAACGCCGTCACGCACATCGAGCTGATCCGGCGACTGCCGGCGCGGGACGGCGAGCTTCCTCTGGCCTACTACCGCCTGCACCCGGAGACCGGTCGCAAGCACCAGTTGCGCGCCCACATGAATGCGCTCGGTCTGCCGCTGGTGGGTGACCGCATCTATCCCGTGCTGCAGCCCGATCTGGCCGAGGGGGAACGGCCGGACTTCTCGCAGCCCCTGCAACTGCTGGCCCGGTCGCTGAGTTTTGTCGATCCGATCAGCGGCGAGGCCCGCTCGTTCGAGAGTCGCCGCATGCTGGAGCGGGTTGCACAATGGGCCCACCATGCCCGATGACCGACCGGCGCCTTCCCCTCGCCCGCAGGCCGGCTCCCGCCGGCAGGTGAGGCTGTTCCCGGCGCTGGCCCACCTGCGCGGCTACGGCTGGAACGATCTGCGCCGCGATGTCGTGGCCGGGTTGGTGCTGACGGCGCTGCTGGTCCCGGTGGGCATGGCCTATGCCCAGGCGGCCGGACTGCCGGTGATGCACGGCCTGTATGCCTCGATGGCGGCCTTGCTGGCCTATGCCGTGTTCGGGCCGAGCCGGGTGCTGGTGCAGGGGCCGGACTCCTCGCTGGCGGGGATGATCGCCTCGGCCGTCGGGCCGCTGGCGCTGGCCACCGCGCTGTCGGCATCGGAGCTGGGGGCGGCGCTGTCGGTGCTGGTGGGTGTCCTTTGCCTGCTGGCCGCGCACCTGCGCCTGGGGTTCGTGACGGACCTGCTGTCCAAGCCCATCCGATACGGCTACCTGCACGGCATCGTGCTCACGGTGCTGGTGGGGCAGTTGCCCAAGCTGCTGGGGGTGCCGGTGTCGAGCGAGGGCTGGGGCGCGACACTGCTGCGTCTGGTGGATGGGCTGCGTCTGGGGCAGGGCCATGCCCTGACGGCCGCCATCGGCGGGTGCAGTCTGGTCTTGCTGCTGGCTCTGCGCCGTTGGGCCCCGCGCTGGCCCGGCATGCTGATCGTGGTGGCCGGGGCCACCCTGTTGTGTGATCTTTTCGGTTGGGCGGATCGAGCGGGGGTGAAGGTGGTGGGGGCTTTGCCGCAGGGGCTGCCGGCGCCCGCTTGGCCGGCCGTGCCGCTTTCGGTCTGGTGGGATCTCCTGCCGGCCGCCGCGGCCATCGCCCTGGTGGCGTTTGCCGACACCAGCCTGCTGTCGCGCACTTACGTCGAGCGCACCGGCGAGGCGGTCGATGCCGATGAGGAACTCCGTGCCCTGGGGGCGGTGAACGTGGCCACCGGGCTGCTCCAGGGTTTCCCGGTCAGCTCCAGCGCGTCGCGCACGCCGGTGGCCGAGGCCGCGGGCGCGCGCACCCAGCTTACCGGGGTGGTGGGCGCCGGGTGCATCGCCCTGCTGCTGGTGTTTGCGCCGCGGCTCATCCACGACCTGCCGCTGGCCACGCTGAGCGCGGTGGTGATGGCGGCCTGCCTGTCCTTGGCCGACCTGCCCGGCTGGTGGAGGCTGCATCACCAGCGGCGCAGCGAGTTCGGGGTGTCGGTGGTCGCCGTGGCCGGGGTGGTGGGGCTGGGCGTGGTCAACGGCATCTTCCTGGCGGTCGGACTGGCGCTGGCGCTGTTCGTGTGGCGGGCCTGGCGTCCGCACGACGCGGTTCTGGGGCGCGAGGACGGGCTCAAGGGCTATCACGACATCGCCCGCCATCCGCAGGCCAGACAGGTGCCGGGGCTGGTGCTGTTCCGCTGGGATGCACCGCTGTTTTTTGCCAATGCGGAGATCTTCCGCGAGCGGGTGCATCAGGTGCTGGCCGAGGCGCCGGAGCCTGCCCGGCGGATCGTGGTGCTGGCCGAGCCCGTCACCGACATCGACCTCACCGCGGCCGACATGCTGCTCTTGCTCGACCGACACCTGAAGGCCCATGGCGTGGACCTGCGTTTTGCCGAACTCAAGGGCCCGGTCAAGGACCGCCTGCGCCGCTGCGGCGTGTTCCAGCATTTCGGCGAAGCGCGGTTCCATCCCACCGTGGGTCAGGCCGTGTCGGCCTACGTGCGCGAGACTGGCGTGGTCTGGCGGGACTGGGAAGACGCGCCCCACAACGGAGTGGGCGCGGCGAACCCCGAGGAGCCCTCATGGAACTGATGGTGTTGCTGGTGCTGTTGGCCGTGATCGGGCTGGCGCTGTGCTGGCCCCGCTCGGAGCGAGAGCGCATGGAACAGGAGCGGGCCCGTGAGGAATGGGCCCGGGATCACAAGCCACCCGAGTAGGCTCAGGCGCGATCCTGGACCTTGAACCTTGCGGATCTTTCGTACTGCGGTGAGTCATCTTGCTGCGGACCGTGCCGTCGTTCCCATTTGAGCGGGCTCAATGGCTTGACTCACCCGGCGAGCAGACTGCTGTGTCCAAGGAGAAGCAAGATGAATGTCGTCACCGCGGTTGCTCCAGCGCTGTGTTGCTTGGTCGTGGCTGTTCACGCTTTGGCGGCAGGGCCATCCGAGCTCAACATTCGGGATGCCTTCAAGATGATTCTGTCCCAGGCGGACGTGAACAAGGATGGCAAGCTCTCGGCCGCCGAATGCCGTGCGATGTGGAAGGACAGCCTCACCGCTGAGAAGAACTGCGGTTTCTGGGATGTCGACAAGGACGGCGTTATCACCGAAGACGAGTACGTCAAACAAGCATCGGGTTTTGGCCGGAAGAAGTAGCGCGCGGATTGCCGGCACCGCGATGACAAGTTGTCACGCCCTATCTTTTTGATTTGAAAGCGTTTTTCTGAATGACTGCGCAGCCCCCTGCCAATGTGGCAGGCGCAGCGCTGGCCGCGTCAGCGATGAAGGGTGAGAAGTCTTTATAAAACAACGACATACGGTGCGTCGTGCGGATGGTTCAGTTCTTGCGGACGGGTTCGGGGGCTTTTGCCCTTGTCACGACCGAACAACGAAAGGAAGACCATGAAACATGTCGCATCCGTCCTGATGGCCGCTGGTTTGGTGGCTGTATCTCCCGCCCAGGCGAACATGGAACTTGCCAAGGCGAGCCATTGCATGTCCTGCCATGCGGTCGACAAGAAGTTGGTCGGCCCTGCGTATGTCGAGGTGGCCAAGAAATATGCCGGTGACAAGGGCGCTGCCAAGGCGCTGGCGGCCAAGGTCAAGGCCGGTACCAAGGGTGGCGTGTGGGGCCAGATCCCGATGCCGCCGAACCCCAACGTGTCCGATGCCGACATGGACACCCTGATCAAGTGGATTCTGGCGGGCGCCAAGTGAGCGCTGCGCTGGACGGCCTTGATGTGTTGATCGGGCACCGGTGAAGCCGGGCCCTGACTGCTTACTAAACTGCAGCGTGCCCTGTCGCCTGATGCCGCCGGGTCTCCGGAGCTCAGGTCGACCGGGCTTGGGCGCGACGAGCCTTCACCGCTGCCGCCAGCGACTCCAGCACCGGCACCGTCTGCGCCATGCTGATGCAGGCGTCGGTCACCGACACGCCGCGCTTCAGGGCCTGGCCGGCGACGATGTCCTGCCGGCCTTCTTCCAGATGGCTCTCGATCATCACGCCGGTGATGCGCGCTTCGCCGCCGGCGATCTGGCGGGCGATGTCCTCGGCCACGTCGATCTGGCGGCGGTGCTGCTTGCTGCTGTTGGCGTGCGAGAGGTCG
>CAYRBG010000112.1:0-9279 GCA_964422355.1 uncultured Sphaerotilus sp. | reverse complement strand
TCGACAACGTCGAGATGCTCATCCTCGACGAAGCCGACCGCATGCTCGACATGGGTTTCATCGAAGACATCGAGCGCATCGCCGCCGCCCTGCCCGCCTCGCGCCAGACCGTCATGGTCAGCGCCACGTTCGCAGGTCAGGTCGGCCGTCTGGCCGACGAGATCCTGCGCGAGGACGCCGAGCGCATCGAGGTGGCCTCGCACACCGACACGCACGACAACATCGAGCAGCAGCTCATGTGGGCCGACAACGTCGAGCACAAGGCCGCCCTGCTGGAGCGCCTGCTCGGCGAAGCCGACCTGCAGCAGGCCGTGATCTTCACCAGCACCCAGCGTGACGCCGACGACCTGGCGGCCCACCTGTACGACCTCGGTCACGCCGTGGCCCCGCTGCACGGCGGCATGCCCCAGGGGCGCCGCACCCGCACGCTGATGGCCTTGCGCCGCGGCGAGTTGCGCGTGCTGGTGGCCACCGACGTGGCCGCCCGCGGCATCGACGTGCCCACCATCAGCCACGTCATCAACTTCGGCCTGCCGATGAAGGCCGAGGACTACGTGCACCGCATCGGTCGCACCGGTCGCGCCGGCCGCTCGGGACGCGCCATCACGCTGGCCGAGCGCCGAGACGTGTCGATGATCCGCCGCATCCAGCAGTTCACCACCCAAGCCATTCCGGTGGGCGTGCTCGAAGGTCTGGAGCCGCACCGTCCGGTGCCCGATCTGCTGCACCGCCCCGTCCGTCGCGAAGGCGGCCCGGGTGGCGCCCGTCGTGGTGGATTCGGTGGCCGCGGCCCTCGCCACGGCGAAGCCCCTCACCGCCACCACGTGGAGCGCCATGACGGTGACCGTTGGCACGGTCACGGCCGTGCACCGGGAAGCCACGACGAGCACCAGGGACACCACCGTCCGGAAGGCGGCACATTCCAGCGCGCACCTCGTGGCGACCATGCGCCGTCGGCACATCGCGCCGGCGAGCGTCGTGCCCATGGCGGCGGCCACGCCCCCTTCGGTGCAGAAGGCCAGGAACGCCGCCCCCGCAGCGGTGGCCGCCCGACCGGTGAGCGCGCTGGCGCCCGCCCGGGCGCACGCCATCGTTGATGGCCTTTGGGGCCGTTCGCACCCCGAACGGCCCCAGGACCTCGGTGACCTTCACCTCACGTGAAGGCCATCCCGAGGACGGACATCGGCCATTCAGGTCCGCATGCGCACTGCCGGTCCCGTAACGCCGTCCACCCCACAGGTCCACAGCGACGCCAGATCGTCGGTGTCCCCGACCCCTTCGGCATAAACGCGCACATCCAGGTTGCGCAGCAGGCGGACGGTGCGCGCCACCAGCTCGGCACGCGCAGGCTCCCGCGACACATCGACACCGACACTGCTGGCCAGCTTGATGTAGTCGATGCCCACGTCCAACAGCCCTTCGGACGCGGCAATGTCCACACCTGCGTGCTCGATGCCGACCCGCACCCCGAGCGGACGCAACTGGCGCACCAGCTCCGCCAACACCGGTGACTGCTGCCCCACGGCAGTGGCGGACACCTCAATCCACAGACGCTGAGCGGCCTCGCCGGCTTCAAGCACTCGGGCCCTGAGGCGCGGCAAGAACGCGGCATCGCGCAGCGACATCGTCGAAACGTGGACACAGCGCGGCACGCCGTCGGCCGCAATCCCCTGCAGGGCCAAAGACAGCGCCACTTCATCGGTGCGGGTGGTGAGTTGCGTGCGCATGGCATACGGCAACCACTGGGCCGCCGGTTCGAAATCACCGCCGTCGTGCAGTTGCAGCCGCAACGGGCACTCCATGTGAACCAGCGCGCCTGTGCGGTCGATCACCGGATAGAGCACAAGCCGCCCACGCTGCTCCAGCACGGCAGATTCCAATTGCCGGCGCCAGGCATCTTCACCGCCCGCATTGGCGGCCGGAGCATCTCCACCACCGCCCATGGCGACATGCCGGTACTCCCCCGAGGCTTCGACCCGCGCCAGCGCAGCATCGGCCCTCGACATCAGGCTGCCGACCTGATCCCCGCGCCGCCAGGCCACCACCGACGCCACCACATCCACGTCCCCGAACGGCATGAGGCGCGTGCGCACCCGGTCGAGCAACGATTGAGCCATGACGTCGCCCGTCTCGTTGCGACCATGGAGCACGGCAAAGTCCGATCCGTTGAGTCGCCCGACCGTCAGCCACGGCTCCCCTTCGGACGCACCGTTCAGAACCTGCGCGAAGTCGCGCAGCAGCGCGTCCGTCTGGACGTGCCCCAAGCGACGGTTCACCCCTGCCAGATCCAGCAGGCGCAGCAGCACCAACTGCCCCTGGAGTGCGCCGTTGGGCGTCTCGCTCTGCAGCAAGGTCTGGAAGTCGGCCATGAACTGCCGGCGGTGGGTCAGCCCGGTCAGCTCGTCACAGTGCGCGGCGCGGCGCAGGCGTTCCACTTCTTCGGCCTGCTCGGTGAACAGTTTGCGCAGGCGTTCGACCATGGCATTGAGCGCCTGGGCCACACGACGCATTTCCGGCACCTTGGGCTCGGGCATCAGCACGAACTGACGCTCGGACACCGCCTGGGCCTGCGAGACGACGGCATCCAGCGGGCGGCGCAGACGCTGCACCGCCCACAACCCCAGCACGGCCGTCAGACCACCCAGGGCGAGCATCCACCACACGATGCGCACAGTGCCGGTCCACAGGTCGTCGTATGCGTAGGACGTGTGGCTGTGCACTTCCAAACGGCCGAGCTGGGTCCAGCCGCTGGACACCTGGGCCACGCCCGGCTTCGGCGCCAGTGGCAAGGCGCGCACAAACCAGGCCGGCGCGGAGGTCGACTTGCCCTCGACGCGGCGATCCACCAACGCCCGCCCGTCCGGTGCCGTCAGCAGGATGCGCTCATAGTGACCGGTGTCGAACTGGGCCGACACCCCCAGCTCCAGCAAAGCGGCATCCCCCTTCAACTGCGACAGGGTCAAGGCCAGCGACTGGGCGTTGTCGTTGTTCTTCACCGACACCTGGGTCTGGATGTACTGCTGGGCCTGCCGCACCGACACGCCGATCCCCCCCAGACACCCCCCCATCACCACCAGCAGCACAAGCAGCCAGACCTGCCGGATCATCGACATGTGCGCCCCCCGGCCGACACCGGGGTCGGCATGTGTTCCATCGTCAGCTTCATCAGAACGAACCTTCTTCGCGACCCCGAGCCAGGACGTCGCGCCATTTGGACAATCGCGCCACCGGATCCCCGGCGGACGCGCCGTTCGTACCTTGCCACAGCCCGTCGGCGTTGAAGCTGAAAACAGGGGTCAAATCCGGGCGCCGGGAAGCGGGTCGAACCTCGCTGGCCAGGTTGTCCAGAATCTGCGGCTCCCCCCCGGACGAAGGGTAGTAGGCCAACACCATGTGCGCCACCTGGGCACCACCCATGTCGGCACGGACATAAACCAGACGCAGGCGCTGCGACGGAACACCCGCAGCGAGGAGAGCGGCGTACTTGGCGATCGCGTAATCCTCACAATCGCCGACGCCGCGGCCGATCGTCTCGACCGGAGTGGCCCAGTAGTCCGGCACTCCCCAGGCGTCGATGTCATCCCGAAAATGCACGCGACGGTTCACAAACTGGTTGATCAGCGACAGCCGAACCTCATCGTCCAGGGGCTGCGCCTGACCCACGGTGTGCTGCCAGGCACGGACCTGGGCCACCGCGGCTGCCCCCAGGCGCTGTGCCGACGCTGCCTGACGGTCGCTGTCCAGCGCTGCGTTCAGGTTCTGCGCAGTACCCCAGACCAGCAGGAGCACGAACACGGCTCGCACCGTGTGGACGACTCGCGTCGGCACGCGCACAACCTTGTGACGGAGGCGAGCCATGGCGAGGAAGTGCGACATCCCGCAGATATCGACCTCGATCCACCAACCTGAAGGCCCTGCAATGCGGGCAGTTTTTTCAGCTTTGTAACCTCCACGCACCGCACTTGAACGTGATTTCTTGTCGAATCAACAGGTTCTATGAAATACTTCAAGAGCCGGATTGAAACGAGAAGTACAGATAATCCAGAACGTTGTACCTATCCAGTTCAACCGCCATGAGATCCTTGATCAGGGGGGTCGATGGCCCGCGTAAGGAACGATGCACAAATGAAGAAAATCGCCACTCATGTCGTCAGCGTGCTGGCGCTGGCCTGTCAGGCTGCCCTGGCTCAACCCGCCGACTCCGTCAAGAGTGCGGTCCAGCGTGCCATTTCCACCAACCCTGAAGTCACGGCCAAGCTGAACGCGCTGCGCGCTTCGACCGCTGAAGTCGACGTCGCCCGAGGCGGCTATTACCCCAAGCTGGATCTGTCGGCCGAAGTCGGCCGCACGCGCGATCGCTTCAAGGACGAAGCCAATCGTGCGACCGAGCCGCAGAACATGACCAACACCGGCCTGTCGCTGTCCGCGACCCAGCTGTTGTGGGACGGCCTGGGCACGGTCAATGAAGTGTCTCGCCTGGGACACGCCCGCTTGGTCCGCTATTACGAATTCCTCGAAGCGTCCGAGCAGACGGCGCTGGAAACCGTGAAAGCCCACGTGGACGTTCAACGTGCGGCCAAGCTGGTCAAGCTGGCGGAAGACAACTACGTCCAGCACCGCCAAGTGCTCGACCAGATCCAGTCGCGGGTCAAGGCCGGCGTGGGTCGTGGAGTGGATTCTGAACAGGCGGCAGCCCGTCTGGCCCTCGCTGAGTCCAATCTGACCACCGAAACAGCCAATCTGCACGACGTGACCGAGCGCTATCGCCGCCTCGTCGGCGTCGCCCCGACCGTCGACGGCAGCCTGCCCGGCATTTTCGACCGGGGCCTGCCGGCCAGCACGTCCGCCCTGCTCGATCAGACGTCCAAGCGCAACTACTCGGTTGCCGCTGCCGTCGAAAACCTGCGTGCTGCGCAAAACCAGGCCGAGCAGCGCAAGAGTGCCTTCCACCCCCGCATCGAGGCCCGCGCCCGCACCGGCGGTGGTCGCAACTACGACATCACCGCCAACCAGCAGCGCGAGACCCATGTGGGCCTGATGCTCAACTGGAACCTGTTCAACGGTGGCTCGGACAAGGCACGCATCAAGCAGACCGCCGCCCTGCTGGACCAAGCCGCCGACACGCGCGACAAGGCCTGCCGCGACACGCGCCAGACCGCGGCGATCGCCATGAACGACGTCAAGCGCCTGACCGAACAGCTCGGCTACCTGGATCGCAACACCCTGGCCTCTGAACGGACGCGCGATGCCTATCGCCAGCAGTTCGACATCGGTCAGCGCTCGCTGCTGGACGTGCTGAACTCTGAAAACGAGCTCTACACTGCCCGTCGCGCCCTGGCCAACGGGGAACACGACCTCGTGATCTCCAAGGCCCGTACCCACGCGGCCACCAGCAATCTGGTGAACGTGCTGGGTCTGACCCGTGCCGGCGAAGCGTCGGACGACCCCACGGGTGGCCAGTCCTGGGAAGCCGGTGAGGACGCCGCGGCCCGTTGCCCGCTGAACCCGACGGAACTGAACCTCGCATCCAAGTCGGACCTGGATCAGCGCGCCCGCCAGACGGCCGCCGGTGCCCCCTCGCTGAGCCCGAAGCCTGCCGTGGCAGCACCGGTCGCACCTGCTGCGACGGCCGCTGAACCGGCCGTCGCCACCTCCGTGTCGCAGCGTCTGATCGACTGGGCCGATGCTTGGAAGACCAAGGACACGACCCGCTACGTGAGCTTCTACGACGCCAAGTTCCAGCCCATCGGAACCACGCGCAAGGCCTGGTTCGCTGCACGCAACAAGGCACTCAGCCAGGGCGTGGGCTCGGACCTGAAGGTCAGCAATGTTCAGCGCCGCTCGCTGCCCAACGGTCAGATCGAGACCAGCTTCGATCAAACCTCCACCGTGGCAGGCAAGACAACCACCATTCCCAAGACCCTGACCTGGGCTCGCCGTGGCGTCGAGTGGTACATCGTGAAGGAAACCAACAGCCGCTGAGCTTTGCCGAGCGCCTTCTCTCTGCTGCAGGCCGACACCCAGGTGTCGGCCTTTTTCATGGCCCAGCGACTCAGTCGAAGTAGCGCGCGAAAGCCTCCACCGGCTCGCGATCGGTGATCAGGCTGTTCTCGATGGCCTGAGGATCAGCCCAGCCCAAGGCCATGCCGCACACCAGCATCTCGGTGTCGGAAAGGGCCAGCTCCTCGGCGATGGCCTTGTGGAAACCCGTGAACGCCGCTTGCGGGCAGGTGTCCAGGCCGCGGGCCCGAGCCGCCACCATGATGTTCTGCAGGAACATTCCATAGTCCAGCCAGGACCCCTGCGCCATCACGCGATCGATGGTGAAGATGAGTCCCACCGGTGCGTCGAAGAAGCGGTAGTTCCGCCCATGCTGGGCGTGCATGCGCGCCTTGTCGGTTTTGGCGATGCCGAGCAGCCCGTACAGATCCCAACCCACCTTGCGCCGGCGCTCGATGTAGGGCGACACCCACTTCGTCGGGTAGTACGCGTATTCGTCCGTCAACTGCACCGACGCCTCCGGGTCGTCATGGATGGCCGTGAGGCGGTCTCCCAGGCGGCGCAGCGTGTCGCCCGTCAGCACCGCCACCTTCCAGGGCTGGGTGTTCGTGCCGGAGGGAGCTCGCGAAGCCACCCGCAGGATGTCGTCAATCGTTGAACGCGGCACCGGTGTCGGCAGAAACGCCCGGATCGACCGACGACTGGTGATCGCCTCATCGACGGCGGCCACGGACTCGGCACGAGAAGATGTCATGTTCAGGAATCCAGGAGTCGAAAGACCTGGATTATTCGACCCCACCCCAGGTTGCGTGCCCTGGGGTTAATCCGGCATCCAGATGTAAATGCACGGAAGGTAGTCGGAACTTTCTTTCCGCACCTCCCTCACACGTTAGGCACAGTCGTTTTTTGAGCGCGCGCTGTGCTTGGTTGTCTCCTCGGTACCTGGATGCTTCGACAGCTCCTCCTCTGACGGTACCTTGACCCGGTGATCTCCGTCACCGGGTCTTTTTTTGTTGATCGCCATCATGTCGGCTCGGCACCTCACCCGCAAAACCCTGTGTGAAGACAGGCGCCCCTTCGACAATGGTCGACGCGCGGTGGACGTCGATCCACCGTCCTCGTTTTACCCTGGAGGCCCTCATTCCATGAAAAAGCAAGTTGTCCTGCTCGCAGCTCTCGTCGCCGCTGGCGGTGCCTTCGCCCAGGTCCAGATCAAGGATGCTTGGGTGCGCGGCACGGTGGCCCAGCAGAGCGCCACAGGCGCATTCATGCAGATTCAGTCCGCCTCCGACGCCAAGCTCGTCAAGGCCACATCTCCCGTGGCCGGTGTCGTCGAAGTGCACGAGATGGCAATGGAAGGCAACATCATGAAGATGCGCGCCGTCCAAGGTGGACTGGATCTGCCGGCGGGCAAGGCCGTGGACCTCAAGCCGGGCGGCTATCACATCATGCTGATGGACCTGAAGAAGACCCTCACCGCCGGCGAGACCGTGCCCCTGACGCTGACCGTCGAAGGCAAGGACAAGAAGGTGGAAACCTTCCAGGTGCAGGCCCCCGTCAAGGCGGGCATGCCCAAGCCGGCCGCCACGGACGCCGGCGCCATGCCGATGCACAAGCACTGAACGGTCTCGCACCTGGCTCTGCGGCGCAAGGACCAGCCTCTCGGCCGGTCCTTTTTTCATTCAGGCCGCACGGCAGCGGGCGGGCTCGATGGAAGAAATGCGGCTGCGGGTCATGCCTTCGGACTTCATCCAATCCGCACCGTACAGGGCGGGCGACAGCAAGGCCTGTCGCCCAGGACGCGTCAGCAACTGTCCCTGACGGCGCAGCGACGACAGCACACGACTGACCGTTTCCGGCGACGTGTCCACGATCAGGGCCATGTCCTGCAGGGACGGCAACTCGCAGGGGATGCATCCCTCCGGCCGATCGTCCCCCTCGGACCTGAGCAGTTCGTGCTCACTCTCGCCCCCCGCTCCACTGAGCGTGAGCAGCAATTGGCGCACCCGCTCCGGAACGCTGCCCCGCCGCAACCGGGCCAGTTGGGCTTGACTGGTCTGGCGCACCACCAGGGCCTGCAGCAGCAGCGAACGCCATTGATCGGCACGGATCAGCCCCAACCACTCCACCCGCGAGCCGACAACGGCGCGGACTTGCCAGCGGACCGCATCTCCGGTCAAGGCATCGATGCCGATGAGGTCGCCAGGCAACGCCAGGAGCAGAGCACCTTCGTCACCCGCGGGATCGGTCAGACTCAATGCACCGCAGGTGACGCGTCCCAAAAGACCGGGACGGCCCGCGGCCTGAACCAGCGCTCCGCGCTTGAAATGGGACGGGGTCGACGCGCCGTGTTCAAAACGAATGTCGTGAATGGGGGATGTGGGCAGCATATGTGTGCACCTCCTGCCGCGCCGAGACCTGAACGCTTCGACGCGACAACGGGAATACCGGATTCGGCGGGAAAGAACCTGAAAAGAGTCAGACCCAAGAAGCCGGAGGTGCACGGGTGGGGTGGCGCAGTCGGGCCGGCACGGCCCGCACCGCTTCGACGGCATGGCCGTCAAATTCCGCCGACGCGGCAAGCTGCGCCCGCAGGGGCGGCAAGACCGAAGGCAGCGGCCCGGCATCGGGTCCGCTGCCGCAGAACAGACAGTGCTTGAGCGGCGACGGTGAGCTGCTGCTGCCGTCCCCCGAGACACCGTCCCCGTCGCTCAAGGCCAGCGAGGGCGCTCCCCCACCAAAGGACGAACACAGTTCCAGCACCCGCCAGCCTTGCTGCACCCCAAGCAGATACGCCGAAGTGGGCGCCAGCGCGATCCACAACGCGATCAACAGGGCGAACCGCAGGGGTCCACGAGAGGCGGGCGAGCGTTTCAAGGAAGCGGGGACGCGTGCAGCATCAAAAAGTCGTTGAACCGATTTCACTATAAGCCGACCGCGAAGGCGGTTCCTTGAAACAACGCAAGAGCGCGCCGCCCTTTTGCTGGCGGCGCCTGTGGGGAATCGGCGTTGACAGGGTTGGAGTCGAACTCGCAAAATGCCGGCTTTGCTCCGGGGTGCGCGTGTCAGAACTCACGCGCTGAGATGGCCAGGCCGAACCCGCGAACTTGATCCGGTTCACACCGGCGGAAGGAGAGCGAATCCTGTTCGGCCCCCACGACGGCCCATGCAGGATGCGGTCTCCGGCTTTTTCCGGCACCCCTGGTGCCCAGCAGACAGGAGACCGACATGAACGCCCCCGACAAGCTGCAGCAGCTGCTCACCCTCACGCGTGAGCCC
>CAYRBG010000111.1:0-9316 GCA_964422355.1 uncultured Sphaerotilus sp. | reverse complement strand
TGAAGGGGTGGTGGATGTGATAGCCGGACTCCTTGGCGCGCAGGCGGGCCTCGAATTCCTCGTCAGACCAGGGCAGGACGTTGGAAGGCAGAGCAGCAGTCACAGTTCGATCTCCATGCCGTCGTAGGCCACCTCGATGCCGTGCAGGGCCAGGGTGTGGCGCTGCTCGCTGTCGTCCAGCAGGATCGGGTTGCTGTTGTTGATGTGGATGAGCACCTTGCGGCTGGCGGGCACGCCGTCGAGCACGGCGATCATCCCGGGCCGGCCGGGATGGTTGCTCTGGGGCAGGTGGCCCATGCTGGCGGCGGGCTTGGTGCCCAGGCCGGCGGTGATCATCTCGTTCTCGGTCCAGAAGGTGCCGTCGACCATCACGCAGTCGGCCGACGAGAGCCAGTCCAGTTCCTGCGGGCCGACGTCGCCCAGGCCCGGCGCATAGAACAGGCGCTGGCGGGTGCGGGTGTCGGTGACGAACAGGGCGATGTTGTCGCCGGTTTGCGGGTTGTTGCGGTGCGGCGAGTACGGCGGCGCCTTGCCGGGAATCGCTACGGCGCGGAAGGTGAGGTGTTCGATGCCGTCGATGCGGAAGTCGGACGAGGTCTGCGTGCCCTCGATGGGCAGTCGGTGCAGGTTCACGCCGGCGTAGTGCTTGAGCACGTTCAGCAGCGGCAGGCCGGTCGAGAGGTCTTCCTCGACGCAGGGCGTGCAGTAGAGCTGGATGGGCGGGCCTTCGCGCAGGCTGAGCAGACCGGTGACGTGGTCGATCTGCGCATCCATCAGCACGACGGCCTGAATGGGGGTGTGGCGCTTGCCGTGGCCGTTGCGCGGGTGCAGCGCGGGCGACTGGCGCAACTGTGTGCCGATGTCGGGCGAGGCGTTGAGCAGGACCCAGTGCTCACCGTCGGGCGAGACCGCGATCGAGCTTTGCGTGCGGGCTTGTGCGGGCCGTGAGCCGCCGCGTTGCGAGCCGCACTGCGTGCAGTTGCAGTTCCACTGCGGGAAACCGCCGCCGGCGCCGGAGCCCAGGACCAGGATCTTCATGGGGGTGTCTCAAGGAAGGGTGGGGGTGGGGCGTCTGAGCAAGAGAGAGAAGAACCCAACACAAGAGAGAAGAGAGAGGAGAAAGTAAAGAACGATGACGCCCTCACCCCCAATGCGTGATGTCGCTGGGTCGCGCCGCGATCAGCGGGCGGCGATGTACATCGTGATTTCGAAACCGAAACGCAGGTCTTGGTATTCAGGCTTGGACCACTTCATGTTTGTCTCCTTCAAGGGGTGGTTGATGTCGACGCTTCCGATGCGGCACGATGGGTGTGTTTCATCGCTGTATGCGCGGCGTCACGTCGAACTCCTCTACCGCAAACCCCATGCCTGCTTCAAACGCCCCGAAATCCGCGATTTCTCCGGTGGAAACCCTGAACGAAGGCCAGTGGTTGGATGTCGGCGAGGGACACCGGGTGTGGTGGTGCGAGGGGGGAGACCCGGCTGGCGCACCCGTGCTGGTGATCCACGGTGGGCCGGGCGGGCGGACTCGGGCCGAGTCGGTCGAGGGTTTTCACGGGCGCCCGATCCGCTGGATCTGCATGGACCAAAGAGGCTGCGGACGCTCGCTGCCGCTGGGCGAAACGCGCCACAACACCGTGGCGCTTCTGGTGGCCGACATCGAGGCCCTGCGCCTGCATCTGGGCGTGTCTCGCTGGGGCGTGGCGGCCGGATCCTGGGGCGCGTTTGTGGCACTGGCCTGGGCGGCTCAGCATCCGCAGGCGCTGGGGGCGCTGTTTTTGCGCAGCCCTTTCCTGGGTTCGCAGGGAGAGTTGGCGCATTACCTGGCGCCGTGGCAGCCTTGGCTGGGCGAGGCGGGCCGGGCGTTGCTGGGGTCGGCACCGGGCTTGGAACAGGTGTACCAACCCCGGGGTGTATCGCTGTCTCCCGGCGGTACAGCGTTTTCCCCAGCGTGCGCGGACACCGAGGCCGGGCGGTGGGATCACCTGGCGCCGTGGGCTGGCGCGTTTGACGAGGCCCAGTCCGTGCCTGGGGGCGTGGTCGTTTCCGGGGCGGTGGTGCGAACGGCGTCGCTGCCCGAAGGCGGCTCGGAGTCAGCGCTGGCCGCATGGCGGATCCACGCGCACTACGCCTCGACCGGATGGACCTGTGGCCAGGACGCCTGGGCTTGGGCGCTGCAGGTGCTGCCGGCGCTGACGGGGCCGTTGACGCTGGTGCACGGCGAGGCCGATGCGGTCTGTCCAGTGGCCACCACGCACAGGCTGGCCGCAATGAAGGCCGAGGCGGAGGTCGTGGCCGTGGCGCGCGGTGGGCACCGCATGGGGCAGGAGCCGATGCGCTCAGCCCTGTGCGATGCATCGGGGCAATGGGCAGAGCATTGGGCGCCCGTCGAGAAAGGAAGGGGCTGACGGCGCCTCCCTGTTCGGTCAGTGGCGGTCTCGGCCGTGATCTCGATCGTGCTCGTGGCCTCGTCCGGGGCCGCGTTCGTCGCGGTGGTCCCAGTTGGGCGGGCTGCGTCGGTCGTCGCGATCCCCTCGGTCGCCATGCTCCGAGCGGTAACGGGGCACGACCTCTCGCTGATACCAGTCGTCGCGGACGAAATAGACCCGCTGACCACAGGCCCCATAGGCCGCGCAGTGCTTGGCCCAGTTCTTGGCGTGGCCCGGCGGAACCCGCAGGTAGATCGGTTCGGCGGCCACGGGGGCCGGTGCGATGATGACCGGGCGGCGGTAGACGACCTGCGGCGGCGGGTAGCCGCCGATGTCGATGCGTCCATAGAAGCCGGGCTGGCCGATGCTGACGGACACACCGACGCCCGCGGCCGAAGCCGGTGCGCCGAGGGCGGCCGCGACTGCGGCGATGCAGGCCAACAGAATGCGCTTCATGGGTTCTCCTTTGTGGGGCTCGCTGCCGGAGGGGAACGATGGCCCGGTGGTGACTTTGGAGGAATCCCCTTCCGGTCGAGTTCCTCGGACGGGGATGGACGGGCCGGGATTTACATCGGCTTCACAGTCCGGTCCGTCTGCCTGCGCCCGCGCTCAAGGAATTCCGCGACATCGAGTGTGATGTGGCGCTGCTCTTCAGTGCCTGCAACTGGGCCGCCAGTTGACGGTGCAGACCCGTCGCACTAGGGCGGATCACTGGGCGCTGCTGGCTTGCGTCGCGGTGGCTCGGATCTCCTCGACCCACTGCGTGAGTGGGGCGGGCGCGTCGAGGCCATAGGCCACGCACTTCTCGTACTCCCCGGTGCGGAAGCAGACGCGGGATCCACCGGTGTCCATGAGGCGGGTGACGCTGGTGCGCACGGTTCCGTCGTCGGCCATCTTGACGGAGCGGCGCGTGTGGAGGTCTGACGGAAGGTCGAAGAACCGCAGGGTGTACAGCGACTGGAGCGCCTCCAGCATCTGCGCGTTCGAGAACGCGAACGGCTTGCGCGCTCGGCTTTGATCTTCGAACCAGGACATCCCCGCCTGGAGGTGGACGGTCGTCGAGCCTTTGCGCTGAATGGGCGAGTGACTGGACACGGTCAAGACCACGTCGGTGATCTTGTACTCCAAGGGCGGCCGAGGGTGAAGCGGTGGCTTGGTCTGCGCGGAAGCGGCCTGGGCCCCGGAGCAGAGGCCCAAGAGGGCAAGGAGGACACCCGAAGATCTGTCGAAGGACTTCATGCAAAAAGCTCGGTGGACGTGCTGAAACAAAAAGGGTGAAGCCCACGCAGCTTCACCCTTTTCTCGACGGTCCAGCTACCGATCAGTGCTTGCGGCGGCGACCGATTCCAGCCAGGGCACCGAGACCGACGAGCATCATTGCATAGGTCTCGGGCTCAGGCACGGCCGCTGCAGCGGTGTAGCCGATGTCGCGCAGCATGCCCACTTCGACGGCGCTCAAATCCAGCGGACCGTCACCGGGGCCGGTGGCATAACGCATCAGCATCCCGTCATAGGGAGCGAAGTCCGCGACGTGGGAGCCGCTGCTGCCGTCTTCCCAGGGGTTGTTCGAATAGATCGGGACCGCCTTGCCCCCATTGGCCGCCATGGCAAACGATCCACTGAAGTAGATGCCTTGCTCGCCGTCGGCCTGGATGCTGCGGGTCTTGATGTCGCTCCAGAGGGCCTCGTTGATGAGGTAGGTGGAGGGGTTGATGACCCGGTTGCCGTCCTTGTCGGTGATGAACTGGTCAAACACCCCCCAGTTCACCCCGGTTCCGACGGGGTCGTAGAACCCGTTGCTGTTCGGCGTTCCACTGATGCCCGAGCTGAAGCCCACGGCATGGGTCAGCTCGTGGTACACCACCGAATAGAAGTCATAGCCCGAGCTGGAGGTGCCGGTGCCGTATGAGTAGTCCCAGGTATTGGCAAAGTTGACGTTGACGACGCCGTCTGCCATCGAACCGTTCAGATCGGTACCGGTTTGCAGTTTGTAGCGGATCACGTCGTTCATGTTGAATCCGGGCGCAGAGGTCCCCAAGTACCCTTCGCTGCCTGCGGATGCGAGGGCGGAACTGGCCGGATTGTTCGTGCTGGTCACGTCCATCATGACCGTTCCGCTGTTCGAGAAGTGGGTGCCGAACATGCTCGAGAACTTCGAGGCGGCATCCTCCAGCGTCGCGCGCCGCGTTGCCCCATCGGCAGCGTCGTTGAAACCGGAGCCCGCCGCATCCAGGTAGTTGAATTGGAAGGTGATGTTGGCGTTGGCTGCGGTGCCGGACAGGAGACCGGCCATCAACAGGCCTGTACCAATGAGAGCGCGAACCAGGGGTGTGGGTGAAACTGCGACCATGACTGTGGTTCCAGAGGGGTTGTCGGGGGAGCGTGTCGCAGACTCGAACGCTGGGTGGCCCAACATCAGCCTCACGATCACACGGAGATGTGACTTTGTTGCTGTGCCTTTACATTGCCCACCCCGGAAACAAGGGGGCATGGACCGAGGCATGTGTGCCCATGTGGGTTTTAAGGGGAATACCCCCCGGAGTTGGTGGGTTGGGCGTTGGCGGCTGTCTACACTGTCTGGCGGTCGAGGTGAGGTTGTTGTTTCTGAGGCAGATGCTTCCCTGTCTCTCGCCGCCGCTCCCGCTTTGGATCACCCTGGTTGAGCATCCGTCGGAGCAAGGAGATATCGTGACGGGCTGAGCGGAGGCCCCGATGCGCGCCTCCATGGTTTCGATTGGCTCCCGATGGACATCCTCGATCACTACTACCGGCAAGTCCGGGACATCATCCTCCAGCGGCAGGACTGCATCAGCGGCCTGCTGCCGGCCAGCACCGCCGTGACGGTGCATGGCAACTACACCGACGCCTGGGTGCGGGACAACGTCTACAGCATCCTCGCGGCCTGGGGCCTGGGGCTGGCCTACCGCAAGCAGCCGGGCGGCAACGACCGCGCCTACATCCTGGAGCAGAGCACCGTCAAGCTGATGCGCGGCCTGCTGACGGCGATGATGCGGCAGGCGCCCAAGGTGGAACGCTTCAAGCAGACCCAGCATCCGCTGGACGCCCTGCACGCCAAGTACAAGACGGGTTCCGGCGAAGTCGTCGTGGGTGACCACGAGTGGGGCCACCTGCAGCTCGACGCCACCTCGCTGTTCCTGCTGATGCTGGCGCAGATGACGGCCTCCGGGTTGCGCATCGTGTTCACGACGGACGAGGTCAACTTCGTCCAGAACCTCGTGCACTACATCAGCCGAGCCTACCGAACGCCCGACTACGGCATCTGGGAGCGCGGCAACAAGATGAACCACGGCATCGCCGAGATCAACGGCAGCTCCATGGGCATGGCCAAGGCGGCGCTGGAGGCGATGGCCGGCTGCAACCTGTTCGGCGAAGCGGGCGGGCAGGCCGGGGTGGTCCATGTGGTGCGCGACGACATCGCCCGCAGCCGCATCTCGCTGGAGGCGCTGCTGCCGCGCGAGTCCATCTCCAAGGAGGTGGACGCCGCGCTGCTGAGCGTGACGGGCTTTCCGGCCTTTGCCGTGGATGACCCGGCCTTGCGCACCCGGACCGAGCAGCTCGTCGTCGACAAGCTGCAGGGCCGTTACGGCTGCAAGCGCTTTCTGCTCGATGGCCACCAGACCGTGCTCGAAGACCACGGACGGCTCCACTACGAGCCGCACGAGCTCAAGGAATTCCGCGACATCGAGTGCGAGTGGCCGCTGTTCTTCACCTACCTGCTGCTGAACCGCCAGTTGACGGGGCAGACCGAAGAAGCGGCCGAATACCGCCGCAAGCTCGACGCCCTGCGGGTCGAGCGCGACGGCGAGCTGCTGCTGCCCGAGCTCTACTTCGTGCCGCGCGAGGCCATCGACGCCGAGCGCCGCACCCCCGGCAGCCAGGACCGCCTGCCCAACGAAAACGTGCCGCTGGTGTGGGCGCAGAGCCTGTACATCCTGGGCTGTCTGCTGCAGGACGGCCTGGTGACGCCCGACGACATTGACCCGCTGGGCCGTTGCAAGATCGCCCGGCGCGGGCCGCATCAAGTGCAGGTGGCGGTGCTGGCCGACGACGAGTCGGTGCAGCAGGAATTGGCCGCACGGGGCATCGCCTCCCAGACGGTGGCCGACATCGCGCCCATCCAGGTCCGCGACGCCAACGAACTGGCGGCGGCCTACACCCAGGTGGGGCGCAACGACCGGCTGGGCTTGACCGGGCGGCCGCTGCGCCTGCTGCGCACGCTGTCCACGTCGCGGCTCTATGTGCTGGCGGGCGTGCCGCAGTTGTTCCTGCCGCAGTTCATGAGCCAGCGCGGCTTCTACATCACGACCGACAACCGCATGCTGATCGAGCGCCTGCGCACGGAGCTCGCGTACGTTGCCCGCCATTGGGACAGCGCCGCGCCGCCGATGTTGGTGATTTCGGTCAAGCAGAACATGCTGAAGGCCGAGAACCGCGCCGAGCTGCTCGGGTTTCTGGCCGAGATGCAGGCCGGCGGCACCAGCCAGGCCAGCGTGCGCTTCGGGACCATCAGCGATTTCGTGGACACGGTGTGCCGCGAGAAGATCGATTACCTGCACGATTTTCAGTTCTCCCTGCAGACCGCGTCCGAAGCCGAATCGCCCTTTGCCCGTGTTCTGCCCAATGACGGACTCGCACCCGAGAACCTGCCCAGCCACTGGTTCAGCGAGTGGGAAGCGGCGGACGACGCCCGCCTGATCGACCTGCTGCGCCACAACGGCAACCTCGCGCCCCAGCTCGAAGCCCTGGGGCTGCTGGCGCAGCGCCACGGCCTGAGCTTCGATACGGGCCTGTGCGGCAGCGACGGCAGCGCGGGGACGGTGCAGGCGCTGCTCGACAAGGTCTATCGCCGCAGCAGCGACCGCCACGCCTGGCAGATCGTGCGCCGCTGCGCCGGCCTGCTGGGCAAGTACGACATCAACCTCGAACAGGCGGTGACCGAGATCGTGGTGCAGCAGCACGCGCTCACGGTGGGCAAGGCCTACAGCAACCGCGCCACGCTCAAGCGGCCGGCCGACTCGTCCGAGATCCTGCAGCTCATCCGCGACTTCAACCCCGACGACAGCTCGCAGCACATCATCGTGCAGGAGCTGATCATCTACATCGGCATGCTGATCCACCGCCGGCCCGAGTGGTTTGCCGACATGCACACGGTGCGTGTCGGGCACATCCTGCAGTTGCTGATCGCGCGGCAGAAGCGCCGCACCGGCGGCTCGCTGGACCAGGCCTTCACCGAAGTGCTGGCGCTGGCGCCGCACCAGCTCCTGCAGTTGCTGGAAGAGACGCTCGAACACTACGGCAGTGCCGAGTCCAACCTCGGCCAGATCGAGAGCCTGCACTACGAGGGTGAGCAGCGCGAGCTGCACTCGGCCCGCTTCCCCGCCAGCATGAACCCCGACCGCGGCAGCGCCGAGGACTGGCAGGAGTGGCGCGAGCAGCAGGGCAGCGTCAGCCGCGAGGGCGACGCCTTCTTCAGCGCCGTCTGGCTGTTGCTGGAGCACTGCAAGGGCCTGATGCTCGGCGAGAAGATCAACAGCAAGCGCCGGCTGGACAGTGAGGCCATCCAGGCGCAGATGACGCCGGGCGAGCAGACCTTCCGCCTGCACGTCTCGCACGTGCTCAACAAGATCCAGGCGCCGGTGTACCGGCAACTGACCGTCGAGGCGCTGCGAGCCCTGGCTGTCATCGTGCGCGACAACCCCGACCTGCGCATCGACGACACCCTCTACACCGACATCCTCATCGGTCACGCCGTGCGCCTGACGTGGCTGCGCAGCCACCCGGAGTACCGTGACCGCTACGATGAGGTCGTGTCCCTGGCCTGGCAGTCCTTCTATCAACTGCCGCCCCACGAGGTTGCCAACGGCGTGCTCGATGCGCTGGTCCACCTCCTCCACCACTGAGCGATCCTGCCCATGACGATGACCAAGACCCTGTTGGCCGGTGACATCGGCGGCACCAAGACGAACCTGCTGCTGGCGCTGAAGCACGGCGACGGCGCCCTGCAGACCTTGCGCGAGGCGACCTTCCCGAGTGGCGAGTTCGACACCTTTGAAGAGATCCTCGACGGCTTCTTGAAGGGCGAACGCCCCGTGGATGCCGCCTGCTTCGGGCTGGCCGGTCCGGTGGTGGCCCAGCGCTGCCAGACGACCAACCTGCCGTGGCTGGTGGACGGTGTCGCCCTGGGCGCACGCTTCGGCTTCGGCCGCACGCGGCTGCTCAACGACCTCGAAGCCATGGCGCTGGGCATGCCCCACCTGCCGCCCGAGGACCTGATCGACCTGAACCCGGACGGCGTGGCCCAGCCCGGCAACATCGCCGTGATTGCGGCCGGCACCGGGCTGGGTGAGGCGGTGCTGTACTGGGACGGCGAGAAGCACCACCCGATGGCCACCGAAGGCGGCCACTGCGACTTCTCGCCGCAGACCGACGCCCAGGTGCGGCTGCTGAACCACCTGCGCCAGGTCTTCCCGGACCACGTGAGCTGGGAGCGCCTGTTGTCCGGCCCGGGCTTTGGCCAGTTGTACGACTTCCTCGTCGCGAGCCGCTTTGCGCCATCGTGCCCTGCCGTGCCGGCGGCCGACGCCGTGCCGGTGGGCGTGGACCGCAACGCCGTGATTTCCCGCCTGGGCGTGGGCGGCGAAGACCCGCTCTGTGCCGAGGTGGTGCGCTGGTTTGCCGAGCTGTACGGCTCCGAAGCCGGCAACCTGGCGCTCAAGTCCTTTGCCACCGGTGGGCTTTACATCGGCGGCGGGATCGGGCCGAAGATCCGCTCTGCGCTGGAGTCCGGGGAGTTCCTCCAGGCCTTCGTGGCCAAGGGCCGGTTCAAGGGTTTCCTGTCGCGGATCCCGGTCAAGCTGGCCTTGAAC
>CAYRBG010000110.1:0-9796 GCA_964422355.1 uncultured Sphaerotilus sp. | reverse complement strand
CGCCCGAGTACCTGAAGTTCGTGCTGGCCACGACCGACCCGCAGAAGGTGCCGGTCACCGTGCTCAGCCGTTGCCTGCAGTTCAACCTGCGGCCCATGGCGCCGGAGACCATCGAATCGCACCTGACGCAGGTGCTGGGTGCCGAAAACGTGCCGTCGGAGCCGGTGGCGCTGCGCATGATCGCGCGCGCCGCCCGAGGTTCGATGCGCGACGCGCTGTCGCTGACCGACCAGGCCATCGCTTTCGCCAGCGGACAGCTGCTGGAGGCCCCGGTGCGCCAGATGCTGGGTGCCGTGGACCGCAGCCACGTGGTGCGCTTCATTCAGGCGCTGGCGGCCAACGACGGCGCCGCCATCCTGAAGGTGGTGGATCAACTGCGGGAGCGTGGCCTGTCGGCGTCGGGTTTCCTGGATGAGCTGATGGCCTTGGTCCAGCAGATCGCGGTGGCCCAGGCGGTCCCGTCCGCGCTGGACGAGGCGGATCCGGACGCGCCGACCGTGCGGGCCCTCGTGCCGCTGCTGGCCGCGGACGAGCTGCAACTGGTCTACAGCATTGCGCTTCACGGGCGCGGCGAGCTGGGTCTGGCACCGGATGAATACAGCGGCCTGACCATGGTGCTGCTGCGCCTGATGGCGTTCCGGCCGATGGGGGCTGCGTCGGGTTCCGGACCCCAAGGGTCGGGCGCCGGTGGGGGCCGCTCGGCCATGGAAGGGTCCGGTTCGAGTCCTTCGTCGGTGGGCGCTTCAGCGTCTTCGACCCCAGCGACGCGCTCTGTGGCGGTGTCCGCTGCGCCGGTCGCTCGAGGCGCTGTTCGTTCGATTCAGCCCTCGGTGGCGGAAAGCGTTCGGTCAGAACCTCCGGCGGCCCCAGCGGCTCCGATGCCTCGGCCTGCTGCGGTCGTGGTGCCGGCATCTGAACTGCAAGCCCCAGGTCGGCCTCTACCGCCGATGGCTGAGGCCGCGCGACCCGACATGGTGGCCGCGATCGCTCCCCCGGTGCCTGTTCCGGTGCCGTCGACCCACGCGGCAACGTCCAAAGCCGCAGGTGATGATCCGCCACCCTGGTTGGACATCCCGCCCGAAGACCCGGCCGAGGCTCGCCGTGTGTCTAATGCCGGCCCCTCCCGTCCCCCTTGGGAAGAGGAAGGCGAGGGCGCTCCGCCAGTGTCCGCTGTGATCCAGCGCCCCGGGTCTGCGGCCGTGTCAGAGCCGGAGACGGTTGATGCTCCCTTGGGTGCCACGGCGCCCGCCGAGTCGCCGGTCCGACTGGTGCGCGACGATTCCGCTCACCAGCAGCGTTGGCTGATGGTCGTCGAGTCGCTCGTGGCCGCTGGCAGCGTTGCGGGCATGGTGCGCGAGATGGTGCTGCAGGCGCAGTGCGCCGGCATCCAGCCGCTGGATGGTGGTGGTGAAACCTGGCTCCTGAACCTTGAGCTGGCCTCCTTGAGACAAGCCAGCCACGGCCAGCGCCTGCAGGCGGCGATGACGGAACTGCTGGGGTCTCCGGTGCGCGTCGAACTGCGGGCCGGAACGGTCACCGACAGCGCCTCTCGCCGCGAAGCCGCTGCAAAGGCCCAGGCCCAGGCCGATGCGGAGGCCCTCATCGTCAACGATCCGCTGGTGCAGCAGGCGCTGCAGCAGTTTCCGGGTGCACGCATCGTGCCTGGATCGATTCATCCGCGTTGAGTGCGGCGGGCGGTGTCCCGCTCGGCTCCACGTCAATCTCTGTCATTTTTCGAATCCGACTGAACTGAAAGGATCTCCATGCTCAAAGGACAACTCGCCGGCCTCATGAAGCAGGCCCAGGCCATGCAGGACAACCTCAAGAAGGCCCAGGACGAACTGGCCCAGATCGAGGTCGAAGGTCAGTCCGGCGCCGGTCTGGTCAAGGTGGTCATGACCTGCAAGCACGACGTGCGCCGTGTGACCATCGATCCGAGCCTGCTGGCCGATGACAAGGACATGCTCGAAGACCTGGTGGCCGCGGCCATGAATGACGCTGTGCGCCGTGCCGAGGCCCTGTCCCAGGAAAAGATGGGCAAGCTCACCGCCGGCATGCCGCTGCCCGGCGGCATGAAGTTTCCGTTCTGATCGAGCGAAAGAACAGGCATACCGGCTTGGCCTCTTCGGCGCACGAACCTCGTCCTGGCGGGCTGATGGCCGCGCTGTTGGAGGGGTTGCGCCGTTTGCCTGGGGTGGGCGCCAAGTCCGCCCAGCGCATGGCCTACCACCTGCTGCAGCACGATCGGGATGGTGCGCTGCAACTGGCCCGGGCCTTGGAGCATGCCGTGCACGGCATGCGGCACTGCGAGCGATGCCACACCTTTTCGGACACGCCCGTCTGTGACACCTGTGCGGACCCGGGCCGGGATCCCGGCTTGTTGTGTGTGGTGGAGTCTCCGGCCGACCAGGCGGCGCTGGAGCGCACCGGCAGCTATCGGGGCTTGTACTTTGTGCTGATGGGCAAGCTCAGTCCGCTTGATGGTGTGGGGGCCCAGGACATCGGCCTGCCCCAGCTGATGGACCGCGCGGACGATCCCTCGCTCAAGGAAGTCATCATCGCCACCAATTTCAGCGCAGAGGGCGAGGTGACGGCCCACGTCATCAGCGAAGCGCTGCGCCGACGCGCCGATCTCAAGGTGACCCGGCTGGCCAGAGGTGTGCCGGTCGGAAGCGAGCTGGAATACGTGGATCTCGGCACCATCGCCCACGCACTGAGCGACCGGCGCTGAAAACAAAAACGGCCCGCAGTTGCGGGCCGTTGTCCGTCGGGCGCCTCTCAGGCGTGGGTCAGTGCCGCTCCTGCGGCGCCATGGGCCTTGCTGTGACCCTTGCCGTGTTTGCTGGCCGTGGCCTTGTCCGACTTCTCGTCGCGATCGGATTTGGCCCTGGCGGCTTTGCCTTTGGATTTGCGGGGCGACTCGTCTTCGTCGTCGTGGGCACCCTTGCGGGTCTTGGCGGTCTTGCCCTTGGTCTTGTCCGCCTTGTCCTCGGCGTCGGGTTTGGACTTGGCGTGTTTGCCCTTGGACTTGCGGGGCGGCTCGTCGTCCTCTTCGTCGCGGGCTGCGGTCTTGCGGGCCTTGGTGGATTTCGACTTGGCGGAGCGCTCCTCACGGTCGTCATCCCGTGCGGTGTGTTTGCCCTTGGCCGTCGATTCCTTGCCCTTTGCGTGGCGGGACGGGCGCTCGTCCTCGTCGTGGGCATTCGCTTTGCCGTGGGGCTTCTTGTCGCCGCGAACCACCTTGGTGGGGCGATCGTCATCCTCTTCGTCGCGCGCAGCATGGCGGCGGGACTTGGCTGAACGCCGGTCTTCCGAAGCGTCCGCGATGGGAACCGGATTGGGCGCCTCGTAGGGAATGACCACCGCCAGAGCCTGCCCCCGCTTGAGGCGCGTGCGCGGCGAGATGTGGTTCCACTGCACCAACTGGGCGGCCGTGAAGCGGTAGCGCTTGGCCAGGGTCGCCAGGGTGTCTCCCCGACGGGCTTCGATCATCACGCGGCGGAAGGGCGGCGGCTCCGGCTTGAGGGCCAGGCGGGCGTTGTCGGCCACGTGGCTGGACACATCGCTCACGCGCTGCTCGCTGCGGGCCACCAGCAGCGTGGAGCCGGCCGTGACCATCATCTTGGGCGGAATCTGGTTGATGGAGCGCAGCTCGGACTCGCTCATGCCCACCATTTGCGCAGCCTCGGCCATTTTCATGGTGCGCGGCGCATTCCAGGCGGTCCAACTGGCCAAGCGGCCCGAGTGGCCCGCCAGGTTGCTCATGAACTGGCTGGCGTTGTCGTACGGCAGCAGCAATTGTGGGGTGCCGGCAGCGAGGATCACCGGCTTGTTCATCTGCGGGTTGAGGCTTCTGAAGTGATCGACGCTCATGCCCGCCAGACGTGCTGCCAGCGTGACGTCGATGTCGCGCTCGATGGGTACGCTGAGGAAATAGGGGTGGTTCTGCAGCTCGGGCAGCTTCAGGCCGAACTGTTCGGGCTGGCGAACAATGTTTTTCACCGCCTGCAGCTTGGGCACATAGTGGCGGGTTTCGGCCGGCATGGACAGGCTGAGGTAGTCGGTGGGCAGACCGGCCGCCTGGTTGCGGGCAATGGCACGACCCACATTGCCTTCGCCCCAGTTGTAGGCGGCCAAGGCCAGGTGCCAATCGCCGAACATGCCGTACAGACGTTTGAGGTAGTCCAGTGCGGCGCGGGTCGAGGCCAGTACATCGCGGCGGTCGTCACGGAACAGGTTCTGTTTGAGCGAGTAGTCGCGACCGGTCGACGGAATGAACTGCCACATGCCCGAGGCCTTGGCCGAAGACATGGCCTTGGGGTTGAAGGCACTTTCGATGAACGGCAGCAGGGCCAGCTCGATCGGCATGTTGCGCTTGCGGGTCTCCTCCACGATGTGGAAGAGGTACATGGAGCCGCGTGTGGTCATGCGCTCTACATAGTCCGGCCGGCTGGCGTACCACTGCTCGTGCTGCGTCACCAAGGGGTCAACGAGATCCGGCATTGAACAGGTGGCACGGATGCGGGCCCAGAGGTCTTCGTGGGCACGCGCATCGTTCAGGCGCACGGCCTGGTCGGGATCGAGCGGATCCTGGGGGATACCGGCGGCATCGCGACCTTCGGGCTCAGGTGCGACCGGGGCTGCGGGCGAAGAGGCGGCGGGCTTGCCGGGCATCTGATCCGGGGCGACCATTTGCGGCGGTGGCTCCACCTGGTCGACCGCGTCCGGTACCGAGGCGCAACCGGCCAGAAACAGCATCATCGAAGCGAGCGCGCCGGCCACCGGGCGCCAGACCCGGCGCGGCAGACTCGGCGGCGCCGGGGGCAGGGAGCGCACGTGCATCAGTCGTTGTTCTTCCATTCGCGAAGAGCGGTGAATACGGACAGGGCGTCCGGCGCGCAACCACTGCGCGCCATGACCGAAGACCGAACGGCCTCCGTGTCGCAGCGCAGGAAGGGGTTGATGGACCGCTCCCGACCCAGGGTTGACGGCAAAGTCGGCCGTCCCTGAGCCCGCCACTCGATGCATCGCTGCTCGTGGGCGATCAGTTCTGTGTTGTCGGGATCGACTTTTCGCGCGAAACGCAAGTTCCCTAGAGTGTACTCGTGGGTGCAGCACACCCGGGTCTGCGCGGGGAGTGCGGCCAGCCGGTCCAGTGACGTTTTCATCTGTGCCGGCGTGCCTTCAAAAATGCGCCCGCAGCCGCCGGAGAAGAGGGTGTCGCCGCAGAACAGGATGCCGGGCTGTGTGTGGTCGTTCGATGCCGCGAGGAAGCCGATGTGGCTCAGCGTGTGGCCGGGCAGGGCGAGAACCTGCCAGTGCAGGTCCAGCCCGTCGAGACGGTCGCCATCGTGCAGGGGGGTGATGTTCTCGGCGCGGGCTTCGCCCGCCGGCCCCCAGGCGCAGGCCTGGGGGTGCCGGGCCAGCAACTCCTGCACTGCACCGGTGTGATCGCCATGGTGGTGCGTCACTAGAATGCCGTCGAGCTTCAGCGACAGGCGGTCGAGCGTTTCCTGGACGGGGGCTGCGACTCCCGGGTCAACGACCCAGGCCGAGCTTCCGTTGTGCACCATCCAGATGTAGTTGTCGGTCAGAGCGGGAACAGCGAGCAGTGGCATGGCCAATGAAAAGGCGATCTTGGAAATCGACGAATGGTTGCTGTCACCGGCCGGACGCTATGTTCTGGCGTGGCAACAGCAGGCGTTGGATCGGTACGTGGCCGATGTGTTCGGCTTTCATGCTCTGCAAGTCGGTGGGCCCGCGCTGCAGAGCCTGCGTTGCAACCGCATGCCGCACCGCTGGATGCTTTCCGACGCCCGTCAGGCACGCATTGAGGCGCAGCTCCCGGCCTTCCGGGCTTCCAGCAGCGTCTCGCTTATGGTGGGACCTCCAGCAGACGCGTCTGCATCGACCGATTTACCGGTGAGCATTTTCGCGGATTACGAAGCCTTGCCCTTTCCTCAGGATTGTCTGGACCTGGTGGTGCTCCCGCACACGTTGGAGATTGCCGACGATCCGCATCAGGCCTTGCGCGAGGTCTGGCGGGTGCTGCGCCCGGATGGCCGGGTGGTGGTGTTGGGTTTCAATCCATCGAGTTGGCTGGGGGCTTGGTGTGCTGCAGCTTCTGTGGCCGACCGCACGGGCCTGAAGGCGCCGGCCGTGCCTCGGGACGCGTCCCTCATCGGCTGGTTGCGTCTACGGGACTGGCTGCGGCTGCTGGGCTTTGAGATCGAGTGCGTGGAGTTCGGCTGCTACCGGTTGCCCCTGGGAGTGCCCGCCTGGATCGAGCGGCTGGGCTGGATGGATAAACTCGGCGCCCGCTTGTGGCCGGTGTTCGGCAGTGTCTACATGATCACGGCCATCAAGCGCGTGCCGGCGTTGCGCATCATGGGTTCGCCCTGGAAGCGGCGTCGGCGTTTGCTGACACGACCGGCCATCGTGACTCAGCCGTCCCGGTCGCACTGCGAATCGGTGCGGACTGGACAGGCTTCGGATCCCTCTCGGTGCTGAGGCGCAGCGAGGGTGGAGCCGTGGGCCTACTTCTCTTCTTTTTGCTTTTCCGTTCATGTCCACCGAAACCTCTTCTTCCCGACCTTTGCCTGTTCAGCGTCCGTTGGTCACGATCTACACCGACGGTGCCTGCAAAGGCAATCCAGGGCCGGGCGGCTGGGGCGTCTGGCTGCGCAGCGGCGAGCACAGCAAGGAGATGTGGGGCGGCGAGCGCAACACCACGAACAACCGCATGGAAATGACGGCGGTCATCGAGGCGCTGGCGAGCCTCAAGCGTTCCTGCGAGATCGTGCTCTACACCGACAGCGAGTACGTCAAGAACGGCATCACCACCTGGATCCACAACTGGAAGCGCCGCGGCTGGAAGACGGCGGACAACAAGCCGGTGAAGAACGCGGAGCTGTGGCAGCGCATGGATGCGCTGGCAGCCTTGCATCGCATCGACTGGCGTTGGGTCAAGGGTCACGCCGGGGACCCCGGCAACGAGCGGGCGGATGCCTTGGCCAATCGCGGGGTCGAAGAAGCCATGTCGGCAGGCAAAGCCTGACGCGTCTGTGATTAGAAGTCGACCAAATCGACCGTCACACCCTTGAGTGCCAGCGCCCAGCGGGCCTCGGTGGCGGAGCGCTGATCGGGAAAAGGCCACCAGACGGCGTGCCACCCACCTTTGGCCTGGATCACCTCGATGTGGACGTTGCGGTCGTCCGGATCCACGTCAATGGCCTTGGCTGCGGCTTGAACTCTGGGCAGCAGGGCTTCCGCGGCTGCCCGGCTGCGTGCTCCGCGGCTCATCAGCGCAAAGTGGCGTGGCGGCTTGGTGCGGGCGTCATCCTGCCGGTCCTGCGTCAGAAACTCCGAGATGGAAGAGGCGGCGGGAGGCGGTGATTCGGCGGGGCGGTTGGCAGGCGCTCCTCCCAGTGGCGAGCGGGTTGGGGACAAACGTCCTGTGCTCTCCGGCTCTTTCGTCGACAAGGTTCGGGCGGTCTCGCGACGCTCCAGGCTCTGCTCGTCGTGTGAGCCCGATGACGCAGGGCCGAGGGATGCCGTGGCTGCCCCAGAGCCGCTTGCCGCCGGCGCAGAGGCTGAGCCGGATGCCGCGGCCTCAGGCGCTTCAGCTGCCGACGCAGCGTGGCCCGGGTGGCTTGGCGAGGACGCGTGAGCCATGGCGGCAGAAGCGGCATCTGCCGATGTCGCGGACGAGGCCGCCGCCACCGAAGACGCCGCAGCCTCCGGCACGGAGGCCGCAGAGGGCGGTGCGGAGGCAGTGGCTTGTGGGGTCGAGGCCGCCGACGCGGCAACCGCGGGTGCTGCTGCAGCATCGTGCGCTGGGGCTTGGCGTGAGCGAACCCAAAGGCCGATGCCGACCAGACCCGCCACCAGAAGCAGCCCCGCCACACCCGCGACCATCATCCGGCGGCGATCCCACATGCGCCGACCGAGCACCACCGCTCGCGGGGCGGCACTCAGCAGCAGGCGGGGGCGTTGGCCGTCGGTACCGATCGCGGCGGTGAGGATGTACAACCAGGTGTCGGTGACGTCCGCGTCGGAGTGGACTTGCCGCATGGGCCAGTGGTCGGGTGCGGGCGAGTCCTCGCGGCCATGCTGCCGAACGAAGGCGGCGATGCGGGCGGTCGGGGTGCCGGGGATGAAGTCTTCGCTGAACGCGGCTCGCAACGGTTCCGAGCGGGTCGCGGGTTCGGCGTCGACCGGCGGGGGCTTGCGACGCAGTTTGGCGACGAGCGCAAGCACCGGACCTTTCAGTCGCTCCAGGCGCGACGTGGGGGGCTCGGTGGCACCGGCGGTGCTCCACGGCAGGGCCACCACGCCCAGGCTGTGCACATCCTTGACGTCGATGCGGCGGGCGAGCGGGTGGCGGTTGTGCCACGCGACGACGCGTGCCGCCACGTCCAGGGGAGTCAGGGCCTGTTCGTCCATCGCCCCATTCTGGGCTGGGGGCGCTTCGAGCCATCGGGGGATGAGTTCGGTCCTTGCCCGCCAGTTTCCGGGTAGGGGCCAGACTCAATGCGCGGGGCGGCTCGACGCCGTGCCCTTGGGGAACCACTGCACTGCGGTTTCGCCCTTTTTGACCGTGTCCCGGCCGCGCTTTTCCCAGGTGCGCCGGCCCATCACATGCATTTCGCAGGGCTTGCAGTCAAAGCGCAGGGTGAGCGTCTCGTCGCCGTGCACGATGGTGAGCGGGTCGGCCTTGACGGTGCCCTGCACGCCTTGAACGCCTTTGGCCTGTTTGGGGCACAGGCTGAGGCTGTAGCGCACGCAGTGCTTGGTAATCATCAGGCTGACTTCGCCCATCTCCTGGTGGGCTTCGTAGGCGGCGTCGATCACCTTCACGCCATGGCGGGCGTAGAAGTCGCGCGCCTTGCGGTTGTAGACGTTGGCCAGGTAGGTGAGGGCGTCCTCAGGGTAGGGCACCGGGGGCTCGACGGGGGCGGCGCGCTTCAGGCGGGGCAGGGCTTGGGCCCGAGCCTCTTCCAGGGCTGCGATGGCGTCGCGGCGCAGGCCGTTGATCGCGCTGGCCGGCACGAACCAGGGCTGCGCGCACCGGATGAGGACCTGTTCGGCCTCGAAGGGGGTGCTGCCCAGCTTGGACAGGTTGTCCCGCAGCGAGGCCTCGGCCCGGTCACGGTCGCGGGCCGGGGCCTTGTCGACGGCGACTGCCACACGCGCTTCGGTGCCGTGCGCGTCGCTGATCGTCAGGGCCAGGCCGTCCGCGGTGTCGTCGAGCATCATCCACACGCCGATGCGGCGGTCGGCGCTCTTCCTGTCGAGCAGGCGGTCCCAGGCCATGTCCCGGTTGCGGGACAGGGGGGCGTCGCGGCGCAGGTCCTTGTAGTGCTTCAGCGGTTCTTTGGGCACGACCCGCCACAGCCGCCGATCGGCATCGACCCGCTCGGCCGTGTCGATGGGCATGCCGACCAGCTCTTTCTGCAGGTCGTAGTAGGTGAGGGCGTCGTTGTTGTTGAGGTCGTCCACGCCCTCGTCGAGGGTGACGGTGAGGTGGTCGGCGCCGACCTTGGTGATCCAGCCCAGCGGCAGTCCGGCGTGCTTGGGGGTGTCGAAGGCACCGATGTCGTCGCGGCGGCCGTTGACGAAGTAGTCGGTGCTGCCGCGGTTGAAGTTGCGGTCGGGGTCGGGCGTGAAGGTGTAGCTGCAGCGGCCGTCGGACGTGGCCGCGAACTCGGGGTGCGCGGTCATGAAGTCGTCGAGCAGGCGGCGGTAGTGGGCGGTGATGTTCTTCACGTAGCCCATGTCCTTGTAGCGGCCCTCG
>CAYRBG010000109.1:4370-9813 GCA_964422355.1 uncultured Sphaerotilus sp. | reverse complement strand
TCCGGCCTCTACGTCCCGAACGTAGCGCTCTACCAGGCTAAGCTACACCCCGTTTTGGTTGTTGGTGACTCAGTGAGTTCTGTCAACAGCCAAGACGCATAACTTTATCAGGAAATCTTTGAACTGGGAAGGGGGTAGCGACGAAATGCATGCATTGGCGTGTGCCGACTCTTCGCGCGCAGCGGCGCGGGTGGCTTCCAGGGCGCCGGTCTGCTGCACGATGGTGATGATGTCGGGCAGGCGTTCAACCTCGCCATCCTCAATGGCGTGGCGGATCAATTGGCGCTGTTCCTCGGTGCCGCGGTTCATGGCGTGGAGCAGCGGCATGGTCGGCTTGCCTTCGCGCAGGTCGTCGCCCACGTTTTTGCCGAGTTCGCTGGCGTTGCCTTCGTAATCCAGCAGGTCGTCGACGAGCTGGAAGGCCGTGCCCAGGTGTCGTCCGTAGGCGGCGCAGGCTTCTTCCACGGCCTCGGGGGCATTGGACAGCACGGCACCCAGGCGTGCGCTGGCTTCGAAGAGCTTTGCGGTCTTGTAGCGGATGACGCGCAGGTAGGACTCGACCGTGACGTCCGGGTCGTGCATGTTCAGCAGTTGCAGGACCTCGCCTTCGGCGATGACGTTGGTGGCTTCGGCCAGCACGTCGAGCACGCGCATGCGGTCCACCGAAACCATCATCTGGAAGGCGCGCGAGTACAGGAAGTCGCCTACCAGCACGCTGGCGGCGTTGCCGAACAGGGCGTTGGCCGTCTGTCGGCCCCGACGCAGGTCGGACTCGTCCACGACGTCGTCGTGCAGCAGGGTTGCGGTGTGAATGAACTCGACCGTGGCGGCCAGCTCGAAGCGTTCGGGGCCCTCGAAGCCCAGGGCGCGTGCAAACAGCAGCACGAGCTTGGGGCGGATGCGTTTGCCGCCGGCGCTGACGATGTAGTGCGAGATCTGGTTGATCAGGGCGACTTCGGAGGCCAGGCGCCGTCCGATGACCGCGTCGACCTGGGCCATTTCCGACTGTAGGACCGCGTCAGGCGAAGAGGAGGTGGGGTCTGCGGAGACGGCGAGGCTCACGATTGTTGTTGGTGGGGAAAGTCTGAAAAGCAAGACTTCAAGCGAGACCGCCGTCGTCCTGGGATGCGGGATTATAGGAACGATGAGGGTGCCCGGATTTCACGCCCGAGACGGGCAAGGAGGACTTGCGGTGTTGGGGTTCTTGTGGTTGCCTTTGCGGATGTGCCATAATCCTAGGCTTCGCGCCGACGTGGGTGGCTGAGTGGCTGCTCGGGCGTGAATGTTCTTTGTGTTGAAAGGGCTGATATGTACGCGGTCATAAAAACCGGTGGCAAGCAATACAAGGTTGCTGCCGGCGAGAAGATCAAGGTAGAACAGATTGCTGCGGAAGTTGGCCAAGAGATCGTGATCGACCAGGTTCTCGCCGTGGGTAACGGCGCGGAGCTGAAGGTGGGCACGCCCTTGGTTGAAGGTGCCACGGTCAAGGCGACCGTTGTGGCACAGGGCAAGCATGACAAGGTCCGCATCTTCAAGATGCGTCGCCGCAAGCACTACCAGAAGCGCCAGGGTCACCGCCAGACCTACACCGAGCTGCAAATCGCTTCGGTTCAGGGCTGATCGATCCATCCGAACTCCAGGAGTTAGAACATGGCACAGAAAAAAGGCGGCGGTTCCACACGGAACGGCCGCGATTCGAAGCCCAAGATGCTGGGCGTCAAGGCATACGGCGGTCAAGTCGTGAGCGCAGGTTCGATCATCGTGCGTCAGCGCGGCACCCGCTTCCACGCCGGCCCGAACGTCGGCACCGGCCGCGACCACACGCTGTTCGCGCTGGTGGATGGCACCATCTCCTTCTGCGAGAAGGGCCCCCTGAGCCGCAAGACGGTCGTCGTCACTCCGGTCTGAGGCGCAAGCCCGTCCTGAGTCGAGCCCCGGCGTGCCGGGGCTTTTTTGCTTTTCGATCAGGCGTCATTGCCTGAAGTGGTGCGGCCGAGGCGTGCGGCACCCAGGGGTCAGAGATGAAATTCGTAGACGAAGTCACCATCGATGTGGCCGCCGGTAACGGGGGCTCGGGGTGCTGCAGTTTCCGCCGGGAAAAATTCATTCCGTTCGGTGGCCCGGACGGCGGCAACGGCGGGCGTGGTGGGCATGTCTATGCCCTGGCCGACCGCAACCTCAACACTTTGGTGGACTTCCGCTACACCCGCCGCCACGAGGCGCGCAACGGCGAGGCCGGGCGCGGTTCGGACCAGTTTGGCGCCATGGGCGAAGACGTGGTGCTGCGCATGCCTGTGGGCACCATCATCCGCGACGCCGAGACCGGCGAGATCCTGCACGAGCTGCTGACCCACGGCGAGAAGATCATTCTGGCCAAGGGCGGCGACGGTGGCTTCGGCAACCTGCACTTCAAGTCGAGCACGAACCGCGCGCCGCGTCAGAAGACGCTGGGCTGGCCCGGTGAGATCAAGTCGCTGCAGCTGGAGTTGCGTGTGCTCGCTGACGTGGGTCTGCTGGGCATGCCCAATGCCGGCAAATCGACGCTGATCGCGGCCATCTCGAACGCTCGGCCCAAGATTGCCGACTACCCATTCACGACGCTGCATCCCAACCTGGGCGTGGTGCGCGTGGGGCCGAACCAGAGCTTCGTTGTCGCTGACGTGCCGGGCCTCATCGAGGGCGCTTCCGAAGGTGCCGGCTTGGGGCACTTTTTCCTGCGTCACCTGCAGCGCACGCGGGTGCTGCTGCACATGGTGGACGCGGTGCCGTTCGACGAAAACGTCGACCCGGTGCTGGAGGTGCGTGCCATCGCCAAGGAGCTCAAGAAGTACGACAAGGAGCTCTACGAGAAGCCGCGCTGGCTGGTGCTCAACAAGCTCGACATGCTGCCCGATCCGGCCGAGCGCAAGGCCCGCGTGAAGGACATCGTGCGCCGACTGCGTTGGAAGGGCCCGGTCTTCGAGATCTCGGCGCTGACGCGCGAAGGCTGTGAGCCGCTGATTCACGCCCTGTACGACCATGTGGCCAAGCTGCAGGCGCCGCCGCAGGAGGATCCCGACGTGCGCTTTGCGGGTAACGAGGGCGGTGCCGAGGCCCAGGAGGCCGATGCGCCGTCGATGGACCCGGACGATCCCCGCTTCCGTTGAACGGCCGTTGTCATCCCAGTTGTCCTTGATCAACCCCCAGAGCTTTCTGCGCCTCCATGAGTGATGTCCTGAAAAACGCCCGCCGCATCGTCGTCAAGGTGGGGTCCAGCCTGGTGACCAACGAAGGGCGCGGCCTGGATGCCGAGGCCATCGGCGCCTGGTGCGTGCAGCTGGCTGCGCTGGTCAAGCAGGGGCGCGAGGTGGTCATGGTGTCCAGCGGTGCCATCGCCGAAGGCATGAAGCGCCTGGGCTGGTCGACGCGACCCAAGGAGATCCACGAGCTGCAGGCCGCCGCCGCAGTGGGGCAGATGGGTCTGGCGCAGATTTACGAAACCTCGCTGCGCGCGCAAGGTCTGGGCAGTGCCCAGGTGCTGCTCACCCACGCCGACCTGGCCGACCGTGAGCGGTACCTCAACGCGCGCTCCACGCTGCTGACTCTGCTGGAGTTGGGCGTGGTGCCGGTGATCAACGAAAACGACACCGTGGTCACCGACGAGATCAAGTTCGGCGACAACGACACGCTGGGCGCGTTGGTGGCCAACTTGGTCGAAGCGGACGCCCTGGTCATCCTGACCGACCAGAAGGGTCTGTATTCGGCCGACCCGCGCAGGGATCCGAACGCCCGCTTCATCGACGAAGCCGTGGCCGGCACACCCGAGCTGGAGCAGATGGCCGGCGGCGCGGGCAGCTCCATCGGCAAGGGCGGCATGATCACCAAGATCATCGCGGCCAAGCGGGCGGCGGGCAGTGGCGCGTCCACGGTGATCGCCTGGGGCCGCGAGCCCGACGTGTTGCCGCGCCTGGTGGCCGGCGAGGCCATCGGCACCCTGCTGGTGGCCTCGACGCAGAAGGTGGCGGCGCGCAAGCAGTGGATGGCCGACCACCTGCAGCTCAAGGGCGGCGTCGTGGTGGACGAAGGCGCGGCGATCAAGCTGCGCACCGAAGGCAAGAGCCTGCTTCCGATCGGCGTGGTGCAAGTGCAGGGCGAGTTTCTGCGCGGTGACGTGATTTCGTTACGAATCGAGGACGGAACTGAAATTGCACGGGGTTTGGCCAATTATTCGGCCGCTGAAACCCGCAGAATTGCAAGGCAGCCGTCCTCGCAGATCGAAGGACTGCTCGGGTACGTCAGCGAAATCGAGCTGGTGCACCGCGACAACATGATCCTGATGTGAACAAGAAGCTATGAATCATCGACCGACGACGTGGTGGCTGTGGGGAGCGATCCTGGCGGGCGGCACGGTGTCGGCGGCGGCCGACGAAGTGCAGATCGTCGACCAGGTGATCGAGCAGCCCCAGCGCATCAGCGCCTGGTTGGCGGCGCAGCCGCTGTCCGACCAGCATTACCGGCCCGGCCTGATGTGGATGGCCGAGCGGGCTCGGTCGGCGCAGCTTCAGCAGCGGCAACAACTGGTCCAGCAACTCAAGTCCCGGCCGGACATCCCGGCCCGCCTCATCCGCGTGCTGGAGAACCTGCCGGTGACCGGTCGGGTGACCGTGGACGCCACGGTGCTTCAGGGCCAGGCGCTGGTGCCCGAGCTGGATGCCGTCCTGCAGCCCGGTGACCGGGTGCAGGTGTCGGTGGCTCCCAGCACGGTGATGGTGCTGGGCGCGGACGGGCAGTGGTGCCCGGTCGAGTATTCGCCCCAAGCCTCCGTGCCTGCCTACATCGCGGCCTGCGCCAAGCCGTTGCAGTGGAGGTTGGACCGAGACCCGTCGTGGCTGGTGCAGCCGCAGGGAGACGTGCGCATGGTGGGGCCGTCGGGTCGCACCAGCGATCAGGTGGACGCTGTGGTGCAGCCCGGCGCCTGGATCTGGGTACCGCAAAAGCAGGTGGGCTTCAACGACCGGCTCAGCAGCCAGGTGGCCCATTGGCTGGCCACCCAGGGCGCCGCGGGTTTGCCTCCGGGCGTGGATGTGCGCAAGGTGTCGAGCTCGTTCTGGAGTCGGTCGTCGGCGGCAGCCACGGCTGGCGTTGCCGCTTCCGCTCGCAGTACGGGTGCCCGAGCCACTTCCAGCGACTGGGGCGTGGCGGGGCTGATGCAGACGCCGTCGGCCCGGATGCTGCCTCGCGACCAGTTCACGCTGCAGGTGCTGCGCGCGCAGCCCTACACGACGGTGCAGGTGGTGGCGCAGCCGCTGCCGGGGCTGGAGGTGGCGGCCCGTTCTGCCCAGGTGAAGGTGGAAGGGGTGACCACGGGTTCGTCCACGGTGCGCGACCGCAGCCTGGACCTCAAGCTGCGTCTGCGTGACGAACAAGGCCCTTGGCCCGCGCTGGCGCTGGGGTTGATGGACGT
>CAYRBG010000109.1:0-4270 GCA_964422355.1 uncultured Sphaerotilus sp. | reverse complement strand
GGTCAGCCGCTGCGTTACAAGACCCCGTGGAATTTCGGAGCGGTCTACCGCTGGAACCCCTACCTGGACCTCACGGCCGGTTGGGAGCGCGGACGCCAGGCCATGGTCGGCCTGAGCGTGCATGTGCCTTGGGAAATCATGACCCCCTCGGCTTGGTCGAACGGATCGTCCAGCGCCGACTGACACCCGTCGGTGCGCCAGGCCCGTCCCGCGGGCCTGGGCGATGTCAGGTCAGGACGTGGTGCTCGTCGAAGTCGAAGACGACGATGTCGAGCACTCGCTCTTGAGCTTGACCACCTTGGCCGTCAACGCCGTGCCGCTGAGCGTGCCGCGCGCTTCGATGCGGCTGCCCACGGCCACGCAGGACGAGTTGGCCTTCATCAGCGCGTTGGACACATCGACGGTGTAGCTGCTGCCGCTGGTCACGCTGCCGTGGGTTTTCAGTGCCGTGACGGTCCAGGTCGTGTCGCTGATGGCCGTGACGGTGCCGTCCACCTCGGTGGCCTTGCTTGCGGCCTTGGACGCATCCGATTGCCGCTCCTTGGCCGAGGTGCCGCCCGCGATGTCGATCACCTTGGCGGTGTAGGTCTCGGTGCTTGTGTCGTAGCTGGCGCTGAAGCTCAGCGTGATGCCGGTCGCCAGGTCGCTGGCCGTGCCGTGGGCGTATTTGGCCGAGCTCACGTCGATGTTGACGCTGGTGCTCGACGGCAGGAAGTTGGCGTCCGTGAGCGACAGCGTGACCGTGTTGCCGCTCACGGCGGTGACGGTGCCCTCACCGCGGTAGCGCTGCACCGCGGTGGTGGACGACGAGGCGCTGCTGCTCGTCGATTCGATCCGCACTGCCGACACCTGCACCGTGACGTGACTGTCGGTGCTGGCGCTGGTGACCACGCCCTTGGCTTCGATCTTCGTGCCGGCGGTGAGGTCGGCCAACTCGATGGTCGTGCCGTCGCTCTCGCGGGTGATGACCGCGTCGGAGGTCAACTGCAGCACGGTGCCGCTGCCCAGGCGTGCGTCGGTGACGGTGATGGTGCGGGCGGTGGTGTCGATGGCGGCGACGCTGCCGTGCACGTCACCCTGCTTCGCCTTGAAGGTCTTCAGCGACGAGTCGTCCTTGCGGGCGACGTCGGGCGTGACCAGGTTGGTGGTTGCGTTGTAGGTGAACTTGTCGAGGTTGAAGTCCAGCACCAGGGCGGAGCTGGTGGTGGTGTCCAGCGTCACGCTCACGTGCACTACCTTGTCGGAGGCGTCGCTGGTGAAGAAGGCCGAAATCGAACTGCCGTCCGAGGCCTTGACCAGCGTGACCTCGTCGTCCAGCGTGACCTTGATCTGGGTGTAGGTGCCCGACGGAATGCTCGTGCTCGACAGCAGTTGACCGACCGAAGCCAGTGAGCGCAGGTCCACCGTCGTGTAGCCCGAGGTGTCGGACGACGTGTAGAGCGTGACCTCGGAGCCGGTGCCGTCGATGGCCGTGATGGACTTGATGCCCACCCAGACCTGCGAATAGTCGGTGGTCAGGTTGTCGGTGATGTAGGTGGACAGCTTGACGCTGGCAGTGGTGGCGGTGGAGCCGCTGCCGGAGCTGGACGACGCATTGCTGCTGCTGGAGTCGCTGCTCCTGCCACCGCCGCAGGCGGTCAGCACGGCCAAGGACAGGACGGACACGAGGGCCGCGCCGGCGGCCATGAAGCGTTGGGGATGCACGAGAGAACTCCTTGTCGGAAACCACAGATTTCCCCCGCGTTCAGGGGGGCTTTGCAGGATCTTGGCGAGGCCGGTGGAGTTACAGGGTTACGGGTGTGCAAATGGGGCGTAACCCAGGCCTGGGGTGTGAAAGTCTCACGGCGTGGGGCTGCTCCGCAGCGATATCCCATGGCTATTGCCTCGTAATTGTGGGATGCCCTGAACGGATGCTTCCTGAAAATGAAAAAGCACAACTGTCGTGAAGCGCTGGAGTCAAAGGCGCAGCGGTCGGGATCAACGGTGCAAGCTTCAGGAAGGAACAGAGTCATGCTTCGGAGTCTCTCGTTGAGGGCGCGTCTGGCCCTGGGATGCGGTATTGCCGTGTTGATGGTGGTGGCCCTGGCGTCGTTTGCGGCCTATCGGATGCATGCGCTGAGCGCTCAGTTGGACCTGCTGGTCAGCGACCGGATGGACAAGCTGCAGAAGTACAGCCAGCTGAAGTACAACCTGTATGAGGTTTCCAAGCTGGCGCGCAACGTGCTCATCGCAACGGATCCTCAGTTCCGAGACGACCAGCGGGCGCGCATCCCTCAAATCGGGAAGCAGAACACGGTGTTGCTCGACGCGCTGGCAAAGACGACGTCCGACCCCAAAGAACAAGCCGCGATGCAGGTCTTCCTGGAAAACAGGTCGCCGTTCAAGACTCGCTTGCATGAAGCCATCAAGCTGAGCGAAGCCGGTGATCGGGATGCGGCGTCGAAGATGCTGCTGACGGGTGTCGAGGAGATCGGTCAGCGCGTGTTCACGGTGGTGGACGATTCGATGGAGCACCAGCGGTCGCTCGCGGTGCAGACCGCTGTAGACGCCCGGGCGGCGTCCGATCACGCCACCTCCGTCTTTGTCACGCTCGCTGGCTCCGTGGCTGTGCTGGGCTCATTGATGACGTGGATGCTTTTGCGTTTTCTGGGGCGGACGCTGGGTGCCGAGCCCGCCGTGCTGGGTGACTTCGCCCGCCGGGTCGCCTCAGGCGACCTCACGCCTGTCCAGGGTGCGTCTCCCGCTCCTGAAGGGAGCATTTTCAAGTCCCTCGTTGAAATGCAATCCAGTCTTGCCCACATCGTCCAGCAGGTGCGAGAGAGCAGCTTGAACATTGCATCTGCCACCAGCCAACTGGTGGCGGGAAACCTGGATCTCAAGGCGCGAACGGAAGCCCACCATGTCGAGATCGACTCGACCGTCGACAGCTTGCGCGAGATCACCGGCATGGTGACTCAGAACGCGCAAGCGGCACAGAATGCCAACGCCTTGGCTCAGACGGTGTCCATGGCTGCAGACAAAGGCAGCTCAGCCATGGACGACGTGACTCGGACGATGACGGCCATTTCCACGGACTCCCAGCGGGTCGGGGACATCGTCGGCGTGATCGAGTCCATCGCTTTTCAGACCAACCTGCTTGCGCTCAACGCGGCCGTTGAGGCGGCCCGGGCGGGAGAGCAGGGAAGAGGATTTGCCGTGGTGGCCGGTGAGGTGCGCCAGTTGGCCAACCGATCGTCCAATGCCGCTCGGGAAATCAAGCAATTGGCCGATGCGAGCAACAGGCAGGTCCATCAAGGGCATGAACTGGCCAGAGGGGCCCATGGCTCCATTGGAGAAATGGTGTCTCAGGTCAACTCGATGAGCGGGTTGGTCAGCGGCATCTGGGAGACCACATTCGCTCAAAGCTCAGGCATCAACCTGCTTTCCGAGACGGTGGACGTGCTGGCACAGGCCGCTCAGTCCAATGTCACCCTGGTGACCCAGATCTCGGATCTGGCGGGGGGCTTGGACGTCCAGGCCTCGGCACTGGCTGAATCGGTGCGGCGGTTTCGGCTTGAATGCGCCTGAAGCGCACTCCTTTCCACTTTGCGCGCCCTTCCTCCCACGCCCCCAGCCTGAGCGCCCAGGCTGATCAGCCTCGGTGCAGAAGGATTCAGCTGAGATTCGGCGCCAAGCTCCGACGGGCCATTTCCTCGTCCACCCGCCCGCGTGCCGCATAGTCCGCCACCTGATCGTCCCCGATCTTGCCGACGTTGAAATAAACCGCCTCAGGGTGTGCCAGATAGAACCCGCTCACCGAAGCAGCCGGTGTCATCGCCAGGCTCTCCGTCAGCCCCATGCCGATCTCCGGCGCATCGAGCACCTCGAACATCGCGCGCTTGACCGTGTGATCCGGGCAGGCCGGGTAGCCCGGCGCCGGGCGGATGCCCCGGTAGGCTTCCTTGATCAGGTCTTCGTTGCTCAGCGCCTCGTCCGGCGCGTAGCCCCACAGCTCGGTGCGCACGCGCTGGTGCATGCGCTCGGCGAAGGCTTCGGCCAGGCGGTCGGCCAGGGCCTTGAGCATGATGGCGCTGTAGTCGTCGTGGTCGGCCAGGAACTGGGCTTCCTTCTTCTCGATGTTCAGGCCGGCGGTGACGGCGAACAGGCCGATGTAGTCGGGTTTCATACCCTTGGGCGCAACGAAGTCGGCCAGCGAGCGGTTCGGGCGCGGCACGCCGTCGATCACCGGGCGCTCGGTCTGCATGCGCAGCGGCTGCCAGCGCAGCAGCAC
>CAYRBG010000108.1:0-9828 GCA_964422355.1 uncultured Sphaerotilus sp. | reverse complement strand
CCACGCACAAGACCCTGCGCGGCCCGCGCGGCGGCCTGATCCTGATGCGCGGCGAGGAAGTCGCCAAGAAGATCAACTCGGCCATCTTCCCGGGCATCCAGGGCGGTCCGCTGATGCACGTCATCGCCGGCAAGGCCGTGGCCTTCCAGGAGGCACTGAGCCCCGAGTTCAAGGCCTACCAGGAGCAGGTCGTCAAGAACGCTGCCGTGATGGCCGAGACGCTGATCGAGCGCGGTCTGCGCATCGTGTCGGGCCGCACCGAGAGCCACGTCATGCTGGTGGACCTGCGTCCCAAGGGCCTGACCGGCAAGGAAGCCGAGGCGCTGCTGGGCCGTGCCCACATGACCTGCAACAAGAACGGCATCCCGAACGACCCTCAAAAGCCCTTCGTGACCAGCGGCATCCGTCTGGGCAGCCCGGCCTTCACCACCCGCGGCTTCAAGGAAGAACAGGCGCGTCAGGTGGCCAACCTGATCGCCGACGTGCTGGACGCGCCGAACGACGAGGCCGTGATCGAACGCGTGAAGGCACAGGTCGCCGAGCTGACCCGTCAGTTCCCGGTCTACCGCTGATCGGCCGCTGGCCTGACCGTTTGACCTGCTTGTCGCACTGACCCGCCATGCGTTGCCCCTATTGCGGACACGGTGAGACCACCGTCGTCGAGACCCGCACGTCCGACGAGGGTGACTCCATGCGCCGACGCAGGCGCTGCGGCCACTGCGACAAGCGCTTCACCACCTATGAGCGGGCCGAGCTGGTCATGCCCATGGTGGTGAAGAAGAACGGCGGCCGCACCGAGTTCAGCCGCGAGAAGCTGCGCGGCTCGATGATGCTCGCGCTGCGCAAGCGCAACGTGAGCGTCGATCTGGTCGATGCGGCCATCGCCCGCATCGAGGACCAGCTTTTTTCCTCCGGGGCCACCGAAGTGGCGTCCTCCCATGTGGGGGAGCTGGTCATGCGCGAGCTCAAGCGCCTGGACAAGGTGGCCTACGTGCGCTTTGCGTCGGTCTATCGGCAGTTCGAGGACATCGACGCGTTCAGTCGGTTGATTCAGGAAATCTGACCTGGACCCCAAGGACGCGCTGCCCTTCCGCTGCGCGCGTCCGAGGCTCCCACTGTCGGGGGAGCCCCCTCCCCCCGATTCCCCTGCAAGCGGCCCTCTCCGGACGCCCCTGAGCGGGCGACGCTTTACCGCCCCCGCCTTCCTAGACTGATCCCGTGACTCACGACACGGAGGAAGGACGTGGCCCGGCGCTTCAACTTCAGCCCGCAGGCGGCAGGATTCACGGTGGTGGAAGCCGTGGTGACGGTGGCGGTGCTGGCCATCGTGGCCACGCTGGCCGTGCCGTCGGCCACCGGACTGCTTCAGTCGCGCAGGCTGGAGGCGGCCTCACAGTGGCTGCAGGCCGACTTGACCTGGTTGAGAACGCAAGCCCTGATCCGGCAGCAGACACTGCGCTGGAGTCTGTTTTCCTCGGCCGCGGGCACGTGCTGGATCATCCACAGCGGCGATCCAGGTCGCTGCACCTGTCGCGTCGCTGACGACCTTCGCTCCGCCCCCGCCACCTGCGCGGCCGGGGCCACGCTGTTCAGGCAAGGCTCGCTGCCCAGCTCCGAAGGGGTCTCGCTGAAGGCCAACACCACCTCCATGCGGGTGGACCCCCATCTCGGAACCTTCACACCGACGGGCAGCCTGGACCTGACCACAGCCACCGGTCTGCACGTTCGCGAGGTCATCAACGTGTTGGGTCGTGTCCGGCTGTGCAGCATGGCCAAGACCTGGGGATTGCCGGCATGTTGACCCGCTCCTGTCGCCAAAGCGCCGGTTTCACGTTGGTGGAGATGTGCGTGGCCCTGGCCCTGCTGACGGTGCTCTCGACATTGGCCTGGCCCAGCTTTCACCGGCAATTGCTGCAGAGCCGACGCAGCGACGGCATCGGAGCCGCTCACGCCGTCGTGATGCTTCAGGAACGCTGGCGCAGCAGCCACAGCCGGTACAGCGCAGAGCTCGGGGCCAGCGGACTGAACCACGCAACAACCAGCCCGAACGGGCACTACGACCTGTCGGTCGAGGCGCCAGAAGAATGGGCCGACCAATCTCACCGCGTGCTCGCCCGCGCCGTGGGTCGCCAGGCGGCCGACACCGCATGTGCCGTCCTGCGGATCGACGTGACGCCCAACGGCCCGGTCTATCTCTCGGGCCCCAACGATGAAGCCGGCAACGATGCGACGGCCAACCGGCAATGCTGGAGGCGCTGAAGATGCATGCGGCACGCGACCCGCGAGGTCGGCACCCTCGTCCTGGGGGGTGGAGCTTGGTCGAGTTGATGATCGCGCTCGCCCTCGGCTTGGCCGTGACCACTGCGGTCCTCCAAAGCGCCCTGCGCTGGTCGCAAGAACTCCGTGCTTCCCACGCTCACCTCCTGCTGCACCGCACAGTGGCGCACACCGGCAGGCTGTTCAGACAGGAGGGTCGTGGTGCGGGCCATTGGGCGGACGCCGACTCCGCGCTGATCCCTGGCACAGCCGCATCGGCGGGCTTCAACCCCTATGCAGGCCTGTGGATCGGCAGCGATGGCCGCACCCTGACCTATGGCCTGGATGGCGGCGAGGGCAACGGCTGGTTCGGCATCCGCCAGCACCCGAGCAACCGCACCCTGGACCTGCGTCTCTCGGGCACAGGGCTTTCACCATCGGACGCCGACCAATGGCAGGCCACCACCGACGCACTGCAGATCAGGCTGGACACATTCACCCTGGCCGACCGAACCCTGATCGGGTCCCTGCTGTCGGCCTGCGACACGGCGACGTGCCCCACCGGAGCCCCGGACTGTGCTCCACATTGGGCCCGCTCCGGCATCGAGGCACTGGGCACCTTCCGCATGACCCGGGACGCGGCACTGGGGCGGAATTGGCGCGTGTCCGCCACCGCCCGCAACCTGCATCGACAAGGTCAATGTCCAACCTAGGCAAAAGGTGTTCTTTGCCAAGCAGGGGAATCGCACTGCCCTGGCTCCTCGCCCTGGTGGCCGCAGCTTTGCTGTGGATGCTGCGGCAGCACGCCACCCTGTTGGGAGAAATGCAGTCGGCCGGCGACCACCAGCGACAAGTGGCGGCCTTTCTGGCCGCACAGTCAGGCCTGGAGGGATTGACCGCACTGCTCAACGACCCTGTGCCACGGGATCGCAGCTGTCGCGCTTCAGGTAGAACCGCCTCCGCGTTTCGCAACACCGTGCTTGTGCCCCCAACGGGTGACGCCCTCTGGCGCGTGAGTTCTCCCCAGGCCCTGGCCTGCAGACACGACGGCGGAGACTGGGCCTGCCTCTGTCCAGACGGCAGCTCCCCGGTCCAACCGACCGCCACCGAAAACGACGGACAGGATCACCCTTCCTTCGGCGTTCGAATTTCCCTGCGGGCTTCCACCACCGCACGCCCCGTGTTGAGCGCACGTGCAGACGGATGCATGGATGGAGGAGAGAACTGTCTAGGCTCGCTGCGGCCGTCTGGTCAGGGCCGATCACGGGTCGAACAGAGCTACACCCGGCTGGGGACATGGTCCCACCTTCCACCGGCCGCACTCACTGCCGCCGGCCCCATCACGCTCACCGGACAAGCGCGCGTGAATGTGGGGAGCAACGACTTCGGCTTGACGGCCCTGGTGTCAGGCGAGACCGTCAGCTCGGGGCCACAAGCCAGGATCGCCGGCCCTCCCGGCTCCCCAGCCGCAGCCGCTGCTATAGAACACGTGCCCCGACTGGCCACCACCGTGGACGGCTGGCTGCGACACCTGAGCGACCTGCCCAGCGTGTGGTGGCGACGCCTGCCCACCGTGCACACCTTGTCATGCCCCACCGGCACTTGCAGTGGGGCCGAGGTCATCCAGGCCTGGATCGCCCACCGTTCCGTGCTGTGGGTGGATGGCGACCTTGTGCTGGACGCCGACTCACCGATCGGATCGGAGCAGCGCCCGGTCCTGCTCGCTGCGCGAGGGCGGATCATCCTCGCGGACGGCGCTCAAGGCTGGGGCCTGTTGCTTGGCCAATCCATGGCGTGGCAGAGCCATGTCACCGGCCGATGGCAAGGCGCACTGGTCAGCGCATCCGCCCTGGACATCGACGGCCCCATCACCGTGATCAGCGACTTGACCGCCCTGCAGCGTGCCGCCGACCGTGCGTCCGCCTGGGTGCCCCTTCCCGGCAGCTGGCGCGAGGTTCGTGATGCACCCTGAGACCCCCGGCCGACCGACACCCGAGGGCCGGCGCCCTGGCCGACAACGGGGCACCAGCCTGGTGGAGGTGCTGATCGGCGTCCTCATCCTCAGCTTGGGTGCCGCGGCCATGCTCCAAGGGCAACGCCAGCTCTGGGTTGCCCTTGAAAGCGCTGTGCTGCGGGCCGAAGCGACCGACCAGGCCGCAGACGATCTGGAATCGCTGCGGGTCTACACCCGAGTTCAGCCGGACCCCGGAGATCCGGACCCCGGTCCCTCGTGGACCGAAACCATGGCCCCCCTCTCGGCGAACATCACGTTGGCCATGGACAAGCCCGCACGCATGCAGCGGCAAGTCCGCGCCACCGATCTCTCACTTCTGATGGGCGCCACCACCACGGTCCAGACCGCAACCCGCGACAACCACTCGGTGCAGACCGACCTCCACACCTGGGTGGCAGGCATCGACCCGCGCCTGGGCGTCGTGGCCACCCTCCCGCGCAACCGTGAGCCTCCCACCGCCCTGCTGGTCCACTCCAACGGCCGCGCACCGGTTCGACTGCCTACGGAGGCGGTGCGCCTGGACCCGCGCAGCCTGATCCTGAAACTGCACCCCGACAGCCCCACCGCCTGGGTGTTGCAGAGAGACACCGGCCTGGTCACGGCCCGCTGTCCGACGCCTCGCGGGCTGTCGGCCGCCCAAGTGCGCACCGAACATCTATCGAGCTGCACCGCCGTGTCCGGCCTGCTGATTGCTGGGTACGTCCGCTTTGCGAACTCTCTCGAACCGCAGAGCTTCACCAGCCTGCAGGATCCCACAGCCCCGGCACTGCCGCTGCAAGTCAAGGTGACGCTGACCAGCACGGGCCATCCGCAGCCCGCCACCGAATGCGACGACGACAGCCCGGATCCGACAGCCACGACACCATCCCCACAGCGCACCTGGGTGCGCTACTTCTGCGTGATCCAGCCGGCGGGCTCACCGCCATCCTGGTCCGGTCGCATCGATGTGGTTCCGGTGGGATGGTCGATCGGCGCCTCGGCCGACACGTTCCGGGTCTGCCGCTACAGCGCCGACCGCAATGGCAACGGGCGCATCGACAACGAGGAACATCCTGCCCAGTACGAGCGGGTCACGGGGCCGCTCGTTGATCAAAACTTGCTGATCGTGGCCGGCCACTCGTCCTGCCCAGCCCTTCCACCCGCACCGTTGACGGACGAAGCCGGCGTCCTGACCCAGCCCCATCAACCCTGAAGAGATCGGCAGACAATCCGCACCATGCCCGCCCCGACCGTCTCCGCATTCAGCGACACCGACCATCGCCACATGGCCCGAGCCCTGGCGCTGGCCGCCCAAGCCATCGGTCTGAGCGACCCCAACCCCCGGGTCGGCTGCGTGCTGGTCGACGCGCAGGGGCACGTCATCGGCGAAGGACATACTCAACAGGCTGGAGGGCCTCACGCCGAGGTCATGGCTCTGCGCAGTGCCAAAGGCGCCGGACACGACCTGCGCGGCACCACCGCCTACGTCACCCTGGAACCCTGTGCCCACCATGGCCGCACGCCCCCTTGCGCAGATGCGTTGGTCGAGGCGGGCGTGGCCCGCGTCGTCGCGGCCCTCATCGATCCCTTTGATGCCGTTGCAGGTCAGGGCATGGCCCGACTGGCCGCCGCCGGCATCCGCGCCGAGGTGGGTCTGGGCGCCGATGCCGCGCGCGAGTTGAACCTCGGCTTCTTCTCCTGCGTGCGGCGCCATCGCCCCTGGGTGCGCATGAAGATCGCCACCAGCCTGGACGGGCGCACCGCCCTGCCCAACGGCGTCAGCCAGTGGATCACCAGCCCCGAAGCCCGGCACGACGGTCACCTCTGGCGCCGCCGCGCGGGCGCCATCCTCACTGGCATCGGCACCGTGCTGGCGGACGATCCGCGCATGGACGTGCGGGGCGTGGAGACCGTGCTGCAACCGCGCCGCGTCGTGCTCGACCGGCAACTGCGCACCCCGTTGCACGCCCGTCTTCTGGAGGCACCCGGCGTGGTGCTGATCTACACCGAGGCGGCTCCTGCGGAGCGGGAGCGATGGCTCAGCGCGCTCGCCGAACGTTCCGACGGCAAAGCGTCCGCCACCATCCACCTCATCGGCTCGGACGCCCTGACCTCGACCGGGCAGGACGAAGGAATGGCAGCACCCGGCACGTCGGGCCCCATCCTCTCCGACCTCGCCCGCCGCGGCGTCAACGAGCTGCATGTCGAAGCCGGCGCCCGCCTCAATGGCGCCCTCATCCGCGAGGGCTGGGTGGACGAGTACCTGTTCTACCTGGCCCCACGACTGCTGGGGGAAGGCCGGGGCGCGGCCGACCTGGGTGCACTGACATCGCTCACTGAATCGGTCGACCTGGACTTCCAGCCCCCGACCCTGGTCGGCCCGGACCTGCGCCTGCTCGCCCGCCCTCGCGGTGCCACGCTGGCATGGGTCGCTCCGGCCGCATCCCCCGACGCCACGCCCTGAACGCGCCCGCCGCCTACAATCGAGGCCATGGCAATTTCCCCTGTTCCCGAGCTGGTCGCCGAGCTGGCGGCCGGCCGCATGGTCATTCTGGTTGACGAAGAAGACCGCGAAAACGAAGGCGACCTCGTGATGGCCGCCGATCTCGTCACGCCCGAGGCCATCAATTTCATGGCCAAGTACGGCCGCGGCCTGATCTGTCTGACGCTCACGCGCGACCGTTGCGAACACCTGCAGCTGCCGCCAATGGCCAGCCGCAACGGCACACGCCACGGCACGGCCTTCACGGTATCGATCGAGGCCGCCACCGGCGTGACGACCGGCATCTCCGCCGCCGACCGCGCCCGCACCGTGCAGGCGGCCGTGGCCAAGGATGCGCAGCCCTCCGACCTGGTTCAACCCGGTCACATCTTCCCGCTGCAGGCTCAGGAGGGCGGCGTGCTCATGCGCGCCGGCCACACCGAAGCCGGCTGCGACCTCGCCCGCATGGCCGGTCTGTCGCCCACGTCCGTGATCTGCGAGATCATGAACGATGACGGCACCATGGCCCGCCTGCCCGAGCTGGAGGTGTTCGCCAAGGAGCACGGCATCAAGATCGGCACCATCGCCGACCTGATCGCCTACCGCAGCCGCAACGAGAGCCTGATCGTGCGCCTGCACACCCGCGAGATGACGACTCCCTGGGGCCGCTTCCAGTGCGCCAGCTACCGCGACCGCAGCGGTCAGGTGCACCTGGCCCTGAGCGTGGGCGAGTGGACCGGTGACGACGAGGTGCTGGTGCGCGTGCACGAGCCGCTGTCGGTGCTGGACCTGCTGGACGCAGACGCGCACAGCCACTCCTGGGCCCTGCCCAAGGCCCTGGCCACGCTGCAGACGCAAGGCCGCGGTGTGGCCGTGCTGCTCAACGCCGGCCGGGATGCCGAGGCGCTGCAGGCGCAGCTCGATCCCCAGTCGGCCGCCCAGGCCCAGCCCGCCACCATGGACCTGCGCACCTACGGCGTGGGCGTGCAGATCCTGCGCGACCTGGGCGTGCGCCGCATGAAGGTCATGAGCAACCGCCGCCGCATGCCCAGCATGACCGGCTACGGCCTGGAAGTCACCGGCTTCCTCGCCACCCACGAAGTCTGAAGGGAACGAGGAACATCATGCAAGGTGCCGACAAAGGGGTGATCACCGCCCCGCTCGATGGCGACGACCTGCGTGTGGGCATCGTGCAGGCCCGCTTCAACGCGGCCATCACGGGCAAGCTCGCCGAACACTGCATCGACGAACTTCAGCAACTGGGCGTGACGCTCAAGCACATCCAGCACGTGACCGTGCCCGGCGCGCTGGAAGTGCCGGTGGCCCTGCAGGCCATGGCCGACAGCCAGAAGTTCGACGCCCTGATCGCGCTGGGCTGCATCATCCGCGGCGAGACCTACCACTTCGAGCTGGTCGCCAACGAAAGCGGTACCGGTGTGTCGCGCGTGTCGCTGGACCACGGCCTGCCGATCGCCAACGCCATCCTCACCGTCGAGAACGAGGCCCAGGCCTGGGCCCGCGTCGAAGAAAAAGGCCGTGACGCCGCCCGTGTGGTGGTCGAAATGGTGAACCTGCTGGAAGACCTGTCTTGAACGCCCCCGCCTCCTCCACGCCGGCCGCGCCGGCGCACAAGCCCAAGTCCGCCCGCCGCCGCTCGCGCGAGCTGGCCCTGCAGGGGCTGTATCAGTGGCAGATCACGCACGGCGCAGCCGGCGAGATCGACGCCCACCTGCGCGAGAACGCCGACTTCGACAAATGCGACCGCAAGCTCTTCGACGCCCTGCTGCATGGCTGCATCGCCCAGCGTGAAGAGCTGGATGCGCTGCTGTCGCCGCTGCTGGACCGTCCGGTGGCCGAGCTCTCCCCGGTGGAGCACGGTGCGCTGCTGATCGGCACCTACGAGCTCAAGCACTGCGTCGACGTGCCCTACAAGGTCGCCATCAACGAGGCGGTCGAGCTGACCAAGTCCTTCGGTGGCACCGACGGTCACAAGTTCGTCAACGGCGTGCTGGACAAGGCCGCGGCGCAACTGCGCGCAGCCGAAGTGGCGCAACAGCCCCCGCGCCGCCGGGGCTGAGCCCGAGACGAACCGAGCCTGTTCACCGCTTCTGGTCCCGCTCCGTCCTGCAACGCCGCTCTCCGTACCGCGACATCCATGAGTTCCCCCTGGCGTCTGGCCCGCCGCGTCGAGCAGATCGAACCGTTCTGGGTCATGGAGTGCGCCAAGACGGCCGACGAGATCGCGCGCGGACCGCTGTGCGATCCCGCGCAGGGCGGCCGGCCGATGATCTACCTGAACATCGGCGAGCCGGACCAGACGGCACCGACCGCCGTGATCCAGGCTGCGCAGGCCTGCGTGCAGGCGGGTCGCACGCAGTACACACCCGCCACCGGCCTGCCCGCCCTGCGTGAACGCATCTCGGGCTGGTACCGCGAGCGCTTCGGGCTGGACGTGGCTCCGGGACGCATCGTCGTCACCGCCGGTGCCTCGGCCGCGCTGCAACTGCTGGCCAGCGCGCTGGTGGAACCCGGCGACGAGTGGCTGATGCCCGACCCGAGCTACCCCTGCAACCGGCATTTCGTCAGTGCCTGCGGGGGTACGCCGCGCCTGTTGCCGGCCGGGCCCGAGCAGCGCTTTCAGCTGGATGCGGCCGGTGTGGACCGGGCCTGGGGCCCGAACACGCGGGGCGTGCTGCTGGCCTCCCCGTCCAACCCGACCGGAACGACCATCGACGCGGCCGAACTGGCCCGCATCGTCGAGGTCGTGCGCCGACGGGGCGGCGTCACCGTGGTCGACGAGATCTACCTCGGCCTGACCTATGGCGACACCCCGGCCCAAAGCGCCCTGACGCTGGGCGACGACGTCATCGTCGTCAACTCGTTCTCCAAGTACTTCGGCATGACGGGTTGGCGCCTGGGCTGGATGGTGCTGCCCGAGGCCCTGGTGCCGGCCGTCGAGAAGCTGGCGCAGAACCTCTACATCTGCGCCTCGGCCGTGGCGCAGCACGCAGCCCTGGCCTGCTTCGAGCCCGAAACCCTGGCCGAGTGCGAGCGCCGCCGTCAGGAGCTGCAGGCCCGCCGCGACTTCGTCGTGCCC
>CAYRBG010000107.1:0-9848 GCA_964422355.1 uncultured Sphaerotilus sp. | reverse complement strand
GTCCAGCGCCAGCATCAACTTCTGCTCCACCAGCACGACGGCGGCCCCTGCGGACTGAACCTCGCGCAGGAACAGGCGAACCTCGTCGATCCACTGCGGAGAGAGGCCTTCGGTCGGCTCGTCGACCAGATACAGGGCGGGTCGACCCAAGGCCGTGCGGCACAAGGCCAGCACCTGCTGCTCACCGCCCGACAGCAGACCGGCCGGCAGGTGCCGGCGTTCGGCCAGCCTCGGGAAGCGACGCCAGACATCCTCCAGCGACCAGCCCGATGAAGGGCGCCACCGCCGCATCCACGAACTGCGCCATTCGCCAAGCCTCAGGTTCTGCTCGACCGTCAGTTGCGTGAACACCTCGCGCCCCTCAGGCACGAGACCAAAACCGGCCCGAACCCGTTCAGATGTTGGCCAGCCACTGGCGTCCCGCCCCCTCCAGACGATGGAACCGGTCACGGGCAAACGACCGATCAAGGCATGCAACAAGGTGGATCGGCCGGAGCCGTTGCGACCGAGCAGGCACACGCACTCGCCCTCGCGAAGGCTGAAGCCCACACCTTGCAACACCCGGCTGCCGCCGTACCCGGCGGACAAACCCTCAACCTTCAGCAGCATGGACTCCCCTCTGGGCCGCGTCGTGCCGCGTCGCCGGTGCGCCCTCGTTCATCAACGCCCCCAGGTAGGCCCGCTGCACTTCAGGGTGGGCGCGGATCTTCGCAGGCCGGTCACACGCCAGCAGGCGCCCGCCCACCAGCACAGCCACCCGGTCCGCCAAGTCGAACACCACCCCCATGTCGTGCTCGATCATGACCAGCGTACGCCCAGCCGTCAGATCCCGAATCACAGTCTGAAAGCGTTGCGTCTCGCTGCGGCTCATGCCGGCCGTCGGCTCATCCAGGAGCAGCACAGGCGCATCACCCACCGCCGCCAGACCCAATTCCAACGCGCGTCGATCCGCATAGCTGAGCTCGCCCGCCAGAAGATGGGCCGAAGTCTTCAGGTTCAGCCGTTCCAGGTCCGACGCCACCCAGTGTTCGATCGCCCTGTTTTTTCCAGGAAACAAGCACGCCAGGCTGGGCCACACACCACTGCCCTGAGAAAGCCACCACGCGGCCCTCAGGTGATCCTCCACCGACATCCGGTCAAAGAGCTGGCTGACCTGGAAGCTGCGCGACAGCCCCGCACGCCGGATGCGCGCCGGCGACCAGCCATCGATGCGCCGGCCGAACAGATTCACCCGCCCCGAGGTCGGCCGGACCTGGCCGGTGAGCGCGTGAAAGACCGTGGTCTTGCCCGCACCGTTGGGCCCGATCAAGGCCAGACGCTCTCCAGCCGCGATGTCCAGACTCACCCCATCAAGCAGGCGCACGCCACCCAGGTTCACGCCCAACTGTTCGATCCGCAATGCGCAGGAAGGCGTCATGAACGATCTGCTCCCATCGCCCCCAGACGCCACCGCCCCATCCACACCCCCAAAACGCCGACCAGCGCCAGCGCCCCCCCCGTCCACACCACCCCCGGCGCCAACCAATGCAGCGTCCAAGGGCCGAAGCGCGACACCGGATCCGGATCCAAGGCCCTCTGCTGATGGCGGTGCACCCATTCGATCAACACCACGCCCCCCAGCAGGGCAAGCATCAACCAGCCGCGGTGGCCGGCCCCCTTCCCACGCCCCGAATCGAGCGACCGGGGTTGCGCATCGAGCGGCAAGCCGCCCGCCAGACCATCGGGACTGCGCATCACGACAACGACGAACGCCAAGCCGATGTACAGCGACCACGCCGAGGTCCAGCCCGACAGCACACTCTGCGCCATCACCATGGCGATGCCCGCCAAAACGGGGCCCAGCAGGCCGACGGAGCCCCCCAGCACCACAAACAGCAGCACCAAAGTCGAACGGTGGGTACTGAACACGTCCGGACTCACCACCTCGAATTGCAATGTGGACAAAGCGCCAGCCACCCCAGCCAGAGAACACGCCAGCACCCACGCTACCCACCGCCAAACCGCCGGGCGCCCCCCCAGGAAAGCCACCCGCATGGGGTTGTCTCGCACCGCCCGAAGCAGGACCCCCACTCGGCTGCGCATCACCGCTCTCCAAAGCAGCGCCGACACCAGCACATGGAGCCCCACCAGCACGAACAACTCCTTCGCCGGGGCGAACGTCCATCCCGCCCCCCCCCCAGCCGCCGTGCGGTTCACCGTCCAGCCGGACTCGCCTCCGAACACGTCCGGCAAGACGCCCGCCAAGGACGACACCAGCTCGCCCAAGCCCAGCGTGATCATCGCAAACGCCATCCCCGCATGACGACAGGCCAGCAGCCCAAGGACTGCGGCGACTGCACCGGCCGCCGCGCCGCCCATCAGGGGGACGAGGGCCAGCGACACATCCCATACGCCCTGCTCCGCGGCCCGAAGCACACCGGCTGCGGCATAGGCACCCACCCCCGCATACACCGCGTGCCCAAAACTCAGCATCCCCACCTGCCCCCACAGGAAGGCGTAGGACTGACACAACATCACCGCAATGCCGATCTGGGTCAGTACCGACCACACGTGCCGCCCCTCGACCCCCCACGGGGCCCACACCACCGTCAGGGTCAGCAGCACGAGCACCGCATCATCCGCACGCTCAAGCGTGAAGCGCGGACCCCGCTTCATGCCGGCCGCCCCCACAATCCCTGAGGCCGGAGCGCCAACACCCCCACCAGCAAGGCATAAGGCAACACCGGCGCCCACTGGGACACCGGCAGGCGCATCAAAGGACTGAGCCAGGTCGGAACCTGAAGCTCGACGCCCATCCCCTGCAAAAGGGACGCCACCGAGGACTGAATAACCAAAGGCAAGGTCTGCAGGGCCCCCACCAGCAGGGATGCCCAGAACGCGCCGCTCAACGATCCCAGCCCCCCCACCACGATCACCACAAACACCAACGGCCCCATGACCGCGGCCATGGACGGCTCGGTCACAAACGTTGCGCCGGACAACACGCCCGCCAGGGCCGCCAACGCACACCCGCCCCCAAACACGATCGTCATCACCCGCGACAGGCGGTGGCCGAGGGCCTCCACCATGAGCGGCTGGGTCGTCGCAGCGCGGATCACCAGCCCGACCCGCGAGGTGCGCAGCACCACGCCGATCACCATCCACACACCGATGGCGACAGCCATGATCAATGCCCGCGAAGCCGGAAAACTCAGGCACTGCGCAAAGGCATCACCACCCGACCCACACCGCGAAGACGCACTGCCCCACACCCACTGGACCTCTCCGGAGACGTGTCGAACGACGGTGAAGGCCGAGCCCTGAAGCTCCGCAGGCAGATGAAACGGCACCGCCGTGCGCCCCCAGACCATCTGCACCACCTCGACGACCACATGCCCCAGACCGAAGGTGACCAGCATCTCGGGCACATGCCCCAGCCGGTGCACCCGACGTAACACCCCATGCTCGACGGCCGCGCCCAACAGCCCCACCACCACCGGCGCAAGCACCAGCGACGGCCAGAACCCGATCCAGCCCGACAGCGCCCACGCCACATACGCGCCCAGCATGTAGAACGCGGCATGGGCGAAGTTCATCACCCCCATCAGGCTGAAGACGAGCGTCAGCCCCGAGCTGAGCAGAAACAGCAGCAGCCCAGCGCTGAGCGCATTCAACAGCGGCATCAGAACGAGATCCGGCACCCGACCCCAACTCCCCGAGGACAAAGCCGCAAGTGTGCCCGCTCGGCCGCACAAATCCCTGCACCGGACGGACTTCGGCGTGCTGCCTACACTGATCCGCATGCCCTTTTCCTCCCCCGAGCCCACATCGTTTGACCCACGTCGACTGACTTGGACGCATCGATATCCGAGTCTGGGCGAGCCGTTCGCCGTCCCCTGCAAGGGTCAGGGTCTGACCCAGCCGCGGTGGGTGGCCCTCAACCACAGCCTGGCTGCCGACCTGGGATGGCCCGAGGACTGGGCCAATCATGCACAAGCCCTGCCCACCCTGAGCGGGAGCGAGCCCTGGCCGGGCATGGTGTCGGTGGCCACGGTCTACAGCGGCCACCAGTTTGGGGTCTGGGCCGGGCAGCTCGGCGATGGCCGCGCGCTCTTGCTGGGTGAACTCGACAGCCCCATGGGACCGCAGGAAATCCAGCTCAAGGGGAGTGGACCCACGCCCTACTCCCGCCGAGGCGACGGTCGAGCCGTGCTGCGCTCATCGATCCGAGAGTACCTGTGCTCCGAGGCCATGCACGCGCTGGGCGTTCCTACCACGCGCGCCCTGGCCCTCACTGCATCGGACCAGCTTGTCTTTCGTGAAGACGCCGAAACCGCCGCCGTGGTGACCCGCGTGGCGCCGAGCTTCATCCGCTTCGGCCACTTCGAACACTTCTGCCACCATGGCGATCACACCGCCTTGAAGCGGTTGGTCGACTTCGTCATCGCCCATCACTACCCCGAATGTGCCGACGCCCCCGTGCCGGCGGCTGCGCTGCTGGAAGCGATCTCGCGCCGCACCGCTGAGCTGCTGGCGCAATGGCAGGCGGTCGGCTTCTGTCATGGCGTGATGAACACCGACAACATGTCCATCCTGGGTCTGACGCTGGACTATGGCCCCTTCGGCTTCCTGGACGCCTTTGACCCGGCCCACATCTGCAACCACTCCGATCACCAGGGCCGCTATGCCTACGCGCGCCAACCCCAGGTCGCCTTCTGGAACCTGCACGCCCTGGCGCAGGCGCTCGTTCCGGCTGCGGCAGGGCAGGTCGACGCGCTCGGAGCCGCGGTCTCCGCCTACCGGGACGACTTCGGCCCGGCGTTGGGCCGACGCATGCGCGCGAAGTTCGGCCTGCAGGACGCCCACCCCGACGATCAGGCCCTGCTGGACGATGTGATGCGACAGATGGCCGCCGAGGGCGTCGACTACACGATCTTCTTCCGGCGCCTGTGCCGCTTCGATGAGGATGTCGCCGCCACGCACGCGCTGCGAGACCTCTTCATTGACCGCAACGCCTGGAACGCCTGGGCCGAGCGCTACCGGCAGCGGTTGGCCCAGGAAGGCCACGCGCCGGAAGTCGTTCAAGCGCGCCGGGCTCGCATGCGTGCGGCCAATCCCAAGTACATCCTGCGCAACCACCTGGCCGAACAGGCCCTCCGGCAAGCCCAGCAAGGCGACTACAGCGAAGTTCACCGCCTGGAACGCCTGCTCGCGCACCCCTTCGACGAGCAGCCCGGGTGCGAGGCGTACGCCGCACTTCCCCCCGACTGGGCAAAAGGCCTGGAGATTTCCTGCTCGTCGTGAGCCCTGGCGTCGGGACCTCTGACGTCGCATGCCCCCCACAGGCGAGCGGGGGCATGCCCCACGGGGTTCGTTAGACTCCGCGCACCGCCAAAGAAGCAAAAACTGCGCAATGAAGATCCTGCTCGACTTCCTGCCGATCATCCTGTTCTTCCTGACCTTCAACTCGGCAGAGAAACGACCGGACGAGGCCGCCAGCCTGGCCACCGAATGGCTGGGCTTCATGGTGTCGGGCGGTACGGTGGGTCCCAAGGAAGCCCCCGTGCTGCTGGCCACCGTGGTCGTCATCCTGGCCACACTGGCCCAGGTGATCTACCTGAAGGCGCGCCGCCAGAAGATCGACACCATGCTGTGGGTCAGCCTGGGTCTGGTCACCGTGATGGGCGGAGCCACCATCTATTTCCACAGCGAGACCTTCATCAAGTGGAAGCCCAGCGTGCTGTACTGGATCATGTCGCTGGCCTTTCTGCTCAGCCCCCGTCTGGCCGGCAAGAACCTGCTGCAGGCCATGCTGGGCGAGGGCATCCACCTGCCCGCATTCGCCTGGCGGCGCCTCAATTGGGCGTGGGTGATCTTCTTTGCCGCCATGGGTGTACTCAACCTGTGGGTCGCTTACCAGTTCGACACCAGCACCTGGGTGAACTTCAAGATGTTCGGCGGCATGGGCCTGATGTTCGTCTTCATGGTCGCGCAGGGCTTTTACCTGCACCGCCACCTCGAATCGGATCCGAAATGACCTCTGCTTCTCCTGTTTCCGCGGCCGAGATCGAAGCCGCACTGCGCGCCGCGCTGGAACCTTCCAAGCTGGAAGTGATCAACGAAAGTCATCTCCACGCCGGTCATCATGGCGCCGGAGAAGGCAGTCACTTCCGCGTGGTGATCACCAGTTCACGCTTCGCAGGCACGTCCAGGCTGGCCAGACATCGCCTTGTGTATGATGCTTTGAATGACCTGATCGCGCGGGGGATCCACGCTCTGGTCATCGTGGCCGAAGCCGAGTGAGGTTTGCCGCAGTCTTCCCCTGAAAGGTTTTCACAGTCCATGAAGAAGCTCCCGATCGTCCTGTCCGCTGTTGCGCTCGCTGCAGCACTGCTGCCGGCCGCCGCACAGGCCCAGAACATCGCCATCGTCAACGGCAAGGCCGTCCCCAAGGCCCGTTTCGAGGCCCTGATCGAGCAGGTTTCCAAGCAGCGGGGCCAGCCCCGCACGCCGGAACTGGAGCGCCAGCTCAAGGACGCCATGGTCATGCGCGAAATCTTCGTGCAGGAAGCCGAGCGCCGTGGCCTGCAACGCAGCGACGAGTACCGCACCCAGATCGAGAACGTTCGTCAGGACATCCTGATCGGCATGCTCTTCAATGAATTCCAGAAGCCCGGCGCGGTTTCCGACGCCGACGTCAAGGCCGAGTACGACCAGTTCAAGGCCCAGGCCGGCGACAAGGAATACCACGCTCGCCACATCCTGGTCGAGAAGGAAGAGGACGCCAAGGCCCTGATCGCCCAGCTCAAGGGCGGCGCCAAGTTTGCCGACCTGGCCAAGAAGTCCTCCAAGGATCCCGGCTCGGCCGGCAACGGCGGCGATCTGGACTGGGCCCCGGCCGGCAACTACGTGCCCGAGTTCTCCCAGGCCATGGTCAAGCTGGCCCCGGGCAAGTTCACCGAAGAGCCGGTCAAGAGCCAGTTCGGCTACCACGTGATCCAGTTGGAAGCCACGCGCGAAGCCAAGCTGCCGTCGATGGAAGAGGTCAAGCCGCAGATCGTCCAGCGCCTGCAGCAGCAGAAGCTCATGAAGTTCCGCGACGAGCTGAAGAAGCAGGCCCGCACGGACTACAAGTTCGGCACGCCCTGAGCGAGGCCGGGGCTTGAAGGCCCCTCATCCCTCCCTCCACCGCCCGCAGGCTCCCGAAGCCCCGGGCGGTTTTGCTTTCTGCCACCGCCGCAGTTTCAGCTGGGGAAGCGACTCGCGTCTCTCAGGCGCGCTGCAGCCACAGCCCCGCTTGAATCAGCGCGATCAGCACCGGCTGGTGCAGCATGTAGTACGACAGCGAATGGCGGCCCAACCAGACCAGACCGGACAGTGGTGGCGAAAGCGTGCGGTGTCGGGGAGCAATGGACGTTGCCGATGGCGCCTCCGCCGCGTCCGGAGAAAGGACAGGAGCTGTGACGGTCCTGCGTCCAGAGGACCCAGCCCCCCATGCGAACCCCAGCAGCATCACGCCCCACCACGGCAGCACGGGGACGTAGTCTTCGGTGATCGGTTTGTGGGTCACCAGTCCGACGCCGTTGGTCCAGCGCGAATCGAAGACGGGGTGAGACCACCCCGCCCACGGCAGCAGCAGGGCCACCCCGGCCAGGGCCAGCAGTGCACCCATTGCAGCCACAGGTCGCCGCTCCTGCCAAGCCATCCACGGTGTCCCCAAAATGCGCGTGAACAGAAGCATCACGGCCATGCCGTGCAGCACACCGAAGCTGATCCAGCTCTTGGGAAACATCCAGGCCGAACCCAGACTGACCAGGGCCGCACACAAAGCCACCTGCCCCCAGCGTTTCCAGAATCTGGCACCGGACACACCTTGTCGAATGGCCAACGCTTGCCCATAACCCGCGCACCCCAGGAACAGCGACACGATGCAGGTGCGCTGCAGCGTCCACAGCGGGTCGGCGTAGAAGTTCTGACGGGGGATGAGGCCGAAGAGATTGAGGTCGAAGGTCAGGTGGAACAGCGTCATCCAGACCATCGCGCCCCCCCGGACCGCGTCCAGGGCCCACCATCGAGGCTTCGGTGATGCGGGAGTCATGGCTTGACCATACCGCAGCTTGCGTCCGTCACCGCCACCAGGCGGAGCGCGGGTGCCGGCAGGCCCCTTACTCGTCGTTGGCCGCTGGAGCGGTCGAGCGATCGACATGCCCACCGATGTCCGTGCGCCCCTCACCCCGCTGGTTCACCGACATGGACAAGCTGCGTCGCAGCAGTTCATCGGCGGTACGCCCATCTTCAGGATAGTGACTGATCCCCGTGGCCACCGACATCTGCACCGCCTGGCCGTTGAACGGGTAAGGCTGGGACAGCAGACGCACCAGCTTGCGCTCCACCTGCTCGGTCACGTCGCCGGACTCGGTGCGCGGCAGCAGCACGGCAAACGCATCGTTGCCCAGCGAACAGACCACGTCACTGGCGCGCACCCCGGAGCGCAGACGCACCGCCATCTTGCGACGCAGCGTCAGCGCAGCCTGGGGGCCCCATGCGGTAAACGCCGAGTTCAGTCCCTCGATGCGCAGGGCGATCAGCGCCATGCGCGCCGGTTCGCGCTCGCGCAGCGAGCACATCTGGGACAGCAGCTCCACGAGCTGGGCCTGGTTCGGCAGGCCCGTGGTCATGTCGATGGACCAGGCTCGGCGCAAGGCCTGCTCCGCCTGATGCCGCTGCGCCGACAGCCACACGGAACGCCCCAGCAGGTCCGGCGTGGCCTGCTCGGCCGGCACCACATCCTGAATGCCCGCCTGCAGCAGCCGCCGGGCCAGATCAACAGTGGGCGAAGGCACAACCACCACGACCGCACTGGCCAGCGTGGCCTGAGACAACGCCGTCCAGTTCGTGAGGGCTTCTGCTTCAGAACCCTTGGCACAGCTCACCACCAGCGCATCCGGGCTCGAGTCGGCCAATTGCTGCTGCGCGACATCCAGGCTGTCGCAATGGCGACACTGCACGGGCCAGTGAGGCGCCGCGCCGGTCCAGTCCAGTTCGGGACCCACAGTGAGGGCAAAAAGAGGCGAGGTCATGGGCGGATACGGGGAAGAACCGCATCATCGGGCCATTCGTAACAAGGTTTGAGCACGCAAGCGCCCCAGGTGTGCAAGATCACCGCCCCCGCCGGGAAACTGCCTAACCCTAAAATCCTCCGATGCGACCTGAGCTTGAGCTGCTTTCCCCCGCCCGCGACGCCGACATCGGCATCGAAGCCGTCAACCACGGGGCCGACGCCGTCTACATCGGCGGCCCCGACTTTGGGGCACGGTCCTCGGCAGGCAACTCGGTCGCCGACATCGAACGGCTCGTGCGTCACGCCCACCGTTACGGCGCGCGCATCTTCGCCACGATCAACACCATCCTGCGCGACGACGAACTGGCACCCGCCCGCAAGCTGGTGCACCAGCTGTACGACGCGGGCGTGGACGCGCTCATCGTCCAGGACATGGGCCTGCTGGAGCTGGACCTGCCCCCCATCCAGCTGCACGCCAGCACCCAGACCGACATCCGCACGGAGGAAAAGGCCCGCTTCCTGCAGGACGTCGGCTTCTCGCAGATGGTGCTGGCGCGCGAGCTGACGCTGGAGCAGATCCGCGACATCGCCGCCCAGGTCCAGGACGCGACGCTGGAGTATTTCGTGCACGGCGCGCTGTGCGTGGCCTACAGCGGCCAGTGCTACATCAGCCACGCCCAGACCGGGCGCAGCGCCAACCGGGGCGACTGCTCCCAGGCCTGCCGCCTGCCCTACACCGTCACCGATCCGCAGGGCCGCATCGTCGCGCACGAGCAGCACGTGCTCTCGCTCAAGGACAACAACCAGA
>CAYRBG010000106.1:0-9877 GCA_964422355.1 uncultured Sphaerotilus sp. | reverse complement strand
ATCGGCCAGGTCGTCGTCCAGGGACATGGTCAGGCGTTTCATGGTCGTCTCCCGGTCAGTTCAGGATGAAGTCCTGCGGCAGGGGCTTGGGCGGAAGGTCCTCTTCCGCGTCCCCCAGCATCTCCCGCATCGCGCGCTCGATGCCGACGGCCAGCGCCTGCAGCGGCAGGTCGTTGGGCGCCGTGCCGAAGGGTTCCTCGATCTCGTCGCCCAGGGCCTCGATGGAAAAGAAGGTGTAGGCCACGAAGGTGACCATCAGCGGCGTCATCACGCCGATGGCGTCCAGCAGGCCAAACGGCAGCATCATGCAGTAGATGTAGACCGTGCGGTGCAGGATCACCGAATAGGTGAAGGGCAGCGGCGTGGCGGCGATGCGCTCGCAGCCGCCCCAGGCTTCGTTCAGGCCGGTGAGGCTACGGTCCATCTCCACGGCCAACAGGGGGTCGAGCCGTCCGGCCTCGCGCTGCTCGCGCACCCACTGCGCCAGCCACAGCAGCAGGTGAGAGGTCGCGGCGCCACCTTGCGCCAAGGTGGCCTCGACCACCTCACGGGGCAGCAGTCGTTCCATATCCGGACGCGGATCCGTCCCGCGCAAGCGGTGGCGCGCCGCATGCACAAAGGCCGCCACGCCGTGGACGAACGGTCGCACGGCATTCGGATCCCGCGCAGCCCCTTCGACACAACTCAACGCTTGGCGGGTGAGCGTGCGGCCGTCGATCAGGAAGCGGCCCCACAGCTTGCGGGCCTCCCACCAGCGGTCGTAGCTCGCACTGTTGCGAAACCCCAGGAAGATGGCCAGCGCCACGCCCACCAGCGAGAACGGCACGGCCGTCAGCGTAATCTTGTGGTGCAGCAGTTCGCCGTGAAAGGCCACCACCACGCCCGAGATCACGGCCACGAAACACAGCTGCGGCGCGATCTGCTTGAGGATCGAGCCCCGCCACACGAGAAGCATGCGCCACCAGTTCGGACGCGGTCGGACGATCATGGTGTGCGCCACCCCAGGCGGCCCTGGCCGCCGTCGTTGAGCCGCTGAACCAGCGCGGGCGCCTCGTCCTCCGGCAGATTCAGTGTGAAGTCGACCAGGCTGCCGTGCTGGACGTCCACCAGCGTCGCGCCGGCCGCCGCCACCTCCCGGCGCAGCCACCCTTCCATCGCGTAGGGCACAGAGCCACAGAGCGTCTTCATGCGCCGCAAGGGGATCTTCTCGGCGTTCAGCAGCGCCTGGGCCACGCAGTCGGTGTAGGCGCGCACCAGCCCGCCCGCACCCAGCTTGACGCCGCCGAAGTAGCGCACCACCGTCGCCAGCACCCCTTCGAGGTCCTGGTGCCGCAGCACATCCAGCATCGGTCGGCCGGCGGTGCCGCCGGGTTCGCCGTCGTCGTTGGCCGCAGACTGTCCGCCCGCGAGCAAGGCCCAGCACACGTGCGCCGCGCCGGGGTGCTCGGCCTTAAGCTGCGCCACCCGCGCCTGAGCTGCGGCCCGGTCGGCCATGGGCTCGACGCAGCCGATGAAGCGGCTCTTGCGGATCAGCAGGTCGCTGTGGACCGGGATGTGCAGGGTCAGGCTCACCCGCCGGACCTCAAGCGCCCAGCGCGCCGATGTTCGCCATTTCCTCGCCCATGCGGATGGAGCGCGTCGGCGTCCAGTGGCGGTTGAACTGCAGCGGCCCCTGCGGGAACAGCATCACCACGGTCGAGCCAAGCAGGAAGCGGCCCATCTCGGCACCCTGGCGCAGCACGACCTGGTCCTTGGCGTAGGTCCATTCGCGCACCTGGGCGCTGCGCGGTGGGTTGACCAAGCCGTGCCACACGGTCGCCATGCTGCCGACGATGGTGGCGCCGACCAGCACCAGCACGAAGGGACCGCGCGCCGACTCGAACACGCACACCACGCGCTCGTTGCGGGCAAACAGGCCCGGCACGCCGCGGGCCGTGGTCGGGTTCACCGAGAACAGCTCGCCCGGCACGTAAATCATGCGGGTCAGCGTGCCGTCGCAGGGCATGTGGATGCGGTGATAGTCGCGCGGGCTAAGGTAGAGCGTGGCGAAGTGCCCGTTCTGGAAACGTGCCGCCAACTGGGCATCGCCGCCGACCAGCGCGGTCGTCGAGTAGCGGTGCCCCTTGGCCTGGAACACCTGGTCCCCCTCCACCGGCCCGAACTGGCTGATCGCACCGTCGACCGGGCAGATCAGGTCGGCGTGGGCCAGCGGCCGGGCACCCGGCTTGAGCTCACGCGTGAAGAAGTCGTTGAAGGTGGCGTAAGCCGCCGGATCGGGGTTGGCCGCCTCGCTCATGTCCACGCCGTATCGGCGGATGAACTTGCGGATCACCGCCGTGGTGAGGGCACCCTTGCGCGCGCCGGCCAGGCGGCCCGCAGCTTCGGTCAGGGCCTGCTTGGGCAACAGGTATTGGGGCAGGACGGCCAGGCGATCGGACATGGGCAAAAACCTTCAGAGTGGCGGCGCCGGAAAAGGCCCGAGATTCTATCGGCGCCACCCTGCGGCCCCCAGGTGTTGCGAAGTGACGATGTTCGGCCCCTCGAAGCGTCATTGCTTACGCAACCCCGAACCCCGATGGGCAACAATGTGCCCATGAACTTCGCCTGTCGCCTGGACGATACCCCTCGGCCCCCGAGCCGTCGGCGGCGTTTCATTGCTCTGAGACACCACTGCGGCCCGCCCGGACCTGTCCGCTGACACCCTGATCGTTGTGCGCCTTCGGCGCCGTCACCGTCTGTCTGGAGTGTGGTCGTGTCTTCTCCCCCGTCCGGCGCATCGTCGCTGAAGTCCCTGTTGTCGGGCCTGCACCGTTTTCATCCCCGAGCGCTCGACGCACTGCACGGCTATGGCCGCCCTCAATTCGCCGCCGACGTGGGAGCCGGCCTCACCGTGGGCATTGTCGCCCTGCCCCTGGCCATGGCCTTTGCCATCGCCTCGGGCGTCAAGCCCGAGCAGGGGCTGTACACGGCCATCATCGCGGGCTTCCTGATCTCGCTGCTGGGCGGCTCGCAGGTGCAGATCGGCGGGCCGGCGGGGGCCTTCATCGTCATCGTCTACGGCATCGTCGAACGATACGGGCTGGCCAACCTGCTGATCGCCACCATGCTGGCCGGCTTCATGCTGCTCATCATGGGCTGGCTCAAGCTGGGAGCGCTGGTACGCTACATCCCGGTGTCCATCGTCATCGGCTTCACCAACGGCATCGCGGTGCTGATCGCGGTGTCGCAGTTGCGTGACCTGTTCGGCCTGCAGATCGCCAAGCTGCCGGCCGACTTCTTCACGATGCTGTTCACCTTGTTCGAGCACCGGCACACCTTCAATCCGTACGCACTCGGACTGGGCGTGCTGTGCTTTGTCGGTCTGTTCGTGTGGACCAAGCTGTTCCAGTTCAAGCACCTGCAGCCGCTGCTCGAAGGCCGCGTGCGCTCGGTGCAGCGCATCCCCGGCCCCATCGTGGCGCTGGTGACGCTGACGCTGGCCAGCCAGATGCTGAACCTGCCGGTCGAGACCATCGGCACCCGCTTCGGCGGCATTCCGCAGAGCCTGCCGACCCTGTTCCCACCCGAATTCACCTGGGCCACGGCCAAGCAACTGCTTTTTCCGGCCGTGACGATCGCGCTGCTGGGCGCCATCGAGTCGCTGCTGTGCGCCCGCGTGGCCGACAACATGACCGACTTCAAGCGCCACGACCCCAACCAGGAGCTGATGGCGCAGGGGGTGGCGAACATCGTCGCACCGATGTTCGGCGGCATTCCGGCCACAGGCACCATCGCGCGCACGGTGACCAATGTGCGGGCCGGTGCGGTGTCGCCGATGGCGGGCATCGTCCACGCTGGGGCCCTGCTGCTGGTGATCCTGGTGGCCGCTCCGCTGGCCCTGCACGTGCCGCTGGCGGTGCTGGCCGGCATCCTGCTCATGGTCGCCTGGAACATGGGCGAGTGGCACGAGTTCGCCCGCCTCAAGCAGTTCAACCCGACCTATCGCACCATCCTGCTGGGCACCTTCGTGCTGACCGTGGTGTTCGATCTGACGATCGCCGTGCAGGTGGGCCTAATGCTGGCCTGTGCCTTCTTCATCTGGCGCATGAGCCAATTGTTCCGGGTGGACCGGCAGGCGGCGGGGGAGCTGGAAGGATCCCCCCCCCCGGCCGGAGTGGAGGTCCGCAGCCTGTACGGGGCCTTGTTCTTCGGCGCCGTGGGCAAGCTCGAATCACTCGCCGACGAGCTGCCTCCGGACACCCGGGCGCTGATCCTGGAGGCCGATCACCTCATCGCCATGGACACCTCGGGGCTGGACACCCTGGAGCAGCTCCACCGCCAGCTCGAAAAGCGCCATGTGGCCCTGCATCTGGCCGGGCTCAATGCCCAGCCGCTGTCGCTGCTTCAGCGCTCCGGTTTTGCCGGACGCGTGGGCACCGACCACCTGCACCGCAGCGTCGCCGACGCCCTGAAGGTGGTGGCGTCGACCCCACAGCCCCCCACCGACGCGCCGGCCTCCTGAGCTTCCTCGTCACCAGGCTCGCTCAGCGCCCGTGCGAAGGGCCGCGCCGCCAGCCGACAGGGGTGCGGGCGAGCTTGCGCAGGGTGCGGGCGCAGCGGTGCACCGCCCGCCGACGCTGGGCACACAGCCACCCGAGTGCGAACCAGGCGCGCGGTTCCTGAGGCAGCATGCGCTCGTACAGGGCCTCGGCCACGCACAGATCGTTCATGTGCCCAAGCTCTTCCTGCGCCGCCTGAAGGCGCTGCAGATAAGTCTGCAGCGCCTTGCGCGGGTGCAGATCGGCCGTCAGCTCCAGCCCGTAGCGCAGGCGCTTGAGGCGCTTGCGCGTGCGGTGCTGATCGACCAGAGGCAGGGTCTCGAAACACTCAGCGTCCTTGACCAGACGGCGATGCAGCGCGTCCAGACGGCTGCGGACCCAGGGTTTCAGAGCCGGCGCCGATCCAGCAGGATCGTTTCCCTCAACCATGACCCCATCGGCTTCGCCCGCCGAATCTGCAGAGGCCAGGGACAACCTCAGGATGTCCAACCACAGAATCTGGGTCGGGATCGATCGCAGCAGGCCGGCCGGATCGCCCCCCTCGTCCGGACCCTTGAACACCAGCGGCGGGCCGCCTGCCGCCTGCACCTGCGGCAGCACCGAGACCAGCAGCGCGTCACGATCCCGCGTCACGCCCAGTGCAGAAAACACCTGCGCGGCGGCATCGGCCACCCGCGCGGCGGTGTCAACCTGATCCGGCGCGCGCCACGCATCTCCGAACTCGTGCAGCACCGAGCGCAATCGCCGCAATCCAACACGGAGCTGGTGCACGTGCTCGGCCTGCCCCAGCGCCTCGGCCACGTCCGCCGCATTGGGCAGGATCTGCCGCAACACGTTCGCCAACATGGCCGACACCGCCGTCTGAGGGGCCAAGGACGCGTCAAGCGCCAGCGGCTGAGCGCGCACCGGTGCCCCGCAGATCAGCCCCCGCGCCAGCCGGTCGCCGCGTTCGGCCTTGGTCCGCACGTCCAGCCACAGGTGATGGCGGGCCACCCAGCGACGAGCCAGATCCAGCAGCGCCGAGGCGGCGCCCTCCACCAGCTCGAACTCCAGCTCGCTCACAGCCAGGCGTCGCTCCTCCGGCCCCAGGATCTCGCCCTCGTCCAGGGCGAGTTCGATCCTGGCCCCGGCGTGACGCAGCAGCCGATGGGTGCGCAGGATGTCGGTGCGGTACTGGAGCCGGAGATCGCCCGGCCCCAGGCCTGCCCGCGCCAGCAACTGCTGCAAGGCCGCACCGGCCGGGGTGCCGGCGTGGCGGTCGAGATCCAGCACGGGCGCATCGTCCGCACCGTCGTCCAGTGGAGCGTTGTGCTCCAGGCGGGCCATGAGTCCGTCGCCGCGCCCCTTGAGCGTCTGCACCCACTGCTTGCCCTCGCGGCGCAGCCGCACCGCAAAGCCCGATCGTGCCAGCAGCCGATCGGCCGTGTCGAAGTACTGCGCCTGCAGCCGGGTCTGTTGCGCCGTCTTCGTCGCCACGGCCCGGCGCACACCGGCCACACGTTCGGACGGAATCTGGAACTTCAGCTCGATTTCCTGCATGAGCGGCTTCTCGGGTGTGGTGAACGGCATGATTGTCGCGGGCCTCACCCCTGCACAAGGCTGACTCACCCTAAAATTGCGCGCTGCCCGTTGCGGGCCACTGCTTTTGTCCAACCGAATTCCGATCCCACCATGCCGCTGTTCTGGAAGCCCTACCAATCCGACACGACCCAGTTCATCGAGAGCCTGAAGAAGAAGGATCCCGAGCTGGAAGCCCGTCAGCGCGAAGGCCGTGCCCTGCTGTGGGACAAGGAAGTGAACCTGGACCAGAAGGCCGACTTCGACGCGGCCACCGTGCCGCAACAGCCTTACGTCTATCAGACCAAGGCCTGATGCAGTGACCCCGACGGATCCGGACGCCGAGGCCCTGCGCTCCGGCGGATTCCCGGACGTCGACGATGGCCTGCCCGACACCGTCGACACGGTGGCCGTGGCGCGCCTGTATGGCGAACCCCTGTTCGCCATGCCGCAGGACCTCTACATCCCGCCGGATGCGCTGGAGGTGTTCCTGGAGACCTTCCAGGGGCCGCTGGACCTGCTGCTCTACCTGATCCGCAAGCAGAACTTCAACATCCTCGACATCCCGATGGCGGATGTCACGCGGCAGTACCTCGACTACGTCGAGCAGATCCGCCGCCAGAACCTGGAGCTGGCCGCCGACTACCTGCTGATGGCGGCCACGCTCATCGAGATCAAGTCGCGCATGCTGCTGCCCTCGCGCAAGACCGACGAGGGCGAAGAGGTGGACGACCCCCGCGCCGACCTCGTGCGCCGGCTGCTGGAGTACGAGCGCATGAAGCTCGCCGCGATGCAGCTCGACACCCTGCCCGTGCTGGGCCGCGACTTCCTGCGCGCCGAGGTCTACATCGAACAGTCGCTGGAGCCCCGCTGGCCCGACGTCAGCGTCGAGGACCTGCGCCAGGCCTGGGCCGACGTGCTCAAGCGCGCCAAGCTCACCCAGCACCACCGCATCAGCCGCGAAGAGCTCTCGGTGCGCGACCACATGACGCAGCTGCTGCGCCGGCTGCAGGACCACCGCTTCCTGGAGTTCCACGACCTGTTCGACCCCAAGCGCGGGCCGCAGGTGATGGTGGTCACCTTCATCGCCATGCTGGAGCTGACCCGCGAGCGCCTGCTGGAGCTGACGCAGGCCGAGGCGTTTGCGCCGATCTACGTGCGGCTGGCCTATCAGCCGGACGTCGCCACGATCGACTGACAACGTCACACAAGCCGACCGATCGTTTCAAATTCGGCTTGCGATTTGTGAATTTTTACCAGTTCTGGTGGTACCACGCAGGTATGCTCGGTTACCACGCGCATCGCACCCCGCTCGCGCGATAAAAACAAACTCGCATGCCTTGTTCACCCTTTTCCCGGCGTCACGCCCCTCCACTCGGCGAGTCTGTTCTTCGCGACGTGGTCGCCCGAGGGGTGGTGGTTCAAGGCTTTGATCGTTGGTTCCCATGAGCATCGGCACCGGCTGGGTCGATGCGGTTCTGCGCCAACCCTGGAGTGCGGCAACGGCGGCCGTGGCCGTGTTGGCAGCACTCGTCGGGAGCGTCTTCGAGCCTCTGGCCGACCGCACCCATGACGTGCTGACGCGCTGGCTCACACGGCCGGCAGAGATCGAGTCGGTGGTGGTGGCCATCAACGAGCGCAGCCTGCGCGAGATTGGCCCCTGGCCCTGGTCCCCTCAGCAACTGGCCCGACTGACCGACCGACTGACAGAATCCGGAGCCCGGGCCATCGCTTTCGACGTGATGCACGAACTGGGTGGGTCCCCGCCAACTTCCACTGAGGCCGCCCCCTTGGTCGAAGCCCTGCTCCGCAATGGACGCGTCGTGCTGGCCCTACCGTCCTCCAACATGACGACCGACTCCCTCCTGATGCAGGAGGATCTGCGCAAGGCGGTCAGAGGAGAGGGTCACACCCGAAGCCCAGTCGATCACGACGGGATTCAGCGCCACCTCCCCACCCACGCGGGAGAGGGCAAGCTGCGTCGCCCCGCGTTGGCGCACGCCGTCCTGGAGGTCGCTCACCCCGAAATGGATGCGTCATCCGTCAAGGGGGTTCCGGGCTCGAACCTCCTGGGTCGCTGGATGCAATCGGAGGAGTCCGTGCTGCCCGCCTCCATCGTGGACGTTCCCACGCTGTCGGCGGGCGAACTGCTGCAGTCGCCCCGATCCGCCGCTCAAGTCGCCGGAAAAGTCGTCTGGCTGGGCACCACATTCCGCGGCGCGTCCACCACGCACAGCCTGCCCTCGGTGACGCCGATGGCGCGCGTCAGCCGGGCCCAGTGGCAAGCCTCCGCCTACGAACACTTGCGGTCGAACCGGATGGCGCAGGCCGTGCCCTCCGAAATCGAACTGGGTGCCAACCTGCTGCCGCTGGTCCTGATCTCCGCGCTGCACTGGGCTCGCCCGCGTCGAACCGGCGTCTCCCTCGGACTCGCGGGCATCGTGCTGCCTCCCCTGACCAGCCTGGCATTGCTGGGGTTGTGGCACATCTGGCTGCCGTCGCTGTGGCTGACGCTCGGATGCGCGGCCGCCTTCGGCCTGGCTCGGCTGGCCGACCTGCGCGACACCCAGAAACAGCTGCGGCGCACGCGCGAAGAAGCGCGGGCCACCCTGCGAGCCATCACGGACGGGGTCATCACGGTGGACCGGCGTCTGCGCGTGCGCTACCTGAACCCCAGCGCCGAGCGCCTGCTGGGCTATCGCCGTGCCGACGTGGTGGGACGCCGGTCCAGCCAGATCCTGGCGATGCGGGCGCAGGAAGTCCAGACGGTGGAACAGGCCATCCAGCAGTGCATCCGGGACGGCGAAGTGGTGGAACTGGCGGTGCCGATCCACCTGAACAGCACCTTGGGACTGCGCATGGTGCATGTCATCGCCAGCCCCATCACGACGCAGGAGGACGGAAGTGGATTCCGGCGCACGCTCATCGGCCGAACCGGCGTGATGAAGTCCGGGACATCCACATCCTCCCGAGCCGCCCACGGCGCCGTGCTGGCCCTGACCGACGTGACGGACATGGTGAGAGCCACCGAGCGACTGCAACACCAGGCCACCCACGACCTGCTCACCGGCCTGCCCAACCGTGCACTGCTGCAGGACAGACTGACCCAGGCCCTGGTGCAGAACCGAAAGACCGGTTCGATGGCCGCAGTGCTCTTTTTTGACCTTGACCGCTTCAAGCGCATCAACGACTCGCTGGGCCACCACCACGGCGACTCGGTCCTGCGGGGGGTTGCGGACCGCCTCGTCAGCCATTGCAGCAGCAGCGACACCGTGGCCCGCTGGGGCGGCGACGAGTTTGTGGTCGTGTTCCCCAACGTCGAATCGACGGAAGTGGTGGAGCGACGTGCCCTGGACCTGATCCAGGAGGTGACGCGCGTGTTCGAGCTCGACGGCATCGAGGTCGAGTGCGGATGCTGCGTCGGCGCAGCCATGGCGCCCCAGGATGCCGACGACGTCGACGCCCTGCTGTCCAAGGCCGACCGCGCGATGTACCTGAGCAAGGCGGCGGGAGGCAAACACTTCAGCTTCTTCAATGCCAGCCTGCAGCCACACACCCGGGATACCCTCAATCTGGAGGCGCGGGTCCGCAAGGCCCTGAGTGACGAAAGCTTCGAGCTGCATTACCAGCCTCAGGTCGATCTGCGCACGCGGTACATGGTCGGCATGGAGGCCTTGCTGCGCTGGCGACAGCCCGACGGCACGCTGTGGGGCCCGGGCCGCTTCCTGGGGCTGACGGAGGACAGCGGCCTGATCCGCCCCTTGGGCAACTGGGTCATCCAC